>JAHJNW010000184.1 GCA_018820665.1 Alphaproteobacteria bacterium | reverse complement strand
CGGCGGCGGCCCAGGCCCGCGCCGACGAGGCGCGCGCCCTGGCCGATCAGGCGTTGGCGAGCAATGCGGTGACCGCGCAAACGGCCCAGGCCGCCCTCGCCAACGCCGACATGGCCCAGCGGACGGCCGATTCCGCCGGGCTGCGCGCCGACGCCGCCCAGCAGGCGGCGGACGGCGCAGCGATCGACGCGCGCCTCGCCCGGTCGGTCGCCGACAACGCCCTGCTCAACGCCGCCGCCGCCCAGACCTCCGCCGATCGCGCCCTGGCCCGCACCGCCTATGTCGAGATGAACATGACGGGCCCGCTGGCCCAGGCCAGCGGCGCCAATGCGATGGCGATGGGCAGCGGCTCGGTCGCCAGCGGCGCGCGCTCGGTCGCGATCGGGACCGGCGCCGTGGCCGAGAATGGCGCGGCCGTGTCGATCGGGGCCGGCAACCGCGCCTCGGGCGCCGGCGCCGTCGCGATTGGCGACCCCAATATCGCCACAGGGCGCGGCGCCGTCGCCATCGGCGCCGACAACACCGCGACCGGCGACGGCGCGCTCGCCCTGGGGGCCGACAGCGTCGCCAATGGCCGCTCGGCGATCGCACTCGGCTTCGGCGCCCGGGCCGGCGCGGCGGGCAGCGTCGCCATCGGCGAGGGCGCGGTGGCCAGCCGCCCCGGTCAGGTCGCGCTGGGCGGCGCCGGCTCGACCTACACCCTGGCCGGCATCGGTTCGACGGCCAGCCGCGCGGCGCAGTCGGGCGACACCCGCTATGTCACCGCCGACGCCGGGGGCAATCTGGCGCTGGCCGACTTCGGCCCCGCCGCGATCGATCAGCTGGACCGGCAGATGCGGGCCGACCGTCAGGAGACCCGCCGGGGCATCGCCACCGCCATCGCCATCGGCACGGCCCCGATCCCCTCGCGGCCGGGCCGGACCAGCTATGTGCTGAACGGCGCCACCTACCGCGACGAACAGGCGATCGGCGGCGCCATCGCCCGCCGGCTCGATCTCGACGCCCCGCTCGCGCTGACGGCCGGCTTCTCCTACGGCGGCGGCGACAACGCGGCCTTCAGGGTGGGGATCGCAGGAGAGTTTTGACGGCGGCCGGGATCATCATCCTGTGAAGTACGAGCCAGGGCTCAACGCAGCAGACCCGCCGCGCGAAGGGCGTCGTTGATCACCCGGCTCACGCCATCGGCCGGTGCAGGCCGGGCCGGCGCCGGGCGCTCCGTCGTCGCCGGACGGACGGGCGTGCGCGGCTCTGGTCGGGCCGCCGCGGCGTCCCGCTCGACCAGACCCCACCCAAGCGCGATCTCGAAGCTGGACGAAACCCCTGTCTCCGGCGTGTAGCGCGAGGCGTGCCCGCAGCCGTTTGGCCCCTCCGCCATGACCGGCGCGCCGTGGCCAAGCCCGCCGATCCGGTGCAGCTCCACCGCCGGCTCGCCGTCTGGCGACAGCCAGACGAGGAAGTCGCGTCCGTCCGGGGTGCGGGCGGTCCGCGCCGGCCCCGTGGCGCCGTGCACCTCGCGCCACTGGGCGGCGACCGCCTCGCCGGCGGCCGGGCGCACCACCCGGTCCGACTGGCCGTGCCAGACGCTGACCGTCGGCCACGGCCCGGGGTGGGCGCTGGCGCCGCGCACGGCGGCCCCCAGTCCCGCAGCGGGCGGCGCGTCCGTCATCTTCATCGCCTCCATCGCCTCCCCGACCGAACCGGCGATCCCGTAGGGCAGGCCGGCGACGATCGCGCCGCCGGCGAACAGCTCCGGCCAGGTCGCCAGCATGACCCCGGTCATCGCCCCGCCCGCCGACAGGCCGGTGACGAACACTCGCCGGGGGTCCAGATCGTGGGCCCGTACCGCGTGAGCGATCATCTGCGCGATCGACTCCGCCTCGCCGCCAGTCCGCCGGATATCGCCGCCCTGGAACCAGTTGAAACACAGGTTCGGATTGTTCGGCCGCGCCTGTTCCGGCGTCAGAACGACGAATCCGAACCGGTCGGCGAGGTCCAGCCAGCCGGCGGCGGCGGCGTATTCGTCCGCCGTCTGGGTGCAGCCGTGCAGCACGACCACCAGCGCTGCGCCCGGCCCCCGATCCACCGGCGCGTGAACCTTCATCGCCAGCCGTCCGGGATTCGACCCGGATCCCGACACGGGCTGCAGCCGTCCGCCGCTCCGGGCTTCCGCGCCGGGCGGGCGCGGCATTCTGAGAGCGGCTACGGTCGGACCGAGACGGGGCATGAAGCATCCTCAAGGGCCGGCAGGGCCCTGCACCCCATATGGATGCTGCAGCGCAGCATTTCATGGTGCGTTGCAATATTATTCACGCGGCGACCGTTCCGGCAATCCCCTGAAGGGTCCGCCGGTCCCTCGTCTCCCTTCTCCGACAAACTGTCGGAAAGCCGTCACAGGAACGAGTCGTCTTCCGGGTAGTTCAGGGCGCCCAAGGCGAGGATTCCATGGACAGCTACTACTGCATCGTCGGCACGGACGCGGAACCGGTGGCGGAGCTGTGCGTGCTCGACGCGCGCGACGACCTGACGGCGCGCGCCCGGGCGCTCGAGGTCGCCGAAACCGTCGTCGGCTGGGCCCGGGTCAGCGTCCATGCCGGCGAGCGGGTGGTCAGCCTGATCGAGCGCGCCGTGGCGCCCTCCTCCCTGCCGCTCGCGGCCTGAGCCGGCTCCCGCTGGCCGGTCCCCGACGCCGCCGGGAACAGCCCACCGCGCATGACGTTATGAGGGCCCGTCGCAACCGTCCCGCTTGGCGACGTCATCCCCGTTCAGGATACCGCCGCCGTGTTCGACGCCGAACCCAACCTCGCCGATCTGGATTTTGCAGCCTCCGTCGCCCACAGCCTGTCCCTGCGGCCGCGCCGGCTGGCCAGCAAATGGCTCTATGACGACGCCGGCGCCGCCCTGTTCGAGGGCATCGTCGCCTCGGACAACTACTACGGCGCCCGGGCCGAGCTGGAGATCCTGCGGACGCACGGGCCCGACATCGCCCGCGCCCTCGGCGCCGGCGGCAGCCTCGTCGAGCTCGGCAGCGGCGCCAGCGTCAAGGTCCGCCATCTGCTCGACGCCATGCCCGACCTGACCCGCTACGTCCCGGTCGACATCTCCCAGGCCCAGCTGGTCGAGTCGGCCGCCGCCATCCGCCGTGACTATCCGCATCTCGAGGTCGCGCCGATCAGCGCCGACTTCACCCGGGATTTCGACCTGTCGGAGGTCGTCGGCGACAGCCCGGTGCTCGGCTTCTTCCCCGGCTCGACCCTGTGCAACCTGCTGCCGCAGAACAGCGAGGCCTTCCTGCGCCGCATGCATGCCCTGCTCGGTCGCGACAGCCTGTTCCTCGCCGGCGTCGACCTGCAGAAGGACCCCGACATCCTGCGCCGCGCCTACAACGACCCGGGCGGCGCCATCTGGGATTTCAACCTCAACATCGTCGACCGCATCAATCGCGAGCTCGGCGCCGACCTCGACAAGGCCGACTTCCGCCACGAGGCCATCTACAATACCGAGGCCCACCGCATCGAGGCCGGCATCTATCCGCTGCGCGACCTGTCGCTGACCATCGCCGGCCAGAGCTTCGACCTGCCGGCCGGACAGCCGATCGTCCTCGAATACTCGCACAAATACACCCTCGACAGCTTCGCCGCCCTCGCCGCCCGGGCCGGCTGGCGCACCCTCGAGGCCTGGACCGACAGCGAAAGCCTCTACTCGGTCCACCTGCTGACCAACCGGACATCCGCATGAGCGCCGCCGTCGCCGCCAACGACCATCCGCTGGCCCAGGCCTTCGAGAGCTTCGTCCGCGATCAGGCCTTCCCCTGCGTCGGGGCCAAGTCGGCCCTCGCGCGCAGCCAGATGAACATCATCGTCGCCCGCGACATCACCTCGTCGTGGGACGACCTGCGCATCCACCCCGGCCTGTTCGAGGCCGCCCGCCGCTTCACCGTCGACCCGACCCTGTTCCAGAGTTTCGTCGTCATCTTCGAGGGGCCCCGCGACCTCGACGAGCTCGCCTTCGAGCGCGCCATGTGGGACCGCATCCAGTCGCTCGCCGACAAGGACGCCTTCAACGGCGTGCCCTATGACGCCACCGTCGACCCCGATCCGAACAGCCCGCATTTCTCGCTCAGCTTCGGCGGCGAGGCCTTCTTCGCCGTCGGCATGCACCCGGGCGCCAGCCGCCCGGCGCGCCGCTTCCACACCCCCGCCGTGGTCTTCAACCTGCACCGCCAGTTCGAGATGCTGCGCGCCGCCGGGACCTATGAGAAGCTGCGCGCCAGCATCCTGCAGCGCGACGTCACCCTCGCCGGCGCCGTCAATCCGATGCTGGCCCGCCACGGCGAAACCTCCGAGGCGCGCCAGTACAGCGGCCGCGCCGTCGACGAGTCCTGGTCCGCCCCCTTCGACCCCCAGTCCGGGAAATGCCGCCATGCCGAATGAAATCCCGCCCCGCTCCGGCGTCGCCTTCGAGCTCAAGGCCGGCCAGCGGCTCAAGGTCATCGACCCGCGCGGCGAACAGGTCAGCGACCTGCTGGCCTTCAACCGCCACGACCTCGCCGAGGTCATCTCCTCGGGCCGCACCCTCGACTACGCCAGCCGTATCTATCTGACGACCGGCGACGCCCTCTGGTCCAACCGCTCGAACGTCATGCTGCGCATCGGCGAGGATAAGGTCGGCCGCCACGACTTCCTGCTGACGCCCTGTTCGGCCGACACCTTCCGCATCATCTACGGCGACACGGACCCGCACCGCGGCTGTTTCGGCAACCTCGCCGAGGCCCTCGCCCCGTACGGCGTCGTCCCGGACCAGATCCCGACCGCCTTCAACGTCTTCATGAACGTGCCGGTCGACGGCGCCACCGGCGCCCTGACGGTCGAGCCGCCCCTCAGCAAGGCCGGCGACTTCACCGTGTTCGAGGCCGAAATGGACCTGATCATCGGCCTGACCGCCTGCTCGGCCCTGCAGTCCAACAATCACTCATTCAAGCCGATCCACTACGAGATCCTCTGAGGGACTGCGGCCGCCCCGGCGACCGTCAGGACCGGCCCGCCGCCTCCCGTCGATACAGCCAGTCCGCCGGCAGCCCCATCCGCACGCAGGCCTGAGCCGGCGGCAGGCTCTCCAGCGCCAGCCGCTCGGCGGCCCGGCCCATGGCCCGCACTACCGGCCGCTCCCACGGCGCCGGCCCCTGATCGTCGAGGTCCAGCCGCGCCCGCGCCCAGGCCGGCAGCACATCCACCGCCGCCCGCACCAGCAGCGGCTGCGCCAGCCGCATCGCGGCGGGCAGGGCGGGGGCCGTGCGGATTATCTGCAGAAACTCGCGGATCACCGGCGACGCCGCCAGCTTCGGCGCCATGGCGTCGAAGGCCCGTTCCAGCGCCGCCTCGTCCATCGGACTGTTCAGCGCCCCGTACAGCCGCGCCGCCGGCGCCGCCTCGGCGTAGAACCGGTCGCGCTCCGCCTGTGACAGCGGCGCCACGAACCGGTGGTAGCCCTGCAGGAAACCATACGAGGCCGTGGCCTGCACCCAGTCCAGCAGTTCGGGGTCGTCGGCCGCATAGGCGGCGCCGTCGTCCGCCGTCCCGGTCACCCGGGCGTGGCGACGGTTGACCCCGGCGATCATCGCCTCGGCCGTCTCACGCGCCGCATAGACGGTGATCATCGCCGCCAGCCCCGTCCGCCTCAGCCGCCTCACCGGCTCCGTGCGAAAGCTCGTATGGTCCCAGACTCCCGATCGCACCCGCGGCTCGGCCAGCTCCAGCAGCACCGCCGCCACCCCGCCGATGAACAGGGCGACCGGATTCTTGAACACCCGCCACGACACCGAGTCCGGCGCCGCGAGGGCGGCGGCCCCGGCCGGCGCGGCGAAGTCCACAGCCATCCCCTCGGCCCGCATCAGCGCCCCGGCCATCGTCTCGATACGGTCGTGAAGGGGACCGGGCAATCGCAGGGGAATCTGCCTCATTCCGTCTCAATGGCTGAATTTCGGGCGCAGTTCCGGCGCGCATCGTCGCACACGACAACGCCCGCCGGATCGCTCCGGCGGGCGCCATTTCGTTCTAAGCCCTAAGCCCTAAGCCCTAAGCCCTAAGCCCTAAGCCCTAAGTCCTAAGCCCTAAGCCCCAAGACCTAAGCCTTCGCATACCCCTGTCCGCCGTTCGACGGACGCCGGCGCCGCGGACGGCGCTTGATCTCGCCGTCCGGCTTGGCCGCCACGGCCACGGCGACATCGCCGCCGCCCTGACGCGGGTCATTGTTCGAGTGACGCGGACGCTCGCGCGCCAGCGGATCGAAGGCCCGCTCCGGCGTCGGGCGCACATCGCGGCCCGGACCCGGCTTGCGCACGCGGTGCGGTTGCCCGCCGCCTTCCAGCTTGACGCCGTCGCGGCGCGGATTGCGGTTGCGATGCTCGCCGCCGCGGCCGCCCCGGCCGTCACGCTCCTCGCGGTCGGGCATGGTCGCCTTGGCGCCGACGCCGGCCGCCATGATCGAGGCGTCCAGCAGCCCCAGGGCCTTGTCGTTCCTGCGGTCGATGGCCGGGATCTTCTGGCGCGTGACCTTTTCGATGTCGCGCAGCAGCTTCATCTCGTCGCCGGCGACGAAGCTGATCGCCGTGCCGTCGGCCCCGGCGCGGGCGGTCCGGCCGATGCGGTGGACATAGGCTTCCGGCACGAACGGCAGCTCGAAGTTGACGACGTGCGAGACGCCGTCGACGTCGATGCCGCGCGCGGCGATGTCGGTGGCCACCAGCACCCGCAGCTTGCCCTTCTTGAAGGCGTCGAGGGTGCGTTCGCGCTGCGGCTGGCTCTTGTTGCCGTGGATGGCGCCCGACTCGACGCCGCCGGCTTCCAGATAGGCGGCCACCTTGTCGGCGCCGTGCTTGGTCTTGGTGAAGACGAGGCAGCGGGTGAAGCGGGCGTCCGAGAACATCTCGGTCAGCAGGGCGCGCTTGCGGCCCTGTTCGATG
>JAHJNW010000183.1 GCA_018820665.1 Alphaproteobacteria bacterium | reverse complement strand
CGGCGGCGGCCTCGGCGCGCAGGATGGAGCGGAGGCGGGTCTGGCGCGCCATCAGGGCTTCGGCCCGGGCGCGGCGGTCGCCCTGGGCGCTCTCGGCGGTGAACAGGGCCTCGCTGCCGAGGGCGGCGAGGCGGCGGACGCGGACGATCTCGGCCTGGCGGTCCATCAGTGGGCGGGCGCGGGCCTCGAGTTCGGGGGCGATGGCGCGCATCAGGATGGCGGCGCGAACGGTGTCGACGGCCTTGTCGGCCGGGACCAGCAGCGGCGGCGGGGGCCGGCGGCTCATCATCTGCAGGGCCGACAGCAGCCGGGCCTGATGGCCGCGCGCCTGCGACAGGCGGGCGACGAGGCCGGCCTCGCGCTCGCTGAGGCCGCGCAGGCGGGCGCGCTGGGCGGCGATGGCCTGGTCGCCGGCGGCGACGTCGGTCCCGAGGGCGGCCAGTTCGCGCTCGATGCGGGCGATCTCGGCCCCGGCGTCGGCGGCCTCGGCGCGCAGGCGCAGGGCGCGGGCGCGTTCGTCGCGGACCTCGGCCTGCAGCCGGGCGACCTCAGCCGACTGCGGCGCGGCGGCGGCCACCGGCACGGCGGCCAGGACGAACAGCAGGGCGAGGGCGGTCTTGCGCATCAATCGCGATGATAGGGCGATCCGGCCAGGATGGTCACGGCGCGATACAGCTGTTCCGCCAGCATGGCGCGGGCGAGGGCGTGCGGCCAGGTCTGGGGGCCGAAGGCGAGGGTCGAGGCGGCGGCGGCGCGGATGCTGTCGTCCAGCCCGTCGGCCCCGCCGATGGCGAAGGCCAGCCGCCGCTCGCCGCCGTCGCGCAGGGCGGCGATATGGTCGGCGAAGGCGCGGCTGGAGAAGGTCCGGCCGCGCTCGTCGCAGGCGATCAGATGGGCCCCCTCGGCGGCCTTGAGGATCAGCTCGGCCTCGGCCGCCTTGCCCGGCTTGCGCGCCTCGAGGTCGATCAACTCCAGCGGGCCGAGGCCGAGGGCGCGGCCGGCGAGGGTCGCGCGGCCAGCGTAGTCGGCGGCGAGTTCGGCTTCAGGCCCGCGCCCCGGCTTGCCGATGGCGATGACGGCCAACTTCACGGGGTCGGATCAGGCGCGGGCGTCGACGCGGTGGCCGCTGTCGACCGACCAGATCTTCTCGATGTTGTAGAAGGCGCGGACTTCCGGGCGGAACAGGTGGACGATGACGTCGCCGGCGTCGAGCAGCACCCAGTCGCAGTGCGGCAGGCCCGAGACCTTGACCTTGCCCAGACCCTGTTCCTTCAGCGTGCGCTGCAGGTGGTCGGCGAGGGCACCGACGTGGCGGTGCGAGCGGCCCGAGGCGATGATCATGGTGTCGGCCATCGGGCTTTTGCCCTTCAGGTCGATCAGGACGATGTCCTGGGCCTTGTCCTCGTCGAGGCGCGTCAGAACGGCCTGCTCGAGGGCGTTGGCGCCGACGGGAAGGGGGCCCTCATGACCGCTCGGCGGACCGTCTTCGGAATGGATGGGCGCGATCGGGTCCATCTCATGCGCGGTGTTCGAGACGGCGCTGTCTTGCGCGTCGTGCGCGGGCGAGGGGGTCAGCGGAGGGCTCCGGGGAGATTACTAAAGGGGCAGTCTAGCACAGACGGGCCCGGGCGTCACGCACCCTGCCCGGACGGCGGTGCGGCGGCCGCCGCACCGGCCCGGATGGCGGTCGAGGAGCGGTGGTTCAGCGGCGCGGTCAGATAGGTCCAGGCGGGGGCTTCAAGATCGGCCAGCAGCCGCGCCTTCGAGGCCGGGACGCGGGCGTCGGCGAAGCGGGCGGCGGCGGGGGCGGTGCGGCTGTCCAGCTCGGAGCCGGGCCGGGCGACGACCGCGACGGGCATCATCCGCAGGATGTCGGTCCAGCCGCGCCAGCGGTGGAAGGTGGCGAGATTGTCGGACCCCATCAGCCAGATGAAGCGCACGCCCGGATAGCGGGCGGTCAGCGCGCGCAGGGTGTCGATGGTCCATTGGGCGCCGATGCGGCTCTCGAAGTCGGAGACCACCATGGACGGGCCGGAAGCGGCGCGGGCGGCGGCGGCGCGGGCCGAGGCCATGCGTTCGGCCAAGGGGGCGCTGTCGCGGGCGTCCTTGAGCGGGTTCTGCGGCGAGACCAGCCAGATCACCCGGTCCAGATCGAGGCGACGCAGGGCGGTCTCGGCGACGTGGGAATGGCCGTCATGCGCCGGATTGAACGAGCCGCCGAAGACGCCGACCTTCATGCCGGGCTGGAGGCCAAGGCCGTCGCGGAGGCCGCCGGGGCGGGGACCGAACGCCCTCGGTGCGGGACCGGCGTGGAAGAAGGACAAGGCGGGGGCTCGCGGGGCTTATGCTCAGGAGTGAGCTAACACGGCCGGAGCCCCCTGTCGCGAAGCTTCAGCCGGGCTGCTTCTTGAAGGTGTCGCCAACCTCGGCGCCGTCCGGGCCGTCGGGGCCGGCGCTGCGACGCTCGCGCTCGCCGTTGCTCTTGACCGCCGCGTCGGAGGTCGAGGCGTCGGGCTTGCCCGGGGGGATGGCGCCGTTGGCGTTGCGGCCCTTGGTCTGGTGCTTGTCGGTCATGGGAGGCTCCTTTGCAGGAGAAAGGGCCGGGAGCGGTGTGACGTTCCCTCCTGCGCCCGAGAGGCCGCCTCAGGGCCGGGTCTGACCCTTGCCGCGGATCACGTATTTGAAGCTGGTCAGCTGTTCGGCGCCGACCGGGCCGCGGGCGTGCAGGCGGTCGGTGGAGATGCCGATCTCGCCGCCGAAGCCGAACTCGCCGCCGTCGGCGAACTGGGTCGAGGCGTTGGCCAGGACGATGCCGGCGTCGGCCTCGGCGAGGAAGCGTTCGATCGCGGCGTCGTCGGCGGCGACGATCGACTCGGTATGGCCCGAGCCGTAGCGGGCGACGTGGTCGAGGGCGGCGTCGAGGCCGTCGACCACCTTCACCGCGAGGATCGGCTGGAGGTATTCCGTCGACCAGTCGTCGTCATTGGCGGCCGTCGCGGCGGGGATCAGGGCGCGAGCCGCGGGGTCGGCGCGCAGTTCGCAGCCGGCTTCGATCAGGTCGCCGGCGATCAGCGGCAGCAGGGCGTCGGCGACGGCCCGGTCGATCAGCAGGGTTTCGGCCGCGCCGCAGACCGAGACGCGGCGCATCTTGGCGTTGACGGCCACGGCCCGGGCCATGTCCGGATCGGCGCTGGCGTGGACATAGACGTGATTGACTCCCTCGAGGTGGCCGAGGACGGCGACGCGGGCCTCGCGCTTGACCCGCTCGACGAGGGAGCGGCCGCCGCGCGGGATCAGCAGGTCGATCGAACCGCCGAGACCGGTCAGGATGTGGCCGACGGCGGCCCGGTTGCGGGTCGTGACGATCTGCACCGTGTCGGGCGACAGGCCGGCGCTCTCGAGGCCCTCGACGAGGGCGGCGTGGATGGCGAGGTTGGAGCGCAGGCATTCCGAGCCGCCGCGCAGGATGACGGCGTTGCCGGCGCGGACGGCGAGGGCGGCGGCGTCGGCGGTGACGTTGGGCCGGCTCTCATAGATGATGGCCAGCACGCCGATGGGGGTGCGGACGCGGGCGATGTCGAGGCCGTTCTCGGGCGTCCAGCGGGCGGTCTCGACGCCGACCGGATCGGGGATGGCGGCGATCGACTCCAGCGCGGCGATGACGCCGTCCAGCCGCTTCGGGTCGAGCGCGAGGCGATCCATCATGGCCGAAGCCATGCCCTTGGCGCGGGCGTCGTCCAGATCGGCGACATTGGCGGCCAGAACCTGATCGGCCCGGGCGCGCAGGGCCGAGGCCATGCCGGCGATGGCCTTTGTCCGCGTCTCCGGCCCGGCCAGGGCGAGGGCGCGGGCGGCGGCGCGGGCGTTGCGGCCCATGGCCGACATTTCGGTTTCGAGGGCGGAATCGGCGGTCGGGGCGGGGGCGGTCCGGGTCATGGTCATCCTCTTAAGGTCGCGTCCGCGGCTCGAGTTTCAAGGGCCGGCGGTCTCGCGCAGGGCCAGATCGTCGGCGTGAATCACCACCGGGCCGCCGGCATAGCCCAGCGCCGCATTCAATCCGGCGGAGCGCACGCCGATGATTTTCGAGACGTCATTGGCGTCGTATCGCGACAGGCCGCGGGCGATCTCGACGCCGGTTTCGTTGAAGATTTCGACCGGATCGCCCTTGCTGAAATCGCCCTCGCTGGCGGTGATCCCGACGGCCAGCAGCGACTTGCCGCGCGTCAGGGCGCGGGCGCAGCCCTTGTCGATGGTGATCCGGCCGCGGGTGGCGAGCGAGCCGCCGATCCACTGCTTGTAGGCCGCCTTCACCGTGGTTGCCGGGGCGATCAGGGTGCAGCGGCGGCCCTCTTCCAGCGTCGGGACGCTGCGCATCCGGGTGCGGCCCTGGGCGATCAGGGTGGCGCAGCCGGCCTCGGCGGCGATGCGCGCCGCCATCAGCTTGGTGGCCATGCCGCCGGTGCCGACCCCGGCCGCAGCGTTGGCGCCCGTGGCCATGGCCTCGATCTCGGGCGTCAGGGTCTCGATCCAGGGGATGTGTTCGGCCTTGGGATCGCTGCGCGGATCGGCGGTGTAGAGGCCGTCGACGTCGGACAGCAGGATCAGCAGGTCGGCGCTGATCATCTGGGCGACGCGGGCGGCCAGCCGGTCGTTGTCGCCGTATTTGATCTGGTCAGTGACGATGGTGTCGTTCTCGTTGACGATCGGCACCGCCCCCATGTCGAGCAGGGCGCCGACGGTGGCGCGGGCGTTGAGCCAGCGGCGCCGCGTCTCGGTGTCGTCGCGGGTCAGCAGGATCTGGGCGACGATGATGTCGTGCGGGTCGAACACCGACTCCCAGGCGTGCATCAGCATCGATTGGCCGGTGGCGGCGGCGGCCTGTTTCTTTTCCAGGCCCGGGCCGCGCGCCCGGCTCCCGAGACGCCGGCGGCCGAGGGCGACCGCGCCGGAGGAGACGATGAGCACCTGTTTGCCGGCCGCCTGGAAGCCGGCGACGTCGGCGGCGAGGCTGCGCAGCCAGACCAGATCGACCGCATGGGTCTTGCTGTCGACAAGCAGGGACGAGCCGATCTTGATCACGATCCGTTCGGCGGCGGCGATGGTGGTCGCGGCGAGGGGCGGGCCTGAAAGGGTCATGGGGCCCAGCCGCCCGGGGTTTCGACCACGGTCTCGTCGGTTTCGGCGGGGGCGACCTCGCCGCGATCCCGGCGCACCTCGGTCCAGGCGGCGCGCAGCAGGTCGGTGACGCCCTCGCCCGAGACGCCGGACACCAGCATCGGCCGGCGGCCGGCGACGGCCTCCAGCTCGGCCGCCTTCGCCTCGCGCGCCTCGGGGGTCAGGGCGTCGATCTTGTTCAGCGCCAGCACCTCGGGCTTGTCAGCGAGGCCGGCGCCATAGGCCTCCAGCTCATGGCGGATGATGCGCCAGGCCTTGACCACGTCCTCATGGGTGCCGTCGATCAGATGGATCA
Source organism: Alphaproteobacteria bacterium (assembly GCA_018820665.1). Lineage (GTDB taxonomy): Bacteria > Pseudomonadota > Alphaproteobacteria > Caulobacterales > Caulobacteraceae > Brevundimonas. The sequence goes on along the minus strand of JAHJNW010000183.1, from coordinate 1,293 downwards.
GGCAGCCGGAGCGTTCGACGTGGCCGAGGAATCGGGTGCCGATGCCGGCCCCCTCGTGGGCTCCCTCGATCAGGCCGGGGATGTCGGCGATGACGAACCGCTCGGTGGTCGACAGGTCGACGACGCCGAGGTTGGGCACCAGGGTGGTGAAGGGATAGTCGGCGATCTTGGGCCGGGCGGCGCTGGCGGCGGCGAGGAAGGTCGACTTGCCGGCGTTGGGCAGGCCGGCGAGGCCGACGTCGGCGATCAGCTTGAGTCGCAGCCAGATCCAGCGCTCCTGGCCCTCCTGGCCGGGGTTGGCATAGGTCGGGGCCTGGTTGGACGGGCCCTTGAAGCGGACATTGCCCCAGCCGCCGTTGCCGCCCTTGAGCAGCAGCTCGGTCTTGCCGGCGACATCCATGTCGAGGAGGACCGTCTCCTTGTCGTCGTCCAGCACCTGGGTGCCGACCGGGACCTTGAGGATGACGTCCTCGCCCTTGGCCCCATGCATCTGCCGGCCCATGCCGTGGATGCCGGTCTGGGCCTTGAAATGCTGCTGGTAGCGGTAGTCGATCAGGGTGTTCAGCCCCTCGACCGCGGTGATCCAGACGTTGCCGCCATTGCCGCCGTCGCCGCCGTCGGGGCCGCCGTTGGGAATGAATTTCTCGCGCCGGAAAGAGACGGCGCCGCCGCCGCCGTTGCCGGAGCGAATGTAGATCTTGGCCTGGTCGAGAAACTTCATCGGCGGCTTATGCCGCAAGAGAGCGGCGAATTACAGGCGCAGGGTGAGGCAACAGGCAGCAGGCAGCAGGCAGCAGGAGGAACGGGCGGTCGGTTTCAGGGGATGACGGCCGCTGAACTCACTCCCGGCCGACCCTGCTGCCTGCTGCCTGCTGCCTGCTGCCTGCTGCCTCGGCCTCAAGCCTTCGCCCACACCCCGTACGGATCGCTCCACGGCATATCCAGCGCCTCAGCCACGGCCGGATAGGTGATCTCGCCCTTCAGGACGTTCAGGCCGCGGGCGAGGTGGGGGTTGGCCTTGAGCGCGTCGAGGCCCTTGTCGGCGAGGGCCAGGCCGAAGGGCAGGGTGGCGTTGTTGAGGGCTTCAGACGAGGTGCGCGGCGCGGCCCCGGGCATGTTGGCGACGCAGTAGTGGACCACGCCGTCGATGACATAGGTCGGGTCCTCGTGGGTCGTGGCCTTCGAGGTCTCGAAACAGCCGCCCTGGTCGATGGCGACGTCGACCAGCACCGAGCCGGGCTTCATCGCCTTGAGGTCTTCGCGCTTGATCAGCTTGGGGGCCGAGGCGCCGGG
>JAHJNW010000182.1 GCA_018820665.1 Alphaproteobacteria bacterium | reverse complement strand
GCTGTTCCGTCGCCTGATCGCCGCGCTCGACGTGGCTGACCTTGGCGCCGTGCGCCATGGCCATCTTCACCGCCGTCGCCAGCTGTCCGCTGAGCCTGCCAACCACCAGAAGCCGCATGGGTCTTCTCCTCTAATCTCTACCAGCCGTCGCCAATCAGGCGCCGGAGTCTTCCGTCTTGATGATTTCCGTCATGGTCACGCCCAGCCGGTCCTCGACGACGACGACCTCGCCGCGGGCGACCAGCCGGTTGTTGACGAAGATGTCGATCGCCTCGCCGACCTTGCGGTCCAGCTCCAGCACCGAACCGCGGTTCAGCTTCAGCAGCTGGGCCACGGACATGTGGGCCTTGCCCAGCACCGCCGAGATGTTGACGGGGACGTCGAAAACCGGCGCGAGGTCGCTGGCGGTCTTGTCGGTCGCGTCGTCGTGGACGGTGATCGCGGTGGAGTCCGCGAACTCCTCCAGGGCCATGGTGTCGGACGCCATTACGGCCTCCCTTCCATTGATGTGTCGGGGTTCAGGGATTCAGCGTGCCCGGCCTCGGCGGCGAGGGCGGAGTTCAGCGCCTCGCCGATGCGGACGAAGGCGGCCTCGGCGTCGAAGGCGGCGCGGCCGTCGGCCCATTCCAGCTGGAAGGAGGCCGGGGCCAGTCCGGGCTCGACGCGGAAGGCGACCACGCCGGAGAAGCCGGAGTCGTCGCACAGCCGGGTGATGCGGGCGCGGTTGGCGTCGTCGAGGTCGCCGGTGCGGATGACCAGACGGGGCGAGGCGTCGATCTCCTGGCCCAGCGCCTCGAGCGCCGCCTGCAGCGGGCCGGCGGGGAAGCGGTCCAGCGCCGCCGAGGCGACGACGCGGGCGGCGGCGAGGGCCAGTTCGGCCGACTGTTCGCGATGGGCCTGGGCCACCTGGGTCAGGGTCGGAACGGCGGTCGCGAGCGCCTGGCCGATGGTCGACAGGGCCATGGCCTGCAGGCTTTCGACCTCGGCGAGGGCGGCGTTGCGCGCCTCGAGCCGGGCCTCGGCGACGAGGGCGTCGACCTCGGCCAGGGTGTAGGCGCGTTTGGTCGGGCGGAAGCTGGAGGCGTGCACGACGCCGCCGACCGCGTCGAATTCGGTGTCGAAGGAGAAGGGGGTGCTGAACGGTTGAGCGGTCATGTCAGTAGATCAACTCGTCGTCTGCGCCCTGGCCGACCAGCATGATCTCGCCCTTGGCCGCGAGATCCTTGGCGACCTGGACCATGGCCATCTGGGCGAGGTCGACGTCCTTGAGACGGACGGGACCCATGGTCTCCATGTCCTCGCGCATGATCTTGGAGGCGCGCTCGGACATGTTGGAGAAGAACATCTCGCGCAGGGCCTCCGAGGCGCCCTTGAGCGCGAGGCCGAGGGAGTCCTTCTCGACCGCGCGCAGCAGGGTCTGGATGCCGCCGGGGTCCAGCTTGGACAGGTCCTCGAAGACGAACATCAGGGCGCGGATGCGCTCGGCCGCCTCGCGGTTGCGCTCTTCCAGGGCGCCGATGAAGCGGGCCTCGGTCTGGCGGTCGAAGCTGTTGAAGATGTCGGCCATCATCTCGTGGCTGTCGCGCTTGGAGGTGCGGGCCAGGTTGGACATGAATTCGGTGCGCAGGGTCTGCTCGATCTTGTCGAGGATTTCGCGCTGGACCGGCTCCATGCGCAGCATGCGCTGCACGCATTCGAGGGCGAAGTCCTCGGGCAGGCTGGTCAGGACGCGGGCGGCGTGGTCGGCCTTGATCTTTGACAGGACCACGGCGACGGTCTGGGGGTATTCGTTCTTCAGATAGTTGGCGAGCACGGCCTCGTTCACATTGCCGAGCTTGTCCCACATGGTGCGGCCGGCGGGGCCGCGGATCTCCTCCATCAGGGCGTCGACGCGGTCGGCGGGCATGAAGGCGTTGAGCAGGCGCTGGGTCTGTTCGTAGCTGCCCATGACCGCGCCCGAGCCGCTCATGCCCGAGACGAACTCGACCATGAGCTCCTCGACCACCTGGGCGCTGACGGTGCCGAGGCCGGCCATGGCCTGTGAGATTTCCTTGATCTCGTCCTCGTCGAGGCTCTGCCACAGGCGGGTGTGGTCCTCGCCCAGCGACAGCAGGATGACCGCGGCCTTCTCGGGCCCGGTCAGCTTTCTGACGTCGTCTACGGCGGGTTTCTTGCTGACCATCCGGGCCGCCATCAGCCTTCGTGGACCCAGTTGCGCAGGATGGCGGTCGACTCGTCAGGATGCCTCTCGACGAAGTCGGCGACCTTCTTGACCGAGGACGCCTTCACCTGACCCTCGATGCGGGCGATGTCGAGCCGCTGCTCCATCTCCGACGGGCCGGCGGGACCGGTCAGCTGGGCCATCTGCGAGGCGCCGGACATCAGGCTGGTCTGCAGCGCTGTGACTGGCGCGCCGGCTCCGGCCAGCTGGGGCTGGGCCCCGGCGCCGGCAGCCGACTTCAGCAGCGGGCGCAGGACGAAGAAGATCAGCAGTATGCCGGTGATCAGCAGCACCAGCAGTTCGACGCCGCGCATCAGGTCGTTCTTGGTGAAGTTGAACAGCGAATTGCCGGCCTCGACCCCGCCGGCCGTGGGCACGTCGCGGGCGAAGCGGACGTTCAGCACCTCGATCTTGTCGCCGCGTTCCTCGTCGATGCCGACGGCGGCGGCGACCAGCGACTTGATCTGGGCGATCTCGTCGGCGGTGCGCGGGGCGTAGGTCGGCTCTCCGCCGTTGGCGGCGGGGGTCCAGCGGCCGTCGACGGCGACCGACACGGCCAGCTTCTTGACCTCGCCGGCCTCCTTGACCGTGGTCGTGGTGGTGTTGGAGATCTCGTAGTTTGTGGTCTCGGTGTTCTGGGTGTCGGTCGAACCGGCCGGGGCCGCGCCGGGGGCCTCGCCGCCGGGGATGTTGTTCAGGCCCGTGGCGCCGCCGTCGTTGACGGCGGTGGTGTCGGCGCTCTCCGAGCCGTTCATCGACATCGAGCGGACGACCTGGCCGTCGGGGTCGAAACGCTGTTCCTGGGTGGTCGAGCGGCTGTGGTCGATGTCGGCGGTGACCTGGACGCGAGCCGCGCCGACGCCGACGACGCCCTCGACGATGTCCTTGATGCGCGCCTGCAGCTGGGCCTCGGTCGAGGACTTGGCCTCCTCGGCCGAGGCGGCGCTGAAGCCCGCGCTGTCCGAGCCGGCGGCGAGGGTGCGGTTGGCCGTGTCGGTCAGGGTGACCTTTTCCGGCTTCAGATTGGGCACCGAGGAAGCGACGACATTGCGGATGGCCTGGACCTGGGCGCCGGTCAGGGCTCCGCCGCTGACGCCGACCACCACCGCCGCCGTCGGATCGGCCGCGGTGGTCTGGAACAGCTGGCGCGACGGCATGGCGATCATCACCCGGGCGGAGGTGATGCCGCGCATGCTCATGATGGTGCGCGCCAGCTCGCCCTCGAGGGCGCGCTTTTCGTTGAGGTTCTGCTGGAACTCGGTCTGGCCCAGCACCGACTGGGTGTCGAAGATTTCGTAGCCGACCGAGCCGGAGGTCACGAGACCCTTGCCGGCGACCAGCAGGCGCGCCTCGCCGACCTCGTCGCGGCTGACGAAGATGGTCGAGCCGTCCCCCTTGGACGAATATTTGATCCCGGCGCTGTCGAGGGCGGTGGTGATCTCGGACGCCTCGCGCAGGTCGAGGTTGGAATACAGCAGGGCGTCGGGGGCCTGGCCGATGCGCAGCATGACGGCGACCAGCACCGCCGCGACGCCGGCGGCGACGCCCAGCACCACGGTCAGCCGACCGATCCCGAATCTCTGCAACGCCGCCGTGAAGCCGCCCACGCGTCCCGCCCCGATACTGGCGGGAGACCGAACACGCCCGCCAGGCAGAAACTGCCGGGCGCGTGGTAAACGGCGCGTTAAGAGTCGGAGAACTTATAGAGCCCCCATCGCCATGAAGGCGCGGCCGGCGGCGAAATCGCCGGCTTCGAAGCGCGCCGCGGCCACGCTGCCGTCGCGGAAATGGAATTCGATCAGGAAGGTCTCGCGCGGGTCGAGGCGGGCCAGACGGTCGGCGGCGGCGGCGGGGAAACGCCACGCCTCGCCGGCGCGGCTGCCCTCGGCCAGCAGGGCGGGGTCGGCGGCCGAGACGCCGGTGGCCCAGACGCTGGCGCGGGTCGAGGCGGGCGGCAGGCCGGCGCCGGACACCCAGGCGCGCGGCGCCTTGGCGATGTCGCGGAAGACGATCCGGGCGGCGTTCGGACGCGAACGGCCGACGAAGGAGACCACCGCCTTCAGGGTCGGCTCGCCGGCCTCGCCGTCATAGCCGAACGCGACCGGCGAGGCGCCGACGTGAGAGGCCTGCATCAGCCGCCAGCCCGGCTGGGACCATTGGGTGCGATCGGCGACCCACGGCTGGCGCTCGCCGGCGAAGGTCATGCGCGGCGTCCGGACCCAGCCGGAGAAGGCGCCGTCGACCCGGTCGCGGACCACCGCCAGCTGCGGGTCGCGGCACGAGACCGCGCCGGCGCGGGCCCGGGCCCGGGCGGCGATGGCGTTGAGATCCGCCTCGGCCGCGCCGGAGCGCAGGG
>JAHJNW010000181.1 GCA_018820665.1 Alphaproteobacteria bacterium | reverse complement strand
GGCCAAGCAGGACGCCGAACGCGCCCACCTCCAGGCCTTCGTCGACCGCTTCAAGGCCAAGGCCTCCAAGGCCGCCCAGGCCCAGTCGCGCATGAAGCGGCTGGCCAAGATGCAGCCGGTCGCCACGACCATCGAGGAACGCGTCGCCCCCTTCATCCTGCCGTCGCCGCCGCGCCCCCTCGCCCCGCCGCTGATCCGGCTGGAGCGGGCCAACGTCGGCTATGAGACCGGCAAGCCGATCCTGCGCAATCTCAACCTGCGCATGGACCTCGACGACCGCATCGGCCTGCTGGGCGTCAACGGCGCCGGCAAGTCGACCTTCGCCAAGATGATCGCCGGGGCGCTGGACGTCTCCGAGGGCGAACTGCACCGCGACCGCAAGATGCGCGTGGGCTGGTTCCACCAGCACCAGATCGAGGCCATGGACCCGACCGACACGCCGCTGGAGATCATCCGCCGCGCCATGCCCGACGCTCCCGAGAGCAGCCGCCGCTCGAAGCTGGCGCAATGGGGTCTGGGCTATGAGAAGCAGGAGACCACCGTCGCCAGCCTGTCGGGCGGCGAGCGCGCCCGCCTGCTGCTCAACCAGGTGGCGATGGATGCTCCGCACGTCCTGATCCTCGACGAACCGACCAACCACCTCGACATCGACAGCCGCCGGGCCCTGCTCGATGCGCTCAACGAGTACTCGGGCGCCGTCATCCTGATCACCCACGACCGCTCGCTGATGGAGATGGTCGCCGACCGCCTGTGGCTGGCCGCCGACGGCACGGTCAAGCCGTGGGACGGCGACATGGACGACTACGCCAAATTCGTTCTGGACCGCGCCAAACAGTCCGCCGTCAAGCCGACCCAGGTGAAGGACGAAACGGCTGCGGCCACGCCGTCGTCGAACAACAAGGGCAAGAAGAACGACAAGAAGTCCGGCCCCTCCCCCTCGACCCTGCGTCACGCGGTCAAGAAGGCCGAAGAGCGGATGGCCCAGCTGACCGCCGAGATCGCCCGCATCGACGACGACATGGCCAACGCCTCGGTCAGCAACCCCAAGGCGCTGGAAGGCCTGACCCGGGCGCGGGCCAGGACCCAGACCGACCTCGACGCCGCCGAGGCCGCCTGGGTCCAGGCCGAGGAAGCCCTGGCCGAGGTGAGCTGATGAAACCCATCGCCTTCAGCCGCGAAGAAACCGCCGACATCACGGCGAAGCTCCGCGCGTATTTCCGCGACGAGCTGGAGACCGACCTCGCCGCCCTCCCCGCCGAGTTGCTGCTGGACTTCCTCAGCCGCGAGATCGGGCCGTTCTTCTACAACCGCGGCCTCTATGACGCCCGGGCCGTGGTGACCGCCAAGGTCGAGGACATCGCCGAGGCCATCTACGGGCTCGAGCGCAGTTAGGCGCGGGTTACAAAACCCTAATGTCGGCGGACGCATCCAAAGCCGCCCGTCGTGGCATCCTGCTACCGAAAGCGTGATGGTCACGCTCAGCGGGGCGCCAGAATGTCCAACACCAAACTCTCTTCACGCCCGGGCCAGAGCGCCCGCGATCTGATTCGGCCTCATCGCCACCGGATGGGTCTCGCGCTTGTCGGCCTGACCGCCCTGGCCCTCTCCGCCGGCGCCGCCCTCGCCCAGGACCCGGAGCGCATGGACCAGGTCGCGCGGGCCGCCCTGGAGGCCGAAGAGTTCTCCGGATCAGTGCTGGTCGCCCGCGACGGCGAGATTCTGTTCGATCGCGGCTATGGCCTCGCCAATCGGGAATGGAACATCCCCAACGACGGCGACACCAAATTCCGGCTCGGATCCGTGACCAAACAGTTCACCGCCGTCGCCGTCATGATCCTGCGGGAACGCGGCCTCGTCGACCTCGACGCGCCGGTGAAGACGTATCTGCCGGACGCGCCGGCGGCGTGGGACGCGGTGACCACGCGCCATCTGCTGAGCCATACCTCCGGCATCCCCAACTTCACGAATTTCGACGACTATGAGGGATCGAGGACCCTGCCGGCCACGATCGACAGCCTCATCGCGCGCTTTCGCGACCACGCGCTGGAATTCCAGCCGGGCGAGGACTGGGACTATTCCAACTCCGGCTACATCCTGCTGACCGCCATCGTCGAAAAGGCCAGCGGCCAGTCTTACGCCGACTTCGTCGCCGAAGCCCTGCTCCAGCCGCTGGGCATGAGCGACAGCGGCTACGACAGCCATGGCGCCATCCTGCCGCGCCGCGCCTCGGGCTACAGCCCGACCGCCCAAGGGGTCGTCAACGCCGACTATATCGACATGAGCATCCCACAGGGCGCCGGGGCCCTCTATTCCACCACCCGCGACCTGCTGAAATGGGAGCAGGGCCTGTTCGGCGGCCGTCTGCTGCGCCCGGAGTCGCTCGCCCTCCTGACCACCCCGGTTCGCGACGATTACGCCTTCGGCCTGTTCACCCGCGAGGCCGGAGGCGACACGACCATCAGCCATTCGGGCGGGATCGAAGGCTTCAACACCCACCTGGCCTATGATCCGGCTCGCCGGATCACCGTGGTCGTCCTCGGGAATCTGAACGGCCCGGGACCGGATCGGGTCGCGAGCTCCCTCATGGCCCTCGCTCGCGGCGAGACCGTCACCCTCGCCAGCGAGCGGCGGGCGATCCCTGTCGCCCCCGAGACGTTGCAGGCCTATGAGGGCGTCTATGAACTGGCCCCGACCTTCACCGTGACCATGTCGGTCGTCGACGGGCGGCTGATGACCCGGGCCACGGGCCAGGACGCCTTCGAACTTCACGCCGAGGGGCCCGACGCCTTCTTCCTGACCGTGGTCGACGCCCAGGTCACCTTTACTCGCGACGCCTCCGGCGCCGTCGACGGCCTGGTGCTGCACCAGGGCGGCCGGGACATGCCCGCGCGCAGGCGGTGACCAATCGCCGATCCTGACATCGGGCGATGCCGCCTCGCGACTCCGGCCGGGAGGCGGCCCCACGATTCCCGTCGCGTCCCTCCAGCCCTGTCAGATCACCTGTAGGCGAACGGCCCGGCGGCCGGGTAAGGTGCGAGCCGCATGACCACAGGCTCCGAAATCTGGTTCTACCACCTCGAGCGCTCGACGCTCGACCAGGTCCTGCCCGGCCTGCTGGAGAAGACCCGCGAGCGCGGCTGGCGGGCGCTCGTCCGCGCCGATGACGACCGACTGCTGGATGACATGGACGAACGGCTCTGGACGTACCGGGACGACAGCTTTCTCGCCCACGGCCGGGCGACGGAACCCGAAGCGGCGCGTCAGCCCATTCTGTTGACTCAATCCGGTGAGAACCCGAACGACGCTCAGGCGCTGTTCATCCTCGACGACGCAGAGCTTGGCGATACGAAAGGGTTCGATCGATGCTTCATCATCTTCGACGGCAGGAACGAGGCGGCGGTCAGCGCGGCCCGGGTGCGCTGGAAGACGCTGAAGGAGGCCGGAGCCAATCTCGCCTACTGGAAGCAGTCGCCCGAGGGCCGCTGGGAAAAGGCGGCCTGATCGCCCCCGCCCTGATGGCGATGGCGGCGCTCTCGGCCTGCTCGACGCCGGTGTCGGACGCCCCCGCGCCGCGCGCTATTGAGCAAGCCCAGATGAGCCAGCCGATCGGGACCCGTCCCATCAACCCCACCGCCGACCTGTGCCGCGCCGGTGAAATGCAGTGGCTGGTCGGGAAACCGAAGACCGACATCCCCGTTCCGGTCGAGGTGGTCAACCGCAGGGTGACCTGCACCACCTGCCCGGTCACCGAGGACTTTTCACCCCACCGCCTGAACATCTTCTTCAACGACCAGTCCGGCATCGTCGAACAGGTCCGATGCGGCTGAACCAGAGGAAACGCTCCATGAAAACCCAACTTCTCGGCCTCGCCGCCGCCGGCCTGCTGGCCGCCGCCTGCGCCCCGGTCGAAACCGCGCCGGCGCCCATGCCGCCGCAGGACGGCCCGTCCCAGTGCCGCGCCGACCAGTACCAGCGTTTCATCGGCCGCAACCGTTCGGAGCTGCCGCCGAAGCCGTCCAACGATACCTGGCGCGTGACCTGCACCACCTGCCCGGTGACGATGGACTACAACCCCGGCCGACTGAACGTCCTCTATGACGAGGCCAGCGGCGTGATCCGCGAGGTCAAATGCGGATGAGAGCCCTGATCCTCACCGCCGGCGCCCTGACGCTGGCCGCCTGTGCTCCCGTGGCCGAGTCGCCGATGGAGCCGATCCCGCAGCGTTGCGACGCCGCCGCCGCCCGCTCGCTGATCGGTTCGCACGTCGGCGCCGTGACCTTCCCGGCCGACGCCAACGTCCGCGTCGTCTGCACCACCTGCCCGACGACCAAGGACCTGCGCCCCGACCGTCTCAACGTCCGCTTTGACGAGGCCACCGGCATCATCCGCAGCGTCGACTGCGGCTGACCGGTCCGCCGTCCCGGCCCCGGTCCGCCCGTCTCCGGGCGGTTGATCCGGGGCCGGGCGCGCGCAATGTCCCGGCTGTCCCGGTTGATGTCCCGAGATTGTCCCGCCATGTCCCGGAAATGTCCCGCCTGTCCCGCCAGATTGTCCCGTATCTGGCTGGCCGATGTGGCCGGACTGCGCGCTTCGCCCGCGCCGGGACTGGTCGAATTCACCACTGACCACAGCCGAAACGAAAACCACCGGCGGAGCGCGAGCCCCGCCGGTGGTTCTGTTCCGGGAAGACCGAAACCCGTCAGGCCTCGTAGCTGTCCGCCACCATGCGATCCAGCGTCCGGACGCCCCAGCCGACGGCGCCGTCCGGCACGGTCGGGGACTTGCTGTCCTTGACCCAGGCGGTGGGGGCGATGTCGATGTGCGCCCACGGCACGCCATTGGTGAAGCGCTGCAAGAACAGGGCGGCGGTGATCGAACCGCCGGCCCGGCCGTTGCCGGTGTTCTTCACATCGGCGATCGGGCTGTCGATGTGGCGCTCATAGGCGGCCGGGATCGGCATCCGCCAGGCGTTCTCCCCGACCTTGGGCGCGGCGGCGAGGAAGTTGTTCGCCAGCTCGTCCGAGTTCGAGAAAACACCCGCATATTCAAGTCCAAGCGCCACGATCATGGCCCCCGTCAGGGTGGCGAGGTCGAGCATGAATTTCGGCTTGAACCGCTCCTGGGTGTACCAGAGGCAGTCGGCGAGGACGAGGCGGCCCTCGGCGTCCGTGTTCAGGATCTCGACCGACTGACCCGACAGCGACATGACCACGTCGCCGGGGCGTTGGGCGTTCCCGTCAGGCATGTTCTCGACCAGGCCCAGGACGCCGATGACATTGGCCTTGGCCTTGCGGCCGGCGAGGGCGTGCATCAGGCCGGCCACCGCCGCCGCGCCGCCCATGTCCCACTTCATCTCCTCCATCCCGTCCGACGGCTTGATCGAGATGCCGCCGGTGTCGAAGGTCACGCCCTTGCCGACGAAGGCGATCGGCTGGTCGCCCTTGGCCCCGCCGTTCCATTTCATGATGGCCACCTGGCTCTCGCGGCGGCTGCCCTGGCCGACCGCCAGCAGGGTGCGGAAGCCGAGCTTCTCGAGCTCCTTCTCGCCGAGGATCTCGACCTCGAGACCCAGTTTCTCCAGCGCCTTGACCCGCCGGGCGAACTCTTCCGGATACAGGATGTTGGCCGGCTCGCTGACCAGATCGCGCGAGAACTCGACCGCGTCGGCGACGGGCGACAACCGGTCATAGGCGGCCTGGGCGGCGTTCACATCGGCGGCGACGACCTTGATGGTCTCCACCGAGGGCGTCTTCTCGGGCTTCAGCGTGGTGCGGTATTTCTGGAAGCGATAGCTCGCCAGTCGCGCCGCGAAGGCCGCGCGGGCGGCCTGGTCGGCGGTCAGGCCGGACCCGTCGATGGTCAGCGATGTCGCGCCCGACAGCTTGACGGCGTGATAGGCGGCGCCCGCTGCGGCCTCCAGCGCCAGATCGTCGAATTTCGCGCTCTCGCCCGCGCCCGTCAGGACGATCACGCCCGCATCGACGCCGGCCGGGGCCGCGACGACGAGGGTGCTGTTCGATCCGCCCGTGAAGCGACTGTTGGTCATGGCCCGGGTCAGGGCGCCCGAGGCGGCGGTGTCGAGGCCGGCCCCGGCGCCGTGGAAGGCCCGCCCTTCGTGAACCAGGACGGCGAGGGCTTCGGCTCCGCTGGCGGACGCGACGAACTCGATCTTCATGGACTACTCCTGCCGGGATGGAACGCCCCGGTCGTACTTGCAGTGGCGTGATCGGCGACTGTCGCCGCCGCGCGGGGATGTGTATTAGAGGCGTTCCAGCCGCCGCCTGCAACGGGCGATTTCCTCCGCATATGACGCTGATTCAAGGCTATCTTTTTCGCCAGATCGCCCGCCCTGTCGTCGGAGCATGCGCCGCGCTGGCCGGAATCGGCATCCTGAGCCAGAGCCTCGATCAACTCGAGGTTATCGTCGAACGGGGCCAGAGCGTCTGGGTCATGATCAAGCTGACGCTGCTCGCGGTGCCGCAACTTCTGGCGGTGATCATCCCCATCGGCCTGTTCGTCGGCGCCCTGACAGCCCTGACCCGCCTGCAACGGGAACAGGAACTGACCGCCGTGTTCGCCTCCGGCGTCACGCGCTGGCAGGCGATTCGCCCGGCGGTGAAGATCGCCGTGATCGCCGCGGTCCTGACCCTGGTCATCACCACCACCCTGCAGCCCTGGTCCCAGCGGCAGGCGCGCGCCGAGACCTTCGCCGTGCGCACCGACCTCGCCGCCCTGCTGGTCGAGGAAGGTCGCTTCGTCCAGGGGCCGGAGGGCCTCACCGTCTATGTCCAGCAGATCGAGCAGAACGGGCTGCTGAAGAACATCTTCATCTACCAGGCCGAGGGCGACCGGGTCACCACCTGGGACGCCGCCGAGGCCCGCTTCGCGCGCATCGACGGCGAGCCGATCCTGACCCTGATCGACGGCTCGTGGCAGCGTTATTCCAGCCGCGGCGTCCTGGAGCACCTGTCGTTTGGCCGCCAGGACGTGCCGCTGGGCCAGTACTCCGAAGTGACCGACACCATCCGCTACAAGCCGTCAGACCTCTATCTGCCGCAACTGCTCAACCCCTCGCCGCAGGATATCGAACGGGTCGGCTCGGCCGGCGAGCTCAGAGCCGAGGCGCATTCGCGGCTTTCGGCGCCGCTCTACGCCCTGCTGGCCATGGCCATGGCGCTGGCGGCCATCCTCGGCGGCCAGTTCAGCCGCACCGGTTACAGCCTGCGCATCGCCCGGGTGGCCGGCGCCTTCCTGATCCTGCGCATCATCGGCTATGGCGTCGTCGCCGCCAGCGCCTGGAACGGCTGGCTCAATGTCTTCCAGTATCTGCTGCCGCTCGCCGGCACGGCCATCGCCCTGCGGCTGCTGTTCCGCGCCCTCAAGCCCCGGCGGCGGCGCGCCTGGACCGCCCTCGACAGACTGAAGGCGAGATTCGCATGAGCCCGGCCTGGCTTCGTCTCGGGCGGATCGAGCGTTATGTGCTGGTGCAGCAGGCGCGCTCCCTGGCCATCGCCCTGGGCGTCATCGCCGCCCTGATCATGCTGATCGATTTCGTCGAAATATCCCGCGGCGTCGGCTCCGACGTCGACCTGTCCGGCCTGCGCATTCTCGGCCTGATGCTGCTCAAGTCGCCGCAGGTCATTCTCCAGCTGCTGCCGTTCGTCTTCCTGTTCGGCACCCTTGCCGCCTTCGTCGGCCTGAACCGCCGCAGCGAGCTGATCGCCATGCGCGCGGCCGGCCTGTCGGCCTGGCGGTTCGTCCTGCCCGCCGCCGGCGCCGCCTTCCTGTTCGGAATCGTCACCGTCACCGCCCTCGGCCCCCTCGCCGCCTCCGCCGACGGCCTGTTCCAGCGCGAGCGAACCCGTCTGTCAGGCGCGACCGACGCCTCGGAGGCGGTCTGGATCCGCGAAGGCGACGACACACGCCAGATGGTGATCCGCGCCGAGCGTCAGGACCGGAGCAACGCCCGCCTGCTCGGCGTGACCTTCTTCATCTACGCCAATGACGGCGACGGACACCGCACCTTCCGCGAACGGATCGACGCCGAGTCCGCCTCGCTCAGCGCCGGACGCTGGCGGCTGGTCGACGCGGTGGGCGCCCAGATCGGCCAGAGAGCCGTGAGCTACGAGACCCTCGACCTGCTCTCCAGCCTTGCCGACGACGAGGCGTTTGAACGATTCGCCCGGCCCCAGTCGACGCCGTTCTGGTCCCTGCCGGCGCAGATCGCACGCGTCGAGGCGGCCGGCTTCTCCAGCACGGCCTATCGGCTGCGACTGCAACAGTTGCTCGCCACCCCGCTGATGTTCGCGGCCATGTCGATCCTGGCGGCCGCCTTTTCGCTGCGCCTGATGCGGCTGGGCGACCTGGCGCGGATGAGCCTGGCCGCCGTGGTGCTCGGCTTCGGCTTCTTCTTCGTCAACCAGGCCGCGTCGGCTTTCGGCTCGGCGGAAGTCATCCCGCCGTGGCTCGCCGCCTGGCTCCCGCCGCTGCTTACGGCGCTCGCCGCCTTCACCTTGCTGTTCTATACCGAAGACGGCTAAGCGAAGCCCCGACCGTCGTCCCCCGCCGTCCACCGAGTGAGCCTGAATGCCGCGTGACCCTCGCGTCGAACCAGGAGCCCTGCGCATCCGGCTGCTGGCCGGCGCCGCTGCCTTGGCCCTGGCCGCCTGGAGCGGCGCGAGCCAGGCCCAGGAGGCGAGCAACGTCCCTCTGCCAACAACGACCGGCCCCGACGGCCTGGCGCCTGGCGCAGTCTATGTCGACGCGGAGACGGTGGCGCGCGATGGCGACGTGATCTCTGCGACCGGCGGCGCCGAAAGGGTGCTCGCCCGCTTCCGCAATACAACGCTGCGCGCCGGGCAACTGACCTATGATCTCGCCGCGGGGGTGGGGACCGCGGATGACCGCGTCGAGTTCGTCGATCCCGAAGGCACATTCGTCTTCGCCAGCCATCTGGAACTCGACCCGGATCTGGGGGCCGGGGTGGCGGTGGATTTCGCCACCCGCTTCCGTAACGGCGCCAGCCTCATGGCGGCGACAGCGGTGCGACGCAGCGAGAACGTCAACGAGCTGAACTATGCGCTCTTCACGCCCTGCCCGATCTGCGATGCCGACGGGAACCCCAAGCAACCCAGCATCGCCATCCAGGCCGAGAAGGTCGTCCAGGACGAGGAACTGCGCGCGGTGCTGTACCGCAACGCGGTGTTCCGCGTGGGCGGGGTGCCGGTGCTTTACCTGCCCTGGTTCGCGCACCCGGATCCGACCGTTGAGCGGGCCTCCGGCTTCCTCGTTCCCGGGCCAAGCTATGATGAGGGGCGAGGCGTCAGTCTTGAGGTCCCCTATCTGCAGGTGGTGTCTCCCTCAGAGGACTGGCTGATCAGCCCCCAGTTCAACAGCCACATTGCGCCGCTGTTGAACCTGCAATGGCGGCGCAGGTTCGAAGACGGGACAGTCGTTCTGAGAGGCGGCTACACCTACGAGCGCAATTTCGGCGATTTCGACCTGGATAGCGATGGCGATGCCGAGAGCAACGTTACGTTCGGCGAACGCACCAGCCGCAGCTACTTCCTTGGCTACGGGCGCTTTGACCCGCAGGGTCCGTGGCGCTGGGGGTTCACGGCCGAACGGACCTCCGACAAGACCCTGTTCGATCGCTACGACGTCCGCGACCCCTATCAGGACAACGGCTTGTACTATGGCGACCAGCGCCGGCTGATCAGCCAGATATACACGGAGCATCAGACCGACCGGTCCTATGTGTCCGTCGCCGCATTCACCCTGCAGAGCCTCCGCGTCGCCAGTTTCGACCCGGTCACGCCGGCGCTGAACATCTTCGAGGACGATGGCGTCCTGCCCGTCGTCGCGCCGCTGGTCGAGGCGCGCTGGGAGCCGGAAGGTCCCATTTTCGGCGGCCGCCTTCGCCTGCGGGGTTCAGCGGTCTCGCTGTATCGCGACGACTACGTCGGCAGCCCCATTCTCAGGGCCGTAGCAGCGCCGGCCGGTGCTGTTTCCGGCCTGCCCGGCGTGGACACCCGCCGGGTCTCGACCCAGGTTGATTGGCGACGCACTGTGATTTCGGCTGGCGGCGTACGCTGGGAGCCGTTCGTCGACCTGCGCGCCGACCTGTATTCGATCGCCGACCTGCCGCCCTCGCTCGGGCTGGACGACGAAGCCATCGCGCGAGGCCGGGCCACCGCGGGGGTGGACGTCAGCTATCCGCTGATACGGCAGTTTGGCGCGACGGACCTGATCCTGGAGCCGATGGCGCAGCTGTCGGTCTCAACCGATTCCGACCTCGACCCGCGCATCCCCATTGAGGACAGCCAGACGGTCGAGCTGGACGAGAGCTCGCTGTTCCGAATCGATCGTTTCCCCGGTTACGACCTGTACGAGGGCGGCGGCCGGATCACGGCCGGCCTCCGTTCGACCTTGCGCTGGGATGAGGGTCGCCAGGCCAGCCTCTTCGTCGGCCGCAGCATACGGACCGACGAGGAGCCGGCTTTCCTGGTGCCGGCGCCGGACGCGCCGACGCAGTTGTACGATCCCTCGGGTCTGGCCTCTGATACGTCCGATTGGGTGGTCCAGGGCGACTTTTCGCCGTCGGACCGCATTCGCGGGTGGGGTCATGCAACGATCGATTCCAGCGGCGATGTCCGCCGCGCGGAAATTGCCGTCGACGGCCGATGGGGAAGGCGCAACCTCGCCACCGTCAGCTATATTCTTGATAGATCCAATCCGGTGGTCGGGCCGGACAACCGCAACTATGAATTTCTCCAGCTGGCGGGGCAGCAGTTCGTCTACGGCAACTGGGGCGTCGCCTTCTCCGGCATCGCCGACCTCGAACGGACCCGGCGTCCCGGCCAGCCCGATCCGGGATACCTGGTGCGGTCCGAAATCGGCCTGCTGTTCGACGATGACTGCTTCCGTTTCGAACTGGGGTGGCGGCGCGACAACACCAGTGTGCGGCCGTCCGGACCGGCAGAGGGCCCCTATGTGCGCCTAACCCTCGCCACTTTCGGCGGTACAGGATATTGACGGGGCGACGGGCGCCTGTAGGCGGGCGAATGGGGCCGGGCGCAAAGCGCGCCAACGGGCTCCAACCGACGGCGCCGCTTGAGGAACCAGGACTGACATGCGTTTTCAGGGTTATTTGACGGGGGTGGCGATCGCCGCCCTCCTGGCCGGGGCGGCCGTGGCCCAGACCGCGCCGCAGCAGCCGGCGGCGGCGGGCACGCTCAATCCGGCCGCGGGGCAGACGCCTTCGGCGGTCGCGCCGGCGACCCCCCAGTTTCAATTGGCGGACGGGATTCTCGTCACCGTCAACGACAGCATCATCACCGGCTACGATTTGCGCCAGCGTATGCTGCTGCTGATCGCCATGACCCAGGTCCAGCCCACGCCCGAGAATATCCCCGCCATCCAGCAGGAAGCGCTGAACGCCCTGATCGACGAACGCCTGCAGGCCCAGGAGTTGACCAACTACGAGACGCTCGTGGTCTCCCCGGAAGAGGTCGAACAGGAAATCGGCCGCATGGCGCAGGACGTCGGTGCGACTCCGGAGGCCTACCTTTCCTTCCTTGAGGCGGGCGGCATTCGTCCGCAGACCATCCGCGACCAGTTGAGGACGCAGATCGGCTGGCAACGACTGGTTGGCGGCCGGTTCCAGAGCCGCGCCCGTGTCAGCAAGGGCGCCGTCGACGCGGCCCTGCGCCAGATCAGCGAGGCCGCGACCAAGAAACAATATCTGGTCGGCGAGATCTATATCGAGGCCGCCCGCGTGGGCGGGCAGCAGGCGGCGCTGAACGGCGCCAACCAGTTGGTCCAGCAAATGGTCCAGGGCGCCCCGTTCCAGGCGGTGGCCCAGCAATTCTCCGCCGCGCCTTCCGCGGCGCGCGGTGGCGACGCCGGCTGGGTGATCGCCGGCACCATCAACCCCGCTCTCCAGGCCGCGATGGAACAGCTCGAGATTGGGCAACTTTCGAGGCCCATTCCCGTAGAGGGTGGGGTCTACATCATCTACATGCGGGACAAGCGGGACGGGACGTCGGCTAGCCTCGTGCAGCTGAAGCAGGTGATGATCGAACTGCCCGAGACGGCCAGCGAGGCCGAGGTGGCGGCGGCGTCGCAACGTCTGGAGGCCCTGCGGCCGCAGCTGACCTGCGATACCATGCTGCAGCGCGCGACCTCGGAGCAGGGCCTGCTCGGCGCCGACCTGGGCGAAGCGGATGTCCAGAATCTCGCCCCGCAATTCCAGCAGGTCGCCCGCTCGGCCGAGGTCGGCTCCGTCAGCACTCCGGTGCGCACCCCGCTGGGCGTCCACCTGCTTGGCGTCTGTGGTCGCCGCGCCGGCGGCGCTGAGGCCCCGGACGAGGTCGCTGTCGAGGGTCAGCTGTTCCGTCAGAACCTCGCCACCCTGGCCCGGCGCTATATGCGCGACCTGCGGGCCGACGCCCTGATCGAGTACAAGGAATGACGGCCGGCCCGCCGCTGGCCCTGACCATGGGCGAGCCGGCGGGCGTGGGGCCCGAGATCATCGGCCGCGCCTGGCGGACGTTGAAGGACGGGAGCGGCCCCGCCTTCGTCGTCGTCGGCGACGCCGCCCTGATGCGGGCGCAGGGCGTCCCTGTGCAGTCCGTCATGGCGCCGACCGACGCCTCCACGGTGTTCGCCCGCGCCGTCCCGGTGCTTGACGTTCCGCTGCCGGCCGCGGTCCAGTCCGGCCGTCCCGACGCGGCCAATGCGGGAACCGTCGCCGACTGGATCGAGCAGGCCGTCAGCCTCGCCATGGCCGGCGAGGTCGGGGGACTGGTCACCGCACCGATCGCCAAGGCCCCGCTGTACGCCGCCGGCTTCCGCTTTCCGGGCCACACCGAGTTCATCGCCGAACTGACCGCCGACGCGCCGTTGAGCGGAACGCGCGGGCCGGTGATGATGCTGACGGCCAAAGATCTGCGCTGCTGTCTGGTGACCATCCATGCGCCGCTGGCCGAAGTGCCGGAGTTGGTCACCGCCGAGCGGGTCCTGCGCACCGCCCGGGTCGTGCATGAGTCGATGCGGCGAGACTTCGGCATCGCCCGGCCGCGGCTGGCGATGGCGGCGCTGAACCCGCACGCCGGCGAGAGCGGCGCCTTGGGGCTGGAGGAGATCGAAATCCTCGCGCCCGCCGCGGCGGCCCTGCGTCGCGAGGGCATCACGATCACCGACCCCCTGCCCGCCGACACCCTGTTCCACGACGCGGCGCGGGCCGGCTACGACGCCGTGCTGTGCCTGTACCACGACCAGGCGCTGATCCCGGTCAAGACGCTGGACTTCTGGGGCGGGGTCAACGCCACCCTCGGATTGCCGGTGGTCCGCACCTCGCCCGACCACGGCACGGGGTTCGACATCGCCGGCAAGGGCGTGGCGCGGGCGGACAGCCTGATCGCGGCGCTGCGACTGGCGGGAGAGATGGCGGCGGCGCGCGCGGCGCTGTAAGCATCGCGGGTGACCGACCTCCCCTCCCTCCGCGAATCCCTCGACGCCCACGGCCTGCTGGCGAAGAAGAGCTTCGGGCAGCATTTTCTGTTGGACCTCAATGTGACGCGCAAGATCGTGCGGCTGGCAGGGCCGTTCGAGGGCCGGCCCGTGATCGAGGTCGGGCCCGGGCCCGGCGGACTGACGCGGGCGTTGCTGGAAAGCGACGCCGGTACCGTAGTGCTGGTCGAGAAGGACCCGCGCTTCCTGCCGCTGCTCGGCGAGCTGGACGACGGATCGGGGCGGCTGGTCATCGTCGAGGGCGACGCCCTGGGCGTCCGCGAGGCGGAGCTGGTCGAGGGACCGGCGCATGTGGTGTCGAACCTGCCCTACAATGTCGGCACGCCGCTGCTGATCAAATGGCTGACAGGCGCCTGGACGCCGCACGCCCTGACGCTGATGTTCCAGAAGGAGGTGGCCGAGCGCATCGTCGCCGCCCCCGGGGACGAGGCCTATGGCCGGCTGGCGGTGATCAGCCAGGCGGTGTGCGAGGCCAAGCTGGTCATGCATCTGCCGGCCGCCGCCTTCACCCCGCCGCCCAAGGTGGCCAGCGCCGTGGTGCATCTGGTTCCAAAGGCGGAGCGGCCCGACCGCGAGCTGCTGAAGGCGCTGGAGCGGGTCACGGCGGCGGCCTTCGGCCAGCGGCGAAAGATGCTGCGGTCCAGCCTCAAGCCGCTGGGCGGGGCCGAGCTGTGCGAGGCGGCGGGGCTGAGCGCGGAGGACCGGGCCGAGGTCATAGACCTGGCCGGCTTCCTGCGGCTGGCGCGGGCGGTGGCGGGTCAGGCGCAGCCCGGAGCGCCGGACGATGGCGGGGCGACGATGATGCGGCGCAAGCGCGGCTAGTCGCCGCGCGGAGGACGATCCGGGGCAACCGCCCCCGGCGCCGCACGTTGATCCTGTCCCCCCACAATCGGAGATTCGGGATGAAACTTTCCAAAGGCACGCTCGTGGCCGTCGTCGACGGCGAGAAGCTGGCGCTGTTCGAGAACACCGGGCAGCAGGAGATCAGCCTGACCGCGAAACCGACGCCGGAGATCGCCGACCGCGTCTCGGGCGCCGCCGGCCGCATCTCCAGCGAGGCCAACCCCGACAACGACACCCAGGCCGAGGACGGCTTCGCCCTCGGCGTCACCGAGGTGCTGAACAAATGGGTGCTGACCAACAAGGTCGAACACCTGCTGGTCATCGCCGCGCCCAAGACCATGGGCCAGTTGCGCAAGGGTTGGCACAAGGAGACGGCGGCGCGGGTCGTCGGCGAGATCTCCAAGGACCTGACCGGACATACGCCGGAGCAGATCGCCGCGGCGATCGAGAAGGCCTGAGGGGTTTCCGCCTCCCCAAATGACGAAGGGCCGCCCTCCGGGGCGGCCCTTTCCGCATAAGGGCTCCACCGTCGCCCGTCCGGAGGCCGTCTAGACTGCCTCGTTCAGCAGGGCGGTCTTGTACCCCTCGACCCAGACGTTGCGGAAACGCTTACTGCGCTCGGCGTGGTAGATATGGGCCAGCTCGG
Source organism: Alphaproteobacteria bacterium (assembly GCA_018820665.1). Lineage (GTDB taxonomy): Bacteria > Pseudomonadota > Alphaproteobacteria > Caulobacterales > Caulobacteraceae > Brevundimonas. Next base: position 40,688 of record JAHJNW010000181.1, on the reverse strand, counting down.
CGTAGGAGCGGTCGAAGTCGTCGTTGACGAAGACATAGTCGAACTCGCCGCAGTGCTCGATCTCGCCCTTGGCGTTGGCGATGCGGCGCTCGATGACGTCCTCGGCGTCCTGCGAGCGGGTGACCAGGCGGCGGCGCAGCTCCTCGAGGCTGGGCGGCAGGATGAAGACGCGGACCGCGTCTTCCGGGCATTTGGCGGCGATGTCGCGGGCCCCCTGCCAGTCGATGTCGAACAGCACGTCGCGACCCTCGGCGAGGGCGCGGTCGATCGGGGCGCGCGGGCTGCCGTAGCGGCTGCCGTGGACGTCGGCCCATTCGAGGAAGGCGTCGGCCTCGACCATGCGCTGGAACTGGGCGTCGTCGACGAAATGATAGTCGCGGTCGGCGACCTCGCCCGGACGGATGGCGCGGGTGGTCATGGAGACGGACAGCTCCAGCCCGCCGTGATCGGCCATCAGGCGGCGGCACAGGCTGGTCTTGCCGGCACCCGAGGGGCTGGCGACGATCAGCAGGACGCCCCGGCGGGGCGTGCGTTCATTCGACATTTTGCACTTGTTCTCGAAGTTGTTCGATCACGGCCTTGAGCTCAAGGCCGATTCCGGTGAGCGCGGTCGTAGCCGATTTCGAGCAGAGGGTGTTCGCCTCTCTCATGAATTCTTGCATCAGGAAGTCGAGTTTCCGCCCGGCGGGGGCTTGCCGCAACAGGGTGCGGGCCGAGGCGAGGTGGGCGGTGAGGCGATCCAGCTCCTCGCGGACGTCGGCGCGGGTCGCCAGGGCGGCGGCCTCGAGGACGATGCGTTCGTGCAGGCCGGGGGCGTCGGCCGCCGCCAGATCGGGGGCGAGCTCCGTCATGCGGCGGGTGAAGCGGTCGCGGATGGCGTCGACCTGGGCGGCGGCCTCGGCTTCGGCGGCGGCGACGAAGGCCTCGATGCGGTCGATGAAGTCGGTGACGACCGGCAGCAGCTGGGCCCCCTCGCGTTCGCGGGAGGTCTTGAGGGCGGCGAAGGCGGCGTCGATTGCGGCGGCCATGGCGGCCTCGACGGCGGCGCGGGCCTCGGGGTCCTCGGCCTCCTCAGGGGCCTCGAGCACGCCGCGCAGGGACAGCAGGCCGTCGGCCGAGGGCGGCGTCGCCCCCTCCTCCGCCAGCTGGTTGGCGAGGATCAGGTAGCGGGCGAGGATGTCCTCATTGACCTTGAGCGCGGCGGCGCCAAGGTCGGCGCGCTTGCCCTGGACGCCAACGGTGATCTGGCCGCGGCCGAAATGGCGGCGGGCGGAGGCCTTGGCGGCGGCCTCGAGACTGTCGAAGCCGGGCGGGCCGCGGAAGCGGACTTCCAGATTGCGGCCGTTGACCGAGCGGGCCTCGACCGACCAGGTCCAGGCGCCGTGGGCCGCCTCGGCGCGGCCGAAGCCGGTCATGCCGCTGATTGTGCTCATTGGGCCGGCGCGGATTGCGGCACGCGGATGACCTGGGCGCCGGGGGGGACGTTCACGCCGGGCGGCGCGGCGGCGGGCTCCGGAGGATGGGCGTTGGGCACGCCGGGCGAGGTTCCCGGGACCGCCGGCGCGGGGGCGCCGGGCGGCAGGCCGGCCTTGCGCCGCTCGATCTCGCGCCAGCGGGCGACATTGGCGAGGTGCTCGTCATAGGTGCGGGCGAAGGCGTGGCCGCCCGAGCCGTCGGCGACGAAGAACAGCTCGTTGGACGCGGGCGGATCGAGCACCGCGGCGATGGCCTCGCCGCCGGGATTGGCGATCGGCGTCGGCGGCAGGCCGTCGATCTGATAGGTGTTCCACGGCGTGGCGCGATCCAGCTCGGAACGGCGGACGCCGCGGCCCAGCGGCCGGCCTTTGGTGACGCCATAGACGATGGTCGGATCGCTCTCGAGCCGCATGCCGAGGCGCAGGCGGTTGGAGAAGACGGCGGCGACGCGCGGGCGTTCGGCGGCGACCGCGGTCTCCTTCTCGACGATGGAGGCGAGGATGACGGCCTCTTCCGGCGACCGGACCACGGTGCGCGGCGAACGGGCGGCCCACAGGCGGGCGAGGTTGTCGGCCTGGGCGGTGGTCATGCGGGCGATCACCGAGGCGCGGGTGTCGCCGCGGGCGATCTCATAGGTGTCGGGCCACAGCGACCCCTCTTCCGGCGTGTCGGGAATCTCGCCGGTCAGGATCGGCTGGGCCATCAGGATGTCGACGGCCTGGGCCGAGGACCAGCCCTCCGGCAGGGTGACGTAGTGGCGGACCACCTTGCCGTCGACCAGCAGCGCCAGCACCGACCGCAGCGAGGCCTTCGAGGGCACTTCGTATTCGCCGGCGCGCAGCTTGCGGTCGGCGCCGGTCAGGGTGGCGGCGGCCTTGAACATGTCGGTCGAGCGGATCACCCCGGCGGCCTTGAGATTGGCGGCGATGGCGCTGACGCCCGCGCCGCTGGGCAGGGTGACGACGGTCGTCTCGCCGGCGCGCGCCTGCGGCCCCGGGGCGTAGAAGACGCTCCACGCCGCCACCAGGGCGACGATCAGGAAGACGCTGAAGGTGGCCGAGGCGGCCAGCAGGGCCGTGGCCCGTCCAGACCTGGGTTGGCTGGATTTCGGAGCCCCCGCTCCCCGAAAACGTCCGAACATCAATCGACCTTCCTGAAGATGACGCTGGCGTTGGTGCCGCCGAAGCCGAAGCTGTTGGACATGGCGACGTCGATCGCCATCGGCTGGCCCTTGTCGCGGACCAGATTCAGCGGCGTCTCGCGCTCGGGATTGTCGAGGTTGATCGTCGGCGGCGCGATCTGGTCACGGATGGCGAGGATGCAGAAGATGGCCTCAATGGCTCCGGCTGCCCCCAGCAGGTGACCGGTCATCGACTTGGTCGAGGACAGGGCGACGTTGGGGGCGTGGTCGCCCATCAGCCGTTCGATGGCCCCGGCCTCGATCCAGTCGGCCATGGTCGAGGTGCCGTGGGCGTTGACGTAGTCAATGTCGGCGACCTCGATGCCGGCCCGTTTCACCGCCATCTGCATGGCGCGATAGCCGCCGTTCCCGTCCTCCGCCGGGGCGGTGATGTGATAGGCGTCGCCGCTCATGCCGTAGCCGATGACCTCGGCGTAGATGGTCGCGCCACGCGCCCTGGCGTGCTCATACTCCTCCAGCACGACGATGCCGGCGCCCTCGCCCATGACGAAGCCGGAGTGGTCCTTGTCCCACGGCCGCGAGGCCTTCTTCGGTTCGTCGTTGTAGGCGGTGCACAGGGCCTTGCAGGCGAGGAAGCCGGCGATGCCGATGGGGACGATGGAGCTTTCGGCCCCGCCGGCGACCATGACGTCGGCGTCGTCCAGCATGATCATCCGCGCCGCATCGCCGATGGCGTGGGCCCCGGTGGCGCAGGCGGTGACGACCGAATGGTTGGGCCCCTTGAGGCCGTGGCGGATCGAGATCTGGCCCGAGGTCAGGTTGATCAGGGCCGAGGGGATGAAGAAGGGGCTGACCCGGCGCGGGCCCTGTTCCTTGAGGATGATGGCGGTGTCGGCGATGGGGCCGAGGCCGCCGATGCCCGAGCCGACCATGACCCCGGTGCGTTCGCGCTGTTCCTCGGTCTCGGGTTTCCAGCCGGAGTCGGCCAGGGCCTCGTCGGCGGCGGCGATGGCGTAGACGATGAAGTCGTCGACCCGCTTGCGGTCCTTGGGCGACATGACCTGTTCATGGTCGAACACCCCGGGTTGCCCCGGCGCGCCGCCGCCGCGGCCGTCGACCGACGGAATCTCGCCGGCGATGGTGCAGCCATAGCCCTCGGTGTCGAAGCTGGTGATGGGGCCGATGCCGGACCGGCCCTCGACGATTCCCTTCCAGTTATGCTCGACGCCCCAGCCGAGGGGGGAGAGCAGACCGAGGCCTGTGACGACGACACGACGCATCCCGCGGTCCTTCAAAGTGAATCTCGCAGGGAGAATAGGGGGTGGAGGGGCGCGGGGCTAGGCGGGAGTGGGAGGTTAGGTGGATGTCGGGGATGCGCCAGGAGCGTCATCCACCAAGTGCCAGAAACACGACATTCAGCCAGGGTGTCCCGCTGCCGGAAAAGCTCCCCTATTCGGAGACGACCTTCTAGAGTTCTTTGGACAGCGAAAGAAACGTCCGCCAGTCCCTGTCCTGCTCCGTATAGGGTGTCCGGTCGAGGGGCTTGGCCAGTTCCAGCTTCAACATCGTGTCGCCCTCGAGGGTAAGCCGTACACCCATGCCGGCCGACGACAATTCGTCGCTGCGGTCTCCGCCGACGCCGAAGTTCGACACAGAGGCGGCGTCATAGAAAAGAAACATCTGGAGAAAGCGGACCGATTGGGGCGCGGGGTCCCACCCGAACCGCAGTTCGGCCATTGCGGCGATCGCCCGGTCTCCGCTGATCTCTCCGTAGTTGTAGGCCCGCCCAAAGGTCGCGCCCCCCACGGAGAACTCCTCCGAATTGAGCAGCGGGTCATCGGACCACTGGGCGCCGACCTGGCCATAGATCCCGGCGTAGCGGCCGATATCGCGATAGGCCGACACTCCCAGATTGACCTTGGTGAAGAGGCCGTCGGCGTCGTTTCGCGTCAGGTTCGGCGCATTTCGCGTGGTCGCGCCGATCGCGTCGAGCCCCTGCGACACCTGCAGCGTCCCGGACAGGTAGCCGCCCTCGATCGTCCGCCGCCCGGACATGGAGACCCGGGCGACCGTCAGGGTCTCTTCGGCCGCGCCTGTCCCCGAATAGGTCTGTTCGACGCGCCGGACATCGACGCCGGTGTTCAGCCACAGGCTCTGCCGTTTTGACCGGGCGAGAGGACGGGACATATAGACCGAGAAGGCGGAACTTCGTCCGCTGAGCCAGCCGTTCGTGGTCGCTGGCGGCGCGTCGGTGGTGTAGCCGGAGAGCGCGAGCCGCAGGCGCCGACCATCGCCTGCAGGCGTGGAGTAGGCCACCTCCGCGAAGGTCAGTTCGTCGATCCGCTCGGGCGTCGTCAGTGTGGACAGGGTCAGTTGATCGCCCGGGGTGAAAAGCGAATTGCCGCTGCTCGTCAGATAGGCCTGGACAGGCCCCTGGGCCTCGGACCCCCGGTTCTCGACATAGACGCCGCCGGCGAAGCGCTTCAGCGCGGCTTCGATCACCAGGCGATGCTGGGCCGGATCCCCCAGTACCGGTTCGATCCGGCTGGTCAGCGTCACGCCGGGCGTGTCCGCCGCCAAGGCGAGGGCGCGGTCCAGATCATAAATGCCAAGGGGGCCGCGCCCCTGGAGCGAAAGGAGCCGCGGCCGGACGGCCTCGGCGCCGTCCCCGGAGACCACCACTTCGCTGATGTAACCCTCATACACGACCACCGTGGCGGAGCCGTCGCTGCCGTCGTGCGGGGCGACCGCGGCGCGCGTGAGAAAATATCCGTCGGTCCGGTATTTGTCGGTGATCCGGGCGGCGATCCCGACCAGATCCTCGACGTCGACGCTCTGGGCGAGGCTGTCCTCATAGGCCCCGGCGAGGTCCGCCAGCGGATAGGCGGTCACCCCCTGGATTTGCACGTCGGTGAGCACAAAACAGTCCGCGGCGCACGACGATTGAGCTGATTGGGCGGAAGCCACGGCTGGCGCGACGGCGTATCCAACGACACTCGCGGCCAATGCCGACATCCAGGACGCACGGTGGACGCTGCGGCCACGATCGTCTGATCTTTGAAAGTACAATGTCGGGTACCGTACATAGAGGTGCTTTTCTCAACTTGGACTTATTTAGGTGAATTGGCCGTTAAGCTCGGCACTTAATGAACTCGCAGGCATGCAGCCCCACACTGCCGCGTTGGTTTTTGTGGGCTAGGGCTAGACATGGCTAATCTTCGATCAGTTCTGATCGCGCTCGTATCTATATTCATTCTGGTCCCGACAACGGCTCTGGCGGCCGACTGGCGGCTGACGGAAGTGCGCGGCGCTGTCCGTGTCGCCGTACCGGCCCGCCCGGTGGCCCACGGGGTCGTTGGTCAGGTGTTGCCTGTGGGGTCCAGCATCACCACGGGCGGCGATGGCCGCGCGATCATCACCAACGGCGATCAGCGGATCGTCGTCAGCCCCAACAGTCGCACGACCCTCGCACCCGAGGCCGGGGGCTTCACCCGCATCCTGCAGGACCTGGGCTCCGCCCTGTTCCAGGTCGACCGGCGCCGACAGCCCCATTTCCGGGTCGAGACGCCTCTGCTCGCCGCCGTGGTCAAGGGCACGACCTTCACCGTCAGTGTCGAGCCGCAGGGCGACCAGGTGCAAGTGGCCGAGGGTCTCGTGGAGGTCCGCGCCAACAGCGGCAACTCCGTGGGCGACGTGGCGGCGGGCGCGACGGCCCAGGTGTCGCGCGCCCAGCCCGGAGCCCTTGAGATTTCGACTCCGTCAGCGGCGGTGACCCTGGAGGTGGCGTCCCTCACCCTTGCTCCGATCGACTACAGCGAGGTCTCGGGCGGACTGGTGGAGAATGTGGTGGTCGAGCGCCCCGGCGCCGTCGCCGCCGCCATGGGCGATCGGTCCCCGGGCAACGGCGGCCCCGTGAGAGACGCCGTCTCCGGCAATGCGGCGCAGGGTGGGAGCGGTATCGTGGCAAGCCTTGCTGAGCTCGGCAACGGGGGCGCCGGGATTGGCGGCGCCGGCGGCAACACCGGTCGCGGCAACCCCGTCCTGGGTAACGTCGGCAACGGCAGTGGCAATAGCGGCGGGAACACCGGCGGCAGCCCCGGCAATGGCAACAGCGGCGGGAACGTCGGCGACAACCCCGGCAATGGCAACGGCGGCGGGAACGCCGGCGGCAACCCCGGCAATGGCAACAGCGGCGGGAGCACCGGCGGCAACCCCGGCAATGGCAACGGCGTCGGGAACGCAGGCGGCGACCCCGGCAATGGCAACAGCGGCGGGAGCACCCGCGGCGACCCCGGCAATGGCAACGGCGGCGGGAGCACCGGCGGCAACCCCGGCAATGGCAACAGCGGCGGGAACGCCGGCGGCGACCCCGGCAATGGCAACAGCGGCGGGAGCACCGGCAGCAACCCCGGCAATGGCAACGGCGGCGGGAACGCCGGCGACAACCCCGGCAATGGCAACGGCGGCGGGAGCACCGGCGGCAACCCCGGCAATGGCAACGGCGGCGGGAACGCAGGCGGCGACCCCGGCAATGGCAACAGCGGCGGGAACGCAGGCGGCGACCCCGGCAATGGCAACGGCGTCGGGAACGCAGGCGGCAACCCCGGCAATGGGAGCACCGGCGGCGACCCCGGCAATGGCAACGGCGGCGGTAGTCCCGATGGAAACCCCGGCAACGGCAATGGCGGCGGGACCGCCGGTGGCAGCCCCGGCAACGGCAACGGCGGCGAAACCTCCGTCGATGGCAACGGCGGAGGGAACGCTGGCGGCAACCCGGGAAACGGCAACGGCGGTGGCGGCCGTGAAAGCGACGGCGACCGTGGCCGGAGCGGCCGCGGGGAATCGGATTGATCCCTCATTTTCCGGATAGTCCTCGCCTGCGCAATGCGATCTGGAGCCTCCTGCTCCTGACCGCCGTCGCCGCCGCCCTGTTCACCGACGCGCTGCGCCCCATCGACGATGTCTTCAAGGGTGTTCGCTTCAGACTCGCGCCGTCGGACGCCAGCCAGACGCTAACGATCGTCGAGATCGATTCCCGAAGCCTGCGGGCAGCCGATAGCTGGCCTTGGGACCGGACTCGCTACGCCGAGGCTATCGAACATCTCATCGACGCGGGCGCGACTCTGGTGGCCATGGATGTGGACTTCAGCGCCGCGTCACAGCCTGCGTCGGACCAGGCCCTCGCCAACACGATTTCGAGACATCCCGGCCAGGTCGCCCTTGCAAATTTCGTCCAGGCCGAATCCTACGGGCCGGCGAGCCGGGCCCTGATCGAGAACACGCCGCTCGCCATGATCCGGCGCGACGCCATGCTGGCCTCCGTGAACGTGCCCGTGGACAACGATGGACAGGTGCGCCGCTACGATGCGTCGCCCGGCGCCTCCAATCAGCCCTCGCTCGCCGCCCTGCTGGCCGGCGGCGCTGCCCGGTCAGGCGTGTTCGAGATCGACTACGGCATCGATCATCGCAGCATTCCCCATCTGAGCTTCGACGACGTCCTGCACGACCGGTTTGACAAATCCCTGGTCGCTGGCCGGATGATCCTCGTAGGCGCAACGGCGCTTGAACTGGGCGACGAGTTCGCCACGCCTGCAGGTCTGGTTCCGGGCGTCTACCTTCACGGACTGGCCTACGAGAGCCTGGTCGGCGGCCGTGCCCTCGGCACGCTTCACCCCTTGGCTCTGCTGGGGCTGTGCGGGGCGATCGTGCTTCTGCTCATGCCGACTCGCGAGGGTGGCGCGCCTCTGCGTCGGCTTGTGTATGGCCACCTCGCGGTCGCAGCCGCGCTGTTTCTCCTGCCGATCGCCGTTCAAATTCTCTTCCCCGTCAGTCTCCAGGTCGCGCCCCTGGCCCTCACGCAGATCCTGCTGGCCGTCTGGGCGACCCGGGTCGAACTCGACCGCCGGGAGCGCGCGATCGTCGTCGAACGGGAAGCCGGCCTGCTTCATCTGGCGACGCACCAGCCCGAAACGGGACTCCCCAACCTGCGCCTGCTCCTCAAGGATATCAGCGACGCGTGGGAGGCCCGCCCGCAGGCCTGTCTGTCCGTGATCACTGTCGGCGTGGAACGGCATGCCGACATGCGCGGGGTCGTCGGCTACAATGTCGCCAACGCCCTGATCGTCCAGTTGGCGCAGCGCATGTCCGAACTGGTCGAGGCCCGCTGCGCGCATATCTCCTCATCCGTGCTCGCCTTCGCGCTCGCGGATCTCGACGACGCCGCGCTCCGGGCCTTGCTGTCACGCCTGCAGGAACTCGAGACCAATTTTGAGGTCGACGGAAACTCGATCGACATTTTCATCCGCGTGGGCGCGGCCCGCCAGGCGGACGGGCCGATCTCACCGGAGTTGCTGGTCGAGCGATCGACCGCCGCGTTGAATCTGGCCCGCGCCTCCGACGACCACGCGGTCGTATACGACGAGGCGACGTTCGGCTCGCCCGCCAACAACCTCGCCTTGATGACCGAGATGCGCCGGGCGATGGGTTCGGGCGGTCTTTCCCTGCACTATCAGCCGAAGATGACCACGGCCGACGGCGGTATCGCCTCGGTGGAGGCCCTGTGCCGGTGGCGCCACCCGGTCCGCGGCTTCCTGGCGCCCGACCTGTTCATCCCGATCGCCGAGGAAACCGGGCACATCCGCGGCCTGACCGAGTGGAGTCTGGATCGGGCCATTTCCGACCAGACCCGTCTGCGCGGCTGGGGTCATGACGTGACCATCGCCATCAACGTGTCCGGACGCCTGCTTCAGGACGAGGCCTTCAAAGCCCGGGTGTTGGCGACCGTCGCCGGGACCGACGCCAGGCTGTGCTTTGAGATCACAGAGACAGCCGTGATCCAGAACCCGGCCAAAGCAATCGAGGCCATATCGGCCTATCGCGAGGCACGCATAAAGATCTCGATCGACGATTATGGGTCGGGGCTTTCGTCGCTCGGTTACCTCAAGATGCTGAATGCGGACGAGCTCAAGATTGATCGATCCCTGGTGCTGGATTTGTTGAAAAGCCAGCGTGACCGCTTGATCATGAAGTCGACCATCGACCTCGCCCATGGGCTTGGAATGTCGGTGGTCGCCGAGGGGGTCGAGACCCAGGAGCTCACAGCCTGCCTTACCTTGCTCGGATGCGATGCTGTCCAGGGGTACTGGTTCGCGAAACCGTTGCCGATCCTTCAGCTTGCTGAGTTCATGGACTCCACGACCGGTATCAATAGCCAGCCCTCCCAGTGGGTAAGACGGACGACTGCCGTTCCTGTCGAAGCGATCACCGACCAGGTCGTTCGGCGTCAGGGCCTTGGCTGAAGGCGCCTTGTTGCGAAGCGGATCGCTGCGACGGCGCCCTGAGCGATTCAACGCTGGAGGTTCGTTTCGTCCGCCTCGTGCGTCGGCCCGGATCGGATGCTGGAGCGAGCAAGATCACATCGGGACGTTCGACGCAGCGCCCCACTCCATCGCCAACATCCAGATCGCCATTGCGATCATCATCAGGTTCTCGGTCAGGGACAGGAAGCCCAGCGGCACATTGCTGTCACCGCCGACGCAGGCGCATTTCAGCTCACGCCTGTCGATGTAGACCGCCTTGAACACCGAGATCGCGCCCGTGCCACCGATGAAGAGCGCGACGGGCGCCGACAGCCAGGTCAGGACGCCCGCGACCATCAGGGCGCCGGCGCCGAACTCGGCGAAAGGATAGAGCTTGCCATACGGCACCCACCTCTTCGCCAGCAGGTCGTAGTTCAGGAACATCGACGAGAAACTCTCGACGTTCTGAAGCTTAAGCATGCCGAGGACCATCATCGACAGGGCGATGAACCACTCGCCGGCCCGGACGGTCAGCGGTGTGCCGTAAACGGTCAGGCTCAGCATCGCGGCCATCACGGCCGTGGTCAGGAAGACGACCAGCACAGGCGTATAGGTTGTCGCCTTGGGGTCGCGAACCTTCAGCCCGAGGAAGCGACGCAGGTCGTCGTGCCCGCCGATACGCTGTCCGTCGATGAACACCTGGGGCGTGGTCTTCACCCCGTACTCGGCCTTGAAGGCGTCGGTCTGTTCGCGCGTGGTCAGCCAGTGATCCTCGACCCGGTAGCCCCGGCTCTTCAGCAGGTGCCGCGCCTTCAGCCCCCAAGGGCAGGTGTGGTCGGGCATCACCATGCGGTGGATGATGGCGGTCCGGGTCATTGCAGCCTCCGTGGTCTTCAAATCCAGGGCTGACACCCTAAGTTCCGTATCATGATACGGAGTCAACCATGAGTGTGCGGACGATTGCCGGATTGGCGCGCGAGGGCGGCGTGGGGGTCGAAACCGTCCGGTTCTATCAGCGGCGTGGCCTGCTGCCGACGCCCGAACGCTGGTCGGGACATGGGGTCGGCGGGGGTATCCGCCGCTATGGCGACGAGGATGTTCGCCGCCTTCGCTTCATCCGCTCGGCCCAGACGGCCGGTTTCACCCTGGAGCAGATCCGGGAGCTGCTGTCTCTGGACGCGAGCGAAGATCGGGAGCGCGCGCGGGAGTTGGCCGCCGAGCGGCTGGCGGCCCTGGATCGCACCATCGCCGATCTTCAGGAGGCGAGAACGGCCTTGCGGCGGCTGGCGGGGGCCTGCGCGGCGACAGACAGCGGCCCCTGCCCGATCATCGCCGCCTTCCAGGGCGAGACCGCCTGAGGTCAGCCCTTCAGTACCAGGCCCGGAGGCCGATGACGAAACGGGTGTGCTCGGGTTCGCCGCCCGCGTCTCGGGTCAGGTCGCCGGTTCCGCCGAGATCACGGCTCCATTCAACCCCGACATAGGGGGCGAACTCTTTGGCGATTTCATAGCGCAGGCGCAGGCCGGCCTCGACATGGGTCAGGCCCGACCCCAGACCGAGTTCCGGAACATCGGACGCTGAGGCCTCGACCTCGACGCGCGGCTGCAGGATCAGCCTCTGGGTGATCCGCTGATCGTATTCGGCTTCGACGCGCGCCGTCAGGTCGCCCGCGGTGGACAGGAAGGCGGCGGCGTCAACCTCCCACCAATGCGGGGCGAGTCCCTGGACGCCGAGCACCAGATGCGTCGGGTTCTCGCCGTCCTCGCGGACGTCCTGGCGGACGCCCGCCTGCACATCCCAGAAGGGCGAGACGGCTCGGCTGTAGAGGGCCTGGATCTCGCCCTCGACCTCGCCGTCGAAATCCCCCTCCCCTTCGGACTTCCACCAGAACCGGTTGATGTCGCCGCCGGTCCAGCCGCCGACGTCCCAAAGCCAGATTTCTTCGCCGTCGCCAAAGCCCGCCTCCAGCCGATCGATGAGAACGGCGGTCGCCCGCACGTCGCCGTTCTCGCGGCGCAGCAGGGCGCGGGCCTTGGTCATGGCGGCCTCACCCCAGAGGGCATCGGCCGCGTGCGCCGGACCGGAAAGGGCGGCGAACGGCGGGGGCGGAAGCCGGGGGCGGCCCGGACCGTCCGCACTGGTCGGCACGTCCGGCGGCCCCATCGCCTGACCGCTCATGTCGTGACCCGCATGGGGATCAGCCGTCGTCGGGGCGGCCGCAGGCGTCTGTGCGGCCGGCGCGTGTTGCGAGTGATCCTGGGCTGTCGCCGCGCCCGCCGCGAGCAGCAGCGGCGCCATACAGGTCAGAAGCCGGATCATGCCACCCCCTCGTCCAGCGGCCGCACGCTCACGACATTGAACATACCCGCGTGCATGTGCATCAGCATGTGACAGTGGAAGGCCCAGTCTCCCGGCGCGTCGGCGGTGAGGTCGAACGTCACCTTGGAGCCCGGAGCGACATTGACCGTGTGCTTCAGCGGTTGATGCCCAGCGGGACCGCCCGTCACCAGCTCGAAGAAATGGCCGTGCAGGTGGATGGGATGGGCCATCATGGTGTCATTGACCAGGCTCACCCGCACCCGCTCGTTCCGTTCGAACCGGATCGGCTCGACGATCTCAGAGAACTTGCGCCCGTCGAAGCCCCACATGAACCGTTCCATATTGCCGGTCAGGTGAATCTCCAGCGCCCGTGACGGCCGCCGCTGATCCTTGTTGGGGGCGAGGGATACGAGGTCGGTATAGACCAGCACCCGGTGCGGCACGTCCTCCAGCCCCATGGGCCGTTCGCCCAGTCTGTTCGCCGGGTCGGACGCGATCATGTCGACCCCGACCCCCACGGCCATCCCGGCCGGTGCGTTGTCGGGGTTGCGCATGTCGTGCTCCATCCCGCCGTGATCCATCGGCGTCGCAGCCGGGGCAGCATGTCCCATGCCGGCATGATCCATAGCTCCGTGGCCCATGGCCGAGTGGTCCATGCCCCCCATGCCCATATCGCGCATGGTCAGGTTCGGGACCTGACGCAGGGGCGGCACCTCGGCGCTCATTCCGAGGCGCGGGGCCAACGTGGCGCGCGCCATGCCGGACCGGTCGACCGACTCGGCTGCCAGCGTATAGGCGCGGTCCTCGGTCGGGCGGACGATGACGTCATAGGTTTCGGCCACGGAGATCTGGATCTCGTCGGTCTCGACCGGCCGGACGTTCTCGCCGTCGGCATTGACCACCGTCATGGCCAGACCGGGGATGCGCACATTGAAGATCGACATGGCCGAGGCGTTGATGACGCGCAGCCGGACCCGTTCGCCGGGCCGGAACAGGCCCGTCCAGTTCTCGGTCGGACCATGGCCGTTGACCAGATAGGTGTAGGTCGTGCCATTGACGTCGGCGATGTCGCGCGGGTCCATCCGCATCGACCCCCACATCCGCCGCTCCTCCAGCGACATGCCGTCCTCGCCGGAGATCAGGCCCGACAGGGTGGTGCGCGAGCGGTTGAAGTAGCCGGGGCTCTTTTTCAGCTTGTCGAGGATCACGTGCGGATGGAGAAAACTCCAGTCGGACAGGACGACGACGTGCTCGCGATCCCAGGCGACCGGGTCGGCGCCTGCCGGATCGATGATCAGCGGCCCGTAGTGCCCCATCGCCTCCTGCAGGTTGGAGTGGGAGTGATACCAGAAGGTGCCCGACTGGATGACGGGGAACTCATACTGAAAGGTCTCGCCGGGGCGAATGCCCGGGAAGCTGACGCCGGGCACGCCGTCCATCTGGAATGGCAGCAAGACGCCGTGCCAGTGGATCGAGGTGTCCTCGTCCAGGGTGTTGGTGACCGACATTCGGGCCGTCTGGCCCTCGCGCAACCGGATCAGCGGCGCCGGCACGGTCCCATTGACGGTGATGGCGTGACCCCTACGCCCGCCGACCATGAAGGGCGAATGACCAACAGACAGCCGCACCTCGGGCCCCGGGAGTGTGGCCATGTCGGCGCGCAAGCCCGGCGACCCGGTCTGGGCCCAGACAGGCAGGAGGCCTTGCCCGGCCAAAAGGCCTGCCCCGCCGACGACTCCTCGCAGCAAAGTTCGTCGATCCCGGTCGATCATTCGGAAAACTATCCTGCTTCTGCTAAGGGCCCTGTCTGCACCAGGGACTATGGTACGGAGTCAAGCGGCGACACGGCGTCATCTGGACGCGTCTCATCTGCTCAGAGGAGCAGCGGACTTTGAACTGCTCCTAGACTGGACGCGTTGGCTTGTTGCGCAAAGAGGCGCCGCCCCGTCCCCAACCTGACCTTCCGAGGCACCGCTACGAGTCCTGCTCGCGTCGGCCTGACAGCCTTCGCTCATCACGGCCCAATCACTTGCCCGTCGGTTGCGTTATTGCCTGGCCAAATGCTGCCTGCCTCGATCCCACGCGGCCGCCAGCACGGGCAGAACGATCAGGGTGAGCAGCGTCGCGGTCGTCAGCCCCCCAATCACCACCGTCGCCAGCGGCTTCTGAACCTCCGCCCCGGCTCCCGACGCAAAGGCCATCGGCACGAAGCCGAGGACCGCCACCAGGGCGGTGGTCAGCACGGCTCGCAACCGGCTGACGGCGCCATCCAAGGCGGCCATGCCTGGCTCCACACGCTCTCCCGTCCGCTGTCGGATCGCCTGCATCAGGACCAGGCCGTTCAGGGTGACCACGCCGGACACCGCGATAAAGCCGACCGCCGCGCTGATCGACAGAGGCATCCCGCGCAGGGCCAACGCCAAGGCGCCGCCGACGAGAGCCAGCGGCACGCCGGCAAACACCAGGACGGCATCGCGCCATGAGCGGAGCGCCATCCACAGCAACCCACCGATTGTCAGGAAGACGATCGGCACGATCAACCCAAGCCGGGCCGAGGCGCGCTGCAGATTCTCGAACTGTCCGCCCCAGTCGATCCAGCCCGACGGGGGCGGCTGGACCTGATCGGCCACCTTGGCCTGGGCCTCCGCGACAAAGCTGCCGAGGTCGCGGCCGCGCACATTTGCCTGAACGATCATCCGGCGTTTGCCGTCCGACCGGCTGATCTGGTTCGGCCCCTCCGCTACATCGAAGCGGGCGACGGAGGACAGGGGCACGGTCGGCGCCCCCGCCTCGGCGTTCTCGGGCATGACCGGCAGCTGCGCCATGATCGTCGGATCGTTACGCAGGTCTTCGCCCAGCCGGACGACGACGTCGAACCGCCGGTCCCCTTCGTTGACCTGTCCGGCGGAGCGCCCCGCAAGGGCGATGGCGAGCGCGTCGGCGGCGTCCGAGGCATGCACCCCCTGCGCCGCGGCGACGGTGCGGTCCACGCTGGCCGTGATCGTTGGCTGGCCCGACACCTGTTCAACCCGGACATCAGCCGCGCCGTCGATGTCGTTCAGCACGGCCGCCACCCGCTGCGCGGTCCGTTCCATGGCGGCGAAATCATCGCCGTAGATCATCACCGCCACGTCCGACCGCACCCCGGCGATCAGCTCGTTGAACCGCATCTCGATCGGCTGGGTGAACTCGTAATTGTTGCCCAGCAGGGTCGACAACCGCTGCTCCATCTTTTCGACCAGCTCGGCCTTGGCCAGGTCCGGTTCCGGCCAGTCCTGGCGGTCCCTGAGCATGACGAAGGTGTCCGAGATCGACGGCGGCATTGGGTCTGACGCCACCTCCGCCGTGCCCGTGCGGGTGAAGACGCGCGCCACCTCGGGCATGGCCTTCAGCGTCGTCTCGACCCTGAACTGCATGGCCTGGCTCTGTTCGAGGGAAGTCGATGGCACGCGCAGCGCCTGGACCAGGACGTCTCCCTCATCCAGCTGCGGCACGAACTCGCGGCCCAGCATCAGGAAGGAGATCAGTCCGGCCAGCAGGGTGACGCCCGCCCCGATCATCACCGCTCGAGGCCGGGCGATCGCCGCCTCCAGCAGGGGCGCATAGCGCGCCTTGGCCGCCCGCGTCAGACGCGTCTCTTCGTGGTCCGCGTTGGGCTCGCGCACGATCAGCGCCGCCATGGCCGGCACGAAGGTGAAGCTCAGGACGAAGGCCGCCGCCAGGGCCAGCATGACGGTCGCGGCCATCGGCCCGAACATCTTGCCTTCAACCCCCTCGAACATCAGCAGCGGGGCATAGACCAGCAGGATGATCGCCTGTCCGAACGCCGCCGGCCGCGCCATCTCGCGCGCCGAGGCCGCAGCGACCGCGAGCCGCTCCCCCGCGGTCAGCGCACGCCCGGCCTGGTCCCGTCTGAGACCGAGCCTCCGCAGGGTGTTCTCGATCACCACCACGGCCCCGTCGACGATCAGACCGAAATCCAGCGCGCCCAGGCTCAGCAGATTGGCGCTGATGTCGAACCGGTTCATCGCCGAGGCTGCGAACAGAAAGCTTAGCGGAATGACCAGCGCTGTGATGATCGCGGCCCGCACATTGCCCAGCGCAAAGAACAGCACACCTACGACCAGCAGCGCGCCGAGCGCGAGGTTGTGCTCTACTGTCCGGATCGTCGCCTCCACCAGGTCGGTGCGATCCAGCTCGGGACGCAGGACCACTCCCGGCGGCAGGCTCGCCTTGATCGCCTCCAGCCGCTCGCCGACGCGATGCGCCACGTCGCGGGAGTTCTCGCCCTGCAGCATCAGGGCGGTGCCGACCACCGTCTCGCGGCCGTCGGCGCTGGCCGAGCCCAGGCGCGGCGCGCGGCCGATCTCGACAGTGGCGACGTCGGATACCCGGATCACCTGGCCGCCCCGGTTCAGGATGGGCGTCTGCGCCAGGTCATCGAGGCTTTTCAGCCGGGCGTCAGCGCGGACAATATAGGCTTCGCCCCCGCGATTGACGTAGCCCGCGCCGGCGATGCGATTGGCGTGCTCCAGCGCTTCGACCAGTTGGACCAGGCCGACGCCGTAGGCGGCCAATCGGCCCGGATCGGGATGGACCGCATACTCCTTCACATAACCGCCCAGCACGTCGACGCCCGCGACACCGGGCACGCTCTTCAACTGTGGTGCGACGATCCAGTCCTGGACCGTGCGCAGATAGGTCGACTTCTCGGGATCGGTAACCAGCCGCTCGCCCTCGGGCGTCACATAGGGGACGCCAGACGTCGCGGCCGGACCGGTGAAGCCCAGCGTCCAGATGTAGACCTCGCCCAGCCCGGTCACGACCGGCCCCATCGACGGCGACAGACCCTCAGGCAGGTCCGCCCGTGCCGACTGCAGCCGCTCATTGACCAGGTTGCGAGCGAAATAGATGTCGGTGGCGTCGGTGAAGACGGCGGTGATCTGCGAGAAGCCGTGCCGCGACAATGAGCGGGTTTCGATCAGGCCCGGCAGGCCCGCGAGCTCGGTCTCCAGCGGAAAGGTGACCTGGCGCTCGACCTCCTCGGGCCCGAGCGCGGGTGCCACGGTGGTGATCTGCACCTGCCGGTTGGTGATGTCCGGCACGGCGTCAATCGACAGGCGGAGCAACTCTCGCCCGCCCAGGATCGCCAGGACGACGGCCAGGCCCACGACCAGCCAGCGGAAACGCACGGCGGCGTCGATGATGCGGTCCAGCATGCTCAGTGTCCGTGCCCGGCTTCGCCCTTGGCCAGTTCGGCCTTGAGCAGGAAGGCGCCGGCGCCGGCGATGCGCTCGGAGCCGGACAGGCCCGAGACGATCTCGATCCGACCGTCGGAAGTGCGGCCCGTCACCACCGGCCGGGCGCGAAACTTTCCGCCCTCGACGACAAAGACCGACGATACGCCCTCGATAGTCTGGACCGCGTCCAGTGGAACGACCAGGGCTCCGGTTCCGCCGCCGGCCGAGACTCGCGCCGACACGACCGACCCCGCCGGCGGAACCTCCCCGCCGGCCTCGGCCCGGATGATGACGACCCCGGTCTCGTTGGCCGGGGCGATGGCGGTGACGACGCCGGTCACGCCGCGCCCACCGGCGACCGTGCCCTCCAGCCTGTCGCCGACCTTCACCAGTCCGGCCGCTGAGGGCGGAGCCTCGAAAACCAGTTCGATACGACGCGGATCGGCGACGGCGGCGACCTGCAGGGCTTCCTCGTGCAGCACCTGTCCGGGCGCCGCGCTCAGGCGCGTGACGACTCCGGCGATCGGACTGCGCACGACCGTCATGCCGTTGGGGCCGGGCGCGCCATAGGCGCCGACACGGGCGCGGGCGGCGCGCAGCTCGGCCTCGGCCCGGCGCGCTTCAGCGGCGGTGATGTCGAGCCGCGCCTGCGAGACCCAGCCTTGTTCGAACAGGGTGCGGTCCCGCCGCTCGGCGGCACGGGCGGCGTCTGCCGAAGCCGAGGCGGCGTCCGCCGTGGCCCGGGACGCGGCCCCGTCGGGACTGCGCAGGGTGATCAGCGGCGACCCGATCGACACCCGGTCGCCCAGGCCGACGTGGACCCGTGACACGGCTCCGGCCAGCGGCGCATCAACGACGGCTTCGGCGCCCGGCGCGAAGTCAACACGTCCCGGCAGTTTGAGATCCGCGCCCCCGCCCCTCTGCAGACCGACGACCGAAACCCCGGCCTGGGCGGCCTGCTCCGGCGACAAGGCGATGACCGCGCCCTCGCCCCCTGCTTCGCCATGGCCCTCTTCAGCGTGTTCGACGGCCTCGGGCGTGGTCCGGTTGAGGACCTGGGCCGCGCCGAAGCCCACGCCGAGGGCGGTCACGACGGCAGCGCCGGTCATCAGCCAATGTCTTTGGATTTGCATCTTGGATCCTCGCCCGGCGCAGGACCGGGCCCAGAGTTCAGGACGCGCGACCGCGAGGGCGCGCGTGGCTCAGGCAGGACCGGGAGGGCCCGGTCGAGGATCAGAGGCGTGGAGGTCTTTCCGGACCGGCGGGCGCGTGCAGCAGTCGCCCGGTCGCATGGACCCAGCCGACGGGCGCAGCGAACACAGGCCCCTTGGGCTCAACCCCGACGTCCGCCGGCGTCGCGGCATGCGGCGCGTGGCAGCAGCCACTTACGCAGGCCGGGCCGCAGTCCGGGCATTGGGCCTCACCGTCTAAATCCGTGCTCGCGATTGTCTCTGCGACCGGCGGCGACAGCTCGCTCGCACAGGCATGGCTGGCCAGGGCCGGCAAGGCGAACGCCAGCGTCAGCAGCACGCCGCCGACGAAGCCGATCCGCCTGATCATGTCCCGGAGGGATTTGAGCATGGGGTTTAGTAGCACTCTTGTTTGTGCGAGTCCTCGGCGGTGACGCTGGTCTCAGCGTCGCAGGGTTGGCACACGGCGGCGCACCCAATGTCCGCTTGCCCCCCGGAGACTTTGGGGTGGGTCCGCTTCCTGACGGACCTACCGTGTGCGCTAGAGATCGATTGACGACCTCCACAAGCTACCGCGCTCACCCGCCGCTCGGCGGGCAACTCGCGCCCGCCTGGTTCACACCCAGCCGGATGTCGGCCAGCGAAAGGCGCACCGGGGACTCCGATCGGAGTGCAAACGGCGTCTCGACGGCCGTAACGTCGGTGTCCGCGCCACCGAAACACGCCAGCCGGATGCGCACCTCGCGCCATTGGCCCAAGGCCGGGTCACCCAGAAGCGGCGCGATCTCCATGCGCTCCCGACCGAAGCCCAGCTCAACCGGCCCGGCGAGCGGGCCGTCCAGACGAATCGACACGGACAAAACCATGTCGCCGTTCCGCTGTCGCGACAGGTCGACGGGCGGTCCCATGATCAACGCCTCCGCCGCACCGCCCCAGGTCAGCGCCATGGCGCTTTCCTGGGCGGCGCCGTCCGTCGGTCGGACCGACAGGTTGGCGCGCGGGCTGGCTCCCGTCAGGCCGGTCCCGATGCGGCTGTCGCCACCCTCGTCCCGGAGCATGAGGGACCATGGCGCCTGAACCCGTCCGTCGGTGAAATAGTCGTCGACGTTGGTCTGGCTGACCGCCACGCCAGGATCTTCCGACAGCGAATCCACCCGCCCCGGTTCCGCGTAGGAAAGCCCATAGCCGTAGGCGAACTGGGGATCGTATCCCGGCATGCCGACATTGAGCACATCCTGGCCCGCTGTTTTCGGCCACGAGAAGGACAGTCGACCCGTGAAGTCGTGGACGGATTGTCCGTCACGCCCCGCGACCAGCACGTCCGCGACGCCGGAGCCCTCGGTTCCCGGCAGCCAGGCCGCCACGAAGGCGTCGGAGGCGTTGATCTCGGGATTGGTCCAGAGCGGCCGGCCGCTCAGGAACACCGAGACGGTCGGAATCCCCGCCGCCTTCAGCCGCCGCAGCACGGACAATGGCTCTTCCGGCGCGAAGTCGAGGTTTTCCACGTCGCCCTGAAACTCGGCGTAGGGCGTTTCGCCGAACACCACGATCGCGACGTCCGGCCGGGTCTCGTAGCCGCCCTCGACGCTCAGTTCCGCGACGCCCCCGGACTCCCGGATGGCGGCGTCGAGGCCCGACCAGATGGACACGCCGCCCGGGAAATCGGCGTTGGTCGTGTCCGCGCCCTGCCAGGACACCGTCCAGCCTCCGGAAGCCTGACCGATGGAATCCGCCGCCTCGCCCGCCACGAGAACACGCGCGCCTGGCCGGATGGGGAGAACCCCCTCATTCTTCAAAAGCACCAGCGACTTGCGAACGGCTTCGCGCGCGAGGGCGCGGTGCTCCGGCGAGCCGAGCACGTCGGCTCTGCCCTCGATCGACCGGTCCCGGTCGAAGACGCCCAGTTTGAACTTGACCCGCAGGATGCGTCTCACGGCGTCGTCGAGGCGATCCGCGGGGATCTCGCCGGAACGCGCCTGGGCCAGGGTGTTTGTGTAGAGCCCTCGCCAGCTGTCCGGCGCCATGAACATGTCGAGGCCGGCATTGATGGCTTCCGGGCAGCTTTCGTTGCTGCATCCCGGGATCTGCCCATGGGCGTTCCAGTCGCCGACGACGAAGCCGTCGAAGCCCATCCGCTCCTTGAGAACGTCTGTCAGCAGGCCGCGATTGCCGGTGATCTTGACTCCATTCCAGCTCGAGAACGAAGCCATCACGGTCAGGACGCCCGCATTGATCGCGGGCACATACCCCTGGGCGTGGATGTCGATCAGTTCGGCTTCGGAAATCGGCGCATCGCCCTGGTCGACGCCATCGAGCGTGCCGCCGTCGGCCACGAAATGCTTGGCGGATCCGGCGATGCGATCGAAGGCCAGCGGTCGGCCCGGGATCAGTTCACCCTGGAGCCCCCGGGTCATGGGACCCGCATAGGCGGAGACGATCTCCGGGTGTTCGCCATAGCCCTCGTAGGCGCGCCCCCAGCGATCATTGCGCGGCACCGCCAGCGTCGGTCCGAAGGTCCAGTCAGCGCCGGAGGCCGCGACCTCGAGCGCGGTCGCCCGCCCGATCCGCTCGATCAGCCCGGGATCCCGCGCCGCACCCAGCCCGATGTTGTGTGGAAACAGGGTCGCCCCGACGATGTTGTTGTGCCCGTGCACCGCGTCGATGCCGAACATCAGCGGAATGGCGGCGCCGGGCCGCGTGGCGGCGGCCTCCCGGAAGGCGCGCGACAGGGCGACCCATTCGGACAACGACGCGCGTTCATCGCCTTCGGGGGAGGAGTTCCCCCCCGCCAGGATCGAACCGATCGGGTAGGTCGCAAGATCGGCCGGAGTGATGGCGCCGATGTCCGCCTGGATGAGCTGCCCGACCTTTTCCTCGAGGGTCATCCGTTGAAGAAGGCGGTCGATCATCGCTTCCGCTTCCGGATCCGTGATCGCGGCCGGACTGCCGGCGACGGGCCAGACCGTGGGATCCGGCACGGCCGTGGGCGGCGCCTGGACCTGTTGGGCGACCACATCGGCGGCCCACAGAGACATGGAAAGCGCGACGGCGGATACGAACGTTCGACGGAGCACGGACATGCTGGACCTCAAGCTTATCCCGGGTACTGAAAAAAGAACGGCGCGGACCGGGGTCCGCGCCGTCACAGGTCAGGAGATCAGAAGCTGGCGCGCAACCGCACGCCGGCCGTCCGCGGCTGGTTGAGGAACAGCACATTGACGACCTGGTCGGACACGAGCTGCTTCTCGACAACCGTTTCGTCGAACGCGTTGTTGACGTAGGCCTCAATGCGGTAGCGGCCGTCGGCGGGTTCCCACCCGGCGCCCAGATTGACCGTGACATAGCCTTCCTGACGGGCCCAGAAGCCACCCTCGCGGGCTTCTGTGCTGCGCAGGAAGGGGCTGGCCAGGGGCGCGGTCGGGTCGATCGTCGTGCCCGCGACCGAGGCCTTGAATGCGTCGTAGGCGGCCTGCCCCGCGGCGTCCGAGGGCCGGGCGGTGAATTGGATCACCGGTAGCTCGTTGTAGATATTGAGGGCGTAGGACGACCGGTAGTTGGCCAGCAGGTGGAAGTCCGCGCGACCGCCGAAGAGGTCCATCGTCTTCTGCAGGTGGGCGTTCAGATTGACCTTCGACACGTTCGGCAGGTCGTTGCCGGAAATGTCGACGTTGAAATTCGGCGTGCCGTCGCCGTAGTCGGTCCCGCGCGTGTCGGTGAGGGCCCCTCCATCCGCCTGGGCGTCGATATAGGCGCCGATCAGGTCGAGCCTCATGCCGTACGGAAGGCTGAAGCGGGTCTCCAGCTCGAAGCCCTTGATGGTCGACTGCGCCACATTGATGTTCTGCTGGGAGAAGCCGGCGCTGGCGCCGCCCGGACCCGAGCCGAGGGAGACCAGCGTCTGGAAGACCTGGTCGGCGTAGTCGTAGAAGAAGACGTTGGCGTTGAAGTCGATGCGGCCGCTCGCCGGACGGAAGGTGTTCTTGGTTCCGACCTCGAACAGGGTCACCGATTCCGGCGCGAACGTCGGCGCGGTGGAGACGCCGTTGATGACCACGGTGTCGTTGAAGCCGCCGGACTTGTGCCCCGTGGAAATGGCTCCGTAGAACAGATTGTCGTCCGTCAGGTCGTATTCGAAGCCGACCCGGTAGTCGCTGAAGCTGTCCTCATAGGACCCGACCTGTTCGCCGGGGGCCGTGATCTGGAAGAAGCTGTGCTGTCCGTTGGCGGGGCAGACCTGCCCGCCGCCCGCCGGCTGGGTGTCGGGCCGGTCGACACAGGTGCCGTTGGGTCGCGACCCGTCTGCCACGCCGGCGATCTGCTGCATGAACGTGTCGCGCGCGCCGGGGGCGAAAGCGCCCATGAAGTACTGGGCCGCTTCCTGGTTGTTGCCCGGGGTCGGCGGCGCATAGCTGTCGCGGCCGGTGAAGATCGGGCGGAAGCCCTCGGTGCCGAGACGGCTGTTGAAGCAGCAGTTGAAATTCTCGGAGCCCAGGCCGAGCGACCAGTTGCCGCCGACGCCGCGCCGGGACTTCTCCTCTTCGGTGTAGCGGACGCCGCCCTTCAGACGGAGCTGGTCGGTGACGGGATAGGTTACGTCGACATAGGCCGCGAAGCTTTCCGACTGCACGTCCGGGAAGGTGAACTCGGTGCCCGAGTAGAACTGTCCCTTGTCGACGACCGACAGGAAGCCGACCTGCTGCTCTTCCTTGAAATAGAACAGGCCGGTCGACCAGGTGACGCGGGCGGCGGGGGCAGACGACAGGCGCAGTTCGTGGATGTCGGACTCGGACAGGGTCAGCCAGTACTGGGTGCCGAAATTGTCGTAGTCGACGTCCCCCGCGCCGTAGCCGGGCCGGACCACGCCTTCGTTGGCGGCGTTGACCTGGTAGTAGTCCACGCTGCGGCGGCTGACCGTATAGTCGAGCACGGCGGGGCCGAAATCATAGGAGGTGTTGAGCGCCAGGCCCCAGTTGTCGTTCTCGACGACGCCCTGCGGACCCCGGAAGAGGATGTCGCGCAACTCAAGCTGATCGGGCGTGCCGCCGCCGACCAATCCGTTGCGAATGTTGGTGGCCGGGTAGCCCGTGCCGCGTTCCGACTCGAAGTCGGCGGTGAGATTCAGGCTGAAACGGTCGGTGGGCTGGTAGAGATAGATCGCCCGGGCCGAGAACAGCTGCTGCTCGCCCGTCGGGTCGAGGCTCTGGTCGTCGCCGACGTTTTCATAGGCGGTGCCGCGATCCACCCCGTAAACCGCAAGACGCAGGGCCTGGTCGTCGCCGATGGGCAGGTTGATCGCCGCCTCGTAGCCGAGCGTGTCCAGGGTTCCGACCTCGGCCTGGGCATAGCCTTCCATCCACCCCAGACGCGGCATGTTCGGGATGATGTTCAGGGTGCCGGCCACGGCGTTTCTGCCCCGCAGGGTGCCTTGCGGCCCCTTGGCCACCTCGACCCGCGCCAGATCGAAGAACAGGCCGCCGACGCCGCGCGGCCGCGGCAGGTAGACGCCATTGAAGTGTGTCGCGGCCGACGGGTCGCCGAGCTCGGTGTTGTTCGCCGTTCCCACGCCACGGATGTAGATCTGGACGTTGCCCTCCTGGTTGGAGATGGACAGTCCGGGCACGGCCGATTGAAGATCCTCGATCTGGTCGATTCCGACCGCCCGCAGGTCCTCGCCGGATATGGCCTGGGCGACGCCCGCGTAGTCCTGCATGGACTGCTCGCGCCGCTCCGCGGTCACGACGACATCGCCGATCTGGGTCGCCTCCTCCCGCGGCGGAGGCGGGGCCGGGGCGGTGGTCGGGTCTTGCGCCTGGGCGGCGCCGGCGGCGATCGCCACCGAGGCGCAGCCGAGCAGAAGCGAACGCTTGAACTGGATCATGGTCTTCCTCCCCGCGGACCCTGTTCGCCAGGGTTCCATAGTGATGACGCACACCGTGCGCCTTGTTTCCGAGGTCAACCTGTCCCGGTTTGACAGCGCTGTCAACGCGCGTTTGAACGGCCTGCTTAGATGCCGGCGCTGGTCGAAAGACGCTCGACCAGCGCGTAGCCGACCGGCTCCGACGGGTCACGACTGCCCGAAACCCCCGGCAGGAGAAGGCGCGTGGCCGCCGCCGCCATCTCGGTCACGGGTTGCCGGATCGTGGTGAGCGGGGGCGTGCTCAACATGGCGCTCGGGGTATCGTCGAATCCGCAAACGGCGAGCCCGGCGGGGGTGGGGATGCCGAGGGCCGCGGCGGCATTGAGTACGCCCAGCGCCATGTCGTCGTTGCTGGCGAAGATCGCCGTGGGCCGATCGGGCGCCGCGAGGAGCGACCCCCCTGCCCGACGACCGGAGTCGAAGGTGAAGTCCCCTTCCACGATCAATGCCGGATCGACCTCGAGACCATGGTTCGCCATAGCCGCCTGGAACCCCTCGCGGCGGGCGCGGCTGGCGGCGTAGCTCCCGGGTCCCGAGACAAAACCGATCCTGCGATGTCCGCGCCCGATCAGATGTTCCGTCATGTCGATGGCGGCTTGCCGGTCATCCATGAAGACGCGCATTCCGCGCTGCAGATCCGTCTCCGCGCCCAGGCGGACGAAGGGCGTCCCGTGTTGCTCCAGAATGTCCAGGACCCGGGGGTCGTCGGAGTTGGGCGGGGTCAGGAGGACGCCGTCCGGTCGAAGCGACCGCAGCAGCGACCGGACGCTGGCCTCAAGGGTGGCCGAGCCGTAATCCACAAGCTCGACCAGCAGGTGAAATCCGGCCTTCCGGCACTCGACCAGCGCGCCGTATTCAAGCCGGCTGAGATAGTCGTTTCCCCGCCCGCTGCGCCAATGTTCCAGCGTCAGTTCGGCGTCGACGAACGCGGCGATCAGATAGGACGAAGCGCCGGCCAGGGCCCGCGCGGACAGGCTGGGGCGATAGTCGAGGCTCTCGACCGCCGCCCGAACCCGGGCCTCGAGCGAAGGACTGACGTTCGGGCCGCGGTTCAGGACGCGCGACACGGATTTGATGGAAACGCCCGCGAGGGCGGCGACATCATAGATTGTCGCGGTCATGGCGGCGGCCGTCTCCCCGAGGCGGAGCTCAAGCGCCACCGTTCCTCCCAGATATGCGACCCGGGGCGAAGGGCGCAAGAATTTGCTCGCGCCCGGAATCGCCAGTGGCCAAACTCCCCCCATGATTTCCGTCGACGAGTCCGGGGGCCCCGCCCCCATCAGCGCCGGTTTCATCGCCGCCCTCACCTTGGCCTATGTCGGCGCCTTCACCGCCTTCGTTCCCCTCCTGACCCTCCTGGTGCCCCTGCAGGCGCAGTTGCTGGCGCCCGGGGACAAGATCGGCCTGCTCAGTCTGGTCACCCTGTGGGGCGCGCTGATCGCGAGCATCGCAAACATGGCCGTAGGCTGGGCCAGCGACCGGACGCGCCATCGATTCGGCAGGCGACGCCCCTGGATAGCGGCCGGGCTCGCCGGTGTGATCCTCGCCTACGGCATCATCGGCCGGGCCAGCAGCCCGACCGGTCTGATCCTCGGCGTGACGCTCTTCCAGCTGGCCTTCAATATGATGTTCGCCCCCCTGACGGTCATTCTGGCGGATCGCGTCCCCGATTCCCGCAAGGGTCGGGTCGCCGCGTTTCTTGGCCTCGGGGCGCCGCTCGGCGCCGCCAGCGGCCTGCTGATCACGGCGCCAATCCTTCCGGATCTGGCGGCGCGCATGGTTGTGCTGGGCGCAATGGTCATCGCCTGCGTCATACCGTTCCTTCTCACCTACCGGGAACCCCCGGTGGGTGTTTCGCCGGCGCGCCGGTCATGGGCGCCGCCGAAGCTGTCCACCGACTTCGGCCTCGCCTGGCTGTCGCGCTTCTGTCTGCAGATCGCCGCCAGCGTGGTGAACGCTTACATGCTCTTCTATCTCGCCGACCATGCCCGCTATGCGGAGCAGTTCCCCGGCTCCACGGTCGAGAGCGGACTGGCGAGATTGATCACCCTGTCCACCCTGCTGGTCCTGGCCTCAGGGTTCCTGGGCGGACTGGCGTCGGACCGCTTGAACCGGCGCAAGATGTTCATCCTGCTGGCCGCCCTGCTGATGGCCGGGGGGCTGACAGTGTTCGCCGTCTGGCCGGCATGGCCGGGTCCGGTGGTCGGATACTGCCTCTACGGCGTCGGCTTCGGCCTCTACACCACGGTCGACGCGGCCCTGGTGGCGCAGGTGCTGCCGTCCCGTCAGGACGCGGCGCGTGATCTCGGCATCATGAACCTGACCAACACCCTCCCGACGGTGCTGGCTCCCCTGCTGGCATTGATCGCGCTCGGTCCTGATCGGCAGTCCTGGCCGCAACTCATGGGCGCGGCCGCGGTTGTGGCCCTTCTCGGAGGCCTCGCGGTGCTGGGCGTTCGCCGCGTCCGCTGAGACGAGAGCTTCAGGGGCGAGGAAGTTAAGAGCGTTCTCACCGCAACCGGACGCGGCCAATGCCGGCACTGAGTCATAGGAAGACTTTCGCGAGCGCGCCCTGTTCGCCCCACCGTTACTCGTTCGCGGACACCCCCCAGAACCGCAGGACGGAAGTTTGATGACCCAATCGCCCCCTCGGCCGCTGGCTGAATTGGTGAGGCGGCCGCGAGCGTTCTGGAGCGCCGAGAAACTTCAGTTGATTGCCGGCCAGGGAAAGCCGTAGCGCACCCTCGCGCGGAAGGCCCGCGAACCAGGCAAAGGCAGAACGCAGTGGGTGACCACAAGACTCAGACGGGCCGTCGCTATCGGCGTCCAAAACGCGTGGCGATCGGATGGCGACGCATGGGCGTCGTCGCAGCCCAGACCAAGGCCGTGGTGGAGAGCAAGGTCGCCGAGACCAGGCCTCCGATCGCGAGTATACCGCCGGCACTCAACTTCACCCGGATGGACAGCCGGAATTTTCCCGCGCGGACAAGGACGACGGCGCTATTGGCGCGGGACGTTAGGGGGACAACGGGTTCGGACATTTTGTCCCAATTCCATGCGGCCCTGGAGGTTCCCGGTGGCTGGCCTTGGGCGCCAATGACTTGATGCAGTTGGTCCCCACCGAAAACATCAGACGGAATCTCTATGCGATCCTGCAGAGGCTCGCCGTGCGGTCGATCCCTGCCATGATCTGCGGCATGCGCGCGCCACCCTGCGAGCGGTCTGACTCGCCCGCAGCCATTCGGCTGTCTACCAACTCCAGCGCGCGCCCAGCCTCCAGGTAACCCCTTGGGCGCCGTCGCCGAAGTCGATCTCGGCCTTGCTGTAGGCCTGAAGCCCGCCCGGCCCGACGATCGAGAGGCCCAGGTCCGCGCGCCCGTGAGTTTCGTAGGGCTGGTCCTCCACCCGATAGCTTGTCGTTCCGAGGGTGAACCGCATGCCGTTCTCGCCCTCGAACTCCTCGATGGCGAACACGCCGAGGCTGGGGGCCAGGGTCCAGTCGCCCGAGCGGGTGCGTCCGCCCGCGCGCAGCCCGAACTGCCCCCGCAGACTGTCGGCCTTGTCGAAGTCGGCCGTCGCGCCGGCCGCCGACAGGCGGTCGAGTTCGACCGTCATCCACTCGACCCCGACGACCGGTTCCAGGAACAGGCTGGAGCCGCCGAAGCGATAGGCCGCCTCGCTCCGCAGCCCGACGCTGGAGCCTTCGAGCTCGCCCCGGGCGTCGAGTTCGAACAGGTTGGCGTCGACGTCGAACTGGTCGTATTTGGCCAGGCCGGAGACCACCAGGCCGTCGAAGGTCCAGGCGGCGTAGGCGCCGATGTTGAAGCCGGTCAGATCGAAGCTGTTGCGGTCCGCGGCGAACTTCATCTCATAGTCCATGAAGCCCGCCGTGACCCCCGCGATGGTCGAGCTACGGCCAGAGCCGTAGGCCCGGTCGACGCCGGTCTGGAAGCCGCGCCAGCTGGCGTCGGACGAGATGTCGCGAACCGTCGGCGTACCAAGCAGGTCGAAGGTCCCGATCTGCTCCAGCTCGCGCTCGCCGATGAGCATCTGACCCCAGGCCTCGGTGCGGCCGGTGCGGCCGATCCCCGCCCAGCGGCTGTCGCGGAAGTCCTCCATGCGGCCGCTCCACGCCTCGCCCGACCGGGCGGCGTAGTCCTGGGCCGCCGCGCCGGCGCGTAGCATCGAAACGGAGTCGCCGCTGGGGAGCGCCTTGACGACGTAGCTGTTGGTGGCCGGGTCGAACTCCAGATCGTAGTCGACGAAGCCGTCCTCGATCGCATCCGGATCAAGGGCGAATTCCGCGCCGGTCAGGGGCGTGTCGGACTCGATGAAGCTGAGGCCGGAACTGAAGCCCGGCTGGGTCGAGACGTTGTTGACGACGATCGCGGTGGAGCCGGTGGCGGAACCGACGGCGAGGCTGTCGCTCTCGCCCGTGGCGAAGTCGACGTCGACCAGCAGGCTGGAGTCGGCGCCGCCGACATAGGCCGCGCCGCCGAGGTCGAGACTGTCCCCCAACTGGCCGTTGCGCAGGTCGATCTGCGCATTGTTCTGGAAGGTCTCAAGCCCGGCGATGGCGACGTCGCCGCCGCCCGTGGCGCTGAACAGGCCGTTGTTGACGATGGCGTCGTCTCCGGCGCCGAAGTCGCTGACGCCCGAGGCGAGCCAGGTGCCGTTGTTGTTGAAGGCGTCGGCCCCGTCGGTGAGGGTGATCGAGCCAATGATGGTGTTGGAGTTGTTGTTGAGCGTGACCGGCGCGCCCTCGACCACCAGGGCGGCGCCGCCGCCCAGGCCGACGATCTCGCCGAGGATGTTGATGGTCGAGGATTCGAGGCTGGACAGATAGAGGCCGGCGAGGCCGCCCCGCAGCGACGAGCCGGCGGCGAGATTGATCTCGCCCGCCCCGGTCAGGGTGACATGGGCGCCATACCCCTGGCTGGCGACGACCTCGCCGGCGACGGTCAGCGTCAGGTCCCGGGCGTCGATCCGCAGCCCGGCGCCGTCGACGCCCGAGGCGACGATGTCGCCCGTGGTGATGGCGACCGAGCCGGCGGCCGTCGCCCACACGCCGACGGCGCCCGCGCCGGTGACGGCGATGGAGTCGCTGACGACCGAGATGTCGCCGCCGTTGGAGGTCAGCATCATGCCCGCCGAACCGTCGCCGGCCGTGGTGATCGAGCCGCTGTCGATGGCGATGTCGCCGGCGGCGACCACCTGGATGCCGTGGCTGTAGAGGAGCGCGCCGGTCGCGGTGGTGAAGACGCCGCCGGTGGTGGCGATGGTCCCGCTGACCACGTCGATCGCGCCGCCGGCCTCCAGCCGCATGCCGCGGCCGCCGTCGCCGGAGGTCTGGATCGTACCCGAGTCCACGCCGATCGACCCGTTCGAGGCGAGGACGAAGACACCGTTGCCGTCCGTCGTGGCGATCGAGTCGCTGGCCACTTCGACTGCGCCGGCGCCGATCGCCTGGATGCCGGTCGAGGCCGCCGTGATCGCGCCGCTGTCGATGGCGATGTCGCCGGCCTGGTTGGTGGCCACGCCGATGGCGACCCCGCCCTCGGCGGTCGACTGGATCTCGCCGCTGGTCACCGAGATGTTGCCCGTCTCGCTGACGGCCGAGACGCCGCTGGCGTAGAGACCCGACACCGTCGTCTGTCCGGCGGTGATCGCGATGTCGCCGCTGTCGGTCGAGGCGGTGACAGCCTCGGCGAAGGTTCCCGGATCGGTCTCGTCGGCGAACAGGGTGTCGCCATGGGTCGTCGCCTCGGCCACGTCGATGACGACGTCGCCGGCGGTCGTCGCCACGCGGACGCCGGCCGAGCCCCCGCCGAAGGCCTCGACCGAGGCCACGGTCACGGCGGCGTCGCCGTCACCGGTCGAGACATAGACGCCGTCGGCGTAGTCGCCGCGGGTGGTCAGCGATCCCGCGTCAACCGTCGCGCCGCCGCCGGCGGTGCCGACGCGCACGCCCGTGCCCCACCGGCCGCCGGTGGCGATGTCGTCGACGGAGACGGTTACAGCGCCCGGCCCCGACTGGGCCCAGATTCCGGCCGCATTGACGCCTTCGGTCGAGATCGAGCCGGCGTCGATGGTCAGCGCGCCCTGCTGGCTCCAGGCGTAGACGCCTTCGGCGGCCGAGGAGGCTCCGTAGCCGCCGGTGGTGACGATCGAGCCGCTGGTCACCGACACGTCGCCGAGGCCCACGGCGTAGATGCCGCGGCCGCCGTCGCCGCTGGTGACGATGCTGTCGCTGACCACCGTAGTCGCCCCGCCGAAGGCCCGGGCGTAGAGCGCCCAGGACTGCCGGCCGGAGACCGATATCGAGCCACTGTCGACCGAGACGTCGCCGCCCGAGAGGCTGCGGGCAAAGACGCCGTTGGTGAAATTGTTGACATTCACGGTCCCGCCGCCCGGGCCGGCGGCCTGGGTCACCAGCAAGCCGCCGGTCGCGGTGATGCTGTCCGAAACGACGGTGAGCGAACCGTCGGCGGCGATGGCGTTGATGCCGATGGCGCCGTCGCCGGCGACGGCGACCGAGCCGCTGTCGATGACGATATCGCCAGACTGGCTTTCGGCCCAGACGCCGTGCGCGAGGTATGTCCGCCCGCCAACCTCGGCGCCGCCGCCGGTAGTGGTGATGCTGTCGCTGACGATGGACACCCCGTCCTGGCCGAAGGCCCCGAGGCCGTAGGCGCCGGCGCCGGCCGTCTCGATCGAGGCGCTGGAGACGGAAACGACGCCGGTGTCGCTGTAGCCGGTGATGCCGGGGGCCAGATCGCCGAGGGTGACGACCGAGCCGCTGTCGATCATGACCGGCGCGCCGCCGTAGGCCAGCAGGCCGGCGCCGGCGAGACCCGAGGTCTCGACCGATTCGCTGGCGATCGAGATGGCGCCGAGATGGTCGACATGGATGCCGACCGATCCCTCGCCGGCGGTGACGATCGAGCCGCTGACGATGTCGAGCGCGCCGGAGCCGTTGTCGGCCTGGGCGCCGCGAAGTCCGGTGAAGGGGCTGTCGCCGTCGCGGTCGACAAAGATGCCGGCCGCCTCTATTCCGCCCGTGACGATCGACCCGCTGGCGATCGAGATCGCCCCGGTTTGGCTGAAGGCCCAGATGCCGTCGGCCTCGTCGCCTTCGGTGGCGATGAAGTCCGAGACAATGGCGACGTCGCCCGCGCCGTTGCTGAAGGCGCGAATGCCGACGCCCTCGACGCCGACGGTGGCGATGGAGCCGCTGTCGACCGTGACGCCGGCGCCGCCGCGGGCGAAGAGGCCGTAGCCCCGCTCGCCGGCGGTGACGATCTGCTCGCTGGTCACGGACACGGCGCCGGAGCCCGACAGGCCGATGACGCCCCAGGTGTCGTCGGCCCGGACCTCGACCGACCCGCTGTCAATGCTGACCGCGCCCGAGCCGCTCGTCGCATAGATGCCGTCGGGGGTGAAGGAGTCCGGGTGGGTGATCGGCCCGGTCAGGGTGGTCAGGACGCTCTCGCTGACGATGCTGATGTCGCCGCTGTTGCTGACGCCCGCGATGCCGATGTCGTCGTGGGACTGGGCGTAACCGCTGGTGATGGCGATATCGCCCGTATCGGTCCGCGCCACGATGCCGGGGGCGAAATCGCCCTCGGCGACCACCGAGCCGCTGTCGATGGTCACGCCCTCGCCGCCGTAGACATAGAGGCCCCAACCCATCTCGCCGGTGGTGAGAATGCTGTCGCTCTGGATCGAGATCGGGCCGACGTGATCCACGAAGACGCCGCGCGAGCCGACGCCATTGGTCTCGATGGTCCCGCTGACGATCGACAGGATCCCCGCGCCATTGGCCGGGTCGGCGCCGCGATGGCCCGACCAGGGGATGTCGCCGTCCCGGTCGACCAGGATGCCGTGGGCTTCGTTCCCGGCCGTGACGATCGAGCCGCTGTCGATGGCGATCGCGCCGGTCTGGCTGAAGGTCCAGATGCCGTCCGCGCCGTCCCCGCTGGTGCTGATCGAGCCGCTGTCGATGGCGACGTCGCCGCCGCTGGAGGCGTCGATGCCGCGGCTGAAGTAGAGGGTCCCGTTCACGTCCAGGGCGCCGCCAGTGGTGGTCACCGAGCCCGAGACGATCTCGACGCCCGCCGCGCCGTTCGCGCGAATGCCCAGCGCCCCGGCGCCCGTGGTGGTCACGGATTCGCTGGTGATCGAGACCGTGTCGCCGAAGCCGATCAGACCCGCGCCACGCGGACCGGCCGTCGACACGGCGCCGCTGTCGATGACCACCGGGCCGCCCGAGGACTGGGCGAGGACGCCGTGATGGCCCGCCTCCCCGGAATCGCTGATGGCGATCTCGTCGCTGGTGATCGAGATCGACTCCGCGCCCCGGGCCGCGATGCCCTGGTTGCGGCTGACGATGGAGGCGCTGTCGATGACGATGTTTCCGCCTTCTGTGGCCTCGGCATAGAGGGTGCTGGACCCCTCGGACGTCGAAACGATCGAACCGCTGGAGATCGTCACATCGGCGTTTCGCGTCAGGCCGACGATGGCGCTGACGTACAGTCCGCCGACCGTTACCTCTCCGCTGGTGATGTCGATGGCGCCGGTGTCGGTGAACACGGCCAGACCTTCGGCATAGTCGTTCCCGTCGGCGCTCGGTCCGCCCCGGGTCGTGATCGAGGCGGAATCAACCGTCACCGACCCGGACCCAGTGCTTACAAACAAGCCGGCGGAACCGTGTGCGAAAGTGTCGATGACATTGCTGCCGATCGTCACCGCACCCGCCCCACCTTCGACCCGAAGGCCGGTGGCGCTCAAACCGGACGTGGTGATCGAGCCGCCCGAAAGAAAGCTTATAGCCGGCAGGTTCCCGGTCATGAGAACGCCGTGTCGTCCATCTCCGCTCGTGTCCACCTGGGTTTCCGACGACAGGATCAGGGTCAGGGGCTGGCTGATATCCGTATAGCGGATCCCGCTCGGGTAATCGCTGGCGCTGCAGGTGACCGGAGCACCGTTGTTGGGCCCGCATTCGTCTTCGGCCCGGACCTCTCCCGGTGCGGCGAGGACGATCAGGCTACAGCCGAGCGCCGTGCCGCACAGCAGTCTGGCTGTGACCTTCCCAACGCGGTGACGCCCTTGACCGACCGGAAGCGAGCGCGAACGGCGATGAATGGTGGCAGGCATAGGTGTCCCCGGAACATCGGGCCCCCTCGGCCCCGATCGCGAGCTTAGCCAAGCCGGTTCCGCCGGATATCTACAGGATTGTATACTTACCGATGCGCTCGCTTCTCGCGGCAACCCTGCCGAACGGGCGACGGGAATGCCGGATGGCCGCTCTCGCGAATACCGGGCGTGATCCCGTCACAACCGCGGGAGACGCGCCGCCAGCTCCAGTTGGGACGCGGCCCCGACCTTTTCGTAGATGCGACGCACCTGGGTCCGAACGGTTCCCAGCGACACCCTGCGATCATGCGCTATGGCAGCCGGCGAGCGACCCGCCGCGAGCTGGGCTGCGATCGCTGCCTCACTGGCGCTGAGGCCGAAGAGGGAACCCGCCGCCGCCGCCACCCGCGCCTCGTCCGCTCCGGGCTCGTGCACGACGACCAGCGCCCGGGGGCCGAAGCCCGGCGTGTTCGATGATGGCAGCGGGGCAACTTCGATGAAGACCCGATCATCCGTGTTCAACCGTCGGGCAGCCACGGCGAAGGCCGGCGCCCCGCCGGCGAGGGCCTCGCCCATAGCGACTTCCAGCCCCCGCCGGTCCGCCTCGCAGACCGTGGTCAACATACCTCGGTGCAGCCGCAGCACATCGCCGGCCGACAACAGGGCCTCGGCCGAGGCCGTCATACCGCGCACCCGGCCGAAATCATCGCAGAAGAACGCGGTCGCCCGCACCACCTCCAGCGCCCCGGCCAGCAGCTGCGCGCCTTGGGCCTCAAGCGCCATCTGGGTGCGAACGGCGACTCGCGCCTGTGCGGCCAGGGCGGCGAAGGCGCGCTTCTGATCGTCGGTGACATTGCCCTGCCGCTCGTTGCGCAACAACGCCAGTCCCGCGTGCCGGTCCGGTTCCTTGACGAGATTGGTCAGGCAGGTGTGATGCATGTCCCAGGCGCGAATCCACTCGGCATATTCGGGATTCAGCCGCATGTCGGCGGCGGTGGTGAACGCCGTCTCGTCCAGCACCACCAGTTCGGCGGCCTGCATGCCGACCCGGACGCGCGAGTTGACCGCCGGGTCGCCCCCGCCAACGGCCACAAATGCCTCGCCGGTTTCGGCCGGCACGCCGGTCATCACATTGAATGGCACTGTCGCCTCGGAGCCCAGCCCAATCAACTGTGCTCCGGTCGAGCCGGTGACAGCCGCCAGACCATCCAGCGCGGCGTCCCAGGCCACCTGGCCGAGTCCTGCGGCCCGAAACAGCTCCGCCGCTCCCTCGACGGACTCTTGTGTCACCCCACCCATAAACGCCACGCCACTCCACATGCCTCGTGACAGCTAAGAACATGAACGACGGTATTTCAACTGTCACGAGCTGAGTGGGTCTGACGGCCCTGGCAAAGGGTGGGAGATGCAGGAGGAGCGGAGACGGAGCGCGAGCCGTCCACACGGGTCGATTGTGCGGCCTGCTGGCCGGGAGCTACCGGGGTCGAGCGCCGAACAAGCCAAACCGGGCGAATGGCGCGGGCCGCCCTGATCGCTGAATGCGGACTTTCCGAAGGTCTGGATTGAGTCAGCAGCGGCCATCGCCGCCCTCCCCAACGCAAAAAGCCGCCGCGCGCCTCTCGGCGTCGCGGCGGCCCTGATGCCGTACGAGCGGCTGGCGGCTTTAGCCGGCCAGCTTCTCGTCGATGAACTTCACGGCGTCGCCGACGGTCTGGATGTGTTCGGCGGCGTCGTCCGGGATTTCGATGTCGAATTCTTCCTCGAAGGCCATGACCAGTTCGACGTTGTCGAGCGAGTCGGCGCCGAGGTCGTCGATGAAGCTGGCCTTTTCAACGACCTTTTCCGGATCGGCGTCCAGGTGGTCGATGACGATCTTGCGGACGCGTTCCAGGGTGTCGGACATGGGGGTCTCTGCTTTTGGGGCCGCCGGGGCGGCTGTTGTCTCGGTCACTGCCGTATGACGACAGCGGCGGCGGCGCAAGCCTTCAACGAAGACTCAGGCCATCCGGTTGCGGGGGGTTTAGCACGGCGGCGCGGGCGGGAAATAGCCCTGCGGCGCTTCAACGCCCCCGATTGACCCACCAGACGAGGCCGCCGCCGGCGAGGGCGAGGGGCGCGCCATAGACGGCCCAGATGATCTGGCCGGTCATGAAGCTGCCCGGCAGGATGTTGAACCCCTGCAGCATCCAGGCGAGGCCGATCAGCAGCATCGGGCCGCTGAGGATGGTGGCGAGGATGCGGAGGATTTTCATCAGATCATCGCCATGCCGCCGTTGACGTGCAGGGTCTGGCCCGTGACGTAGGCGGCTTCATCGGAGGACAGGTAGACGGCGGCGGCGGCGATCTCGTCGCCCTCGCCGAGGCGGCCGAGGGGGATGGTCTTGAGGATGGTCTCGCGCTGGGCGTCGTTTAGCACGTCGGTCATCGGCGAGGCGATGAAGCCCGGGGCGATGCAGTTGACCGTGATGCCGCGGCTGCCGACCTCCTGGGCCAGGGATTTCGAGAAGCCGATCATGCCGGCCTTGGAGGCGGCGTAGTTGGTCTGGCCGGGGTTGCCGGTGACGCCGACGATCGAGGTGACGCCGATGATGCGGCCCGAGCGGCGCTTCATCATGCCTTTCATGGCGGCGCGCGAGAGGCGGAAATAGCTCTCGAGATTGATCCTGATGACGTCGGTGAAGTCCTCGTCCTTCATCCGCATCAGCAGGCCGTCCCTGGTGATGCCGGCGTTGGCGACGAGGATGTCGAGCGGGGCGCCGGCGGCCTCTTCGGCGCGGGCGATCAGGCCGTCGACGGAGTCGGGGTCCGACAGGTTGGCGGCGGCGAAGACGGCGCGCTCGCCGAGCTCCTTCACCAGATCCTGCAGCACCGCCTCGCGGGTGCCGGAGAGGACGACGGTGGCGCCCTGGGCGTGCAGGGCGCGGGCGATGGCCCCGCCGATGCCGCCCGTGGCGCCGGTGACGAGGGCGGTCTTGCCGGTGAGATCAAACATGAGGTTCTCGCTTTGCTCTCGGATCAAACAGTCCGAACTTTCTGAGGTCCAGGTCGCATTTGCTACAGCGCGACCGGGGAAACGAAGAGAAGACCCAGCCGCCCGCCCGAAGGTAGGGACTGTAGCCGCACCGGGGGCAGGCCGGAAAAACAAACGCGCTGAGGCCGATGGCGAGCCAGGCCATGCCGAGGATGCCGAACAGCCAGGGCCTCAAGGTCTCCGGCGCCCTGTTCGCCGCGCTCAAGAGGAATATGAACGCCACGAAGGCCGCGAGCGGCATGAAGCATCCATAGCCGGCTGCGAACAGCCGGCACTCGGCCCGCGCACCGACCTAACCCAGCGACTTCGCGAACGCTTCCAGCTCTTCCGGCGTGTTCAATGCGCCGCTCTCTGCATCAGGCGCGATGCGTTTGGCCATGCCGGTCAGGACCTTGCCGGAGCCGGTCTCGGCGAAGCGGGTGACGCCGCCTTCGCCCGCCATCCACTCCATCGACTCGCGCCAGCGGACACGGCCGGTGACCTGGTCGACCAGCAGGCGGCGGAGGACCTCGGGGTCGGTCTCCGGGCGGGCGGTGATGTTGGCGACGACGGCGACCGAGGGGGCGACGATCTTCGCGTCGGCGAGGGCGTCGGCCATTTCGTCGGCGGCGGGCTGCATCAGCGGACAGTGGAAGGGGGCCGAGACGTTCAGGGGGATGGCGCGGGCGCCGAGCTCCTTGGCCTTTTCGATGGCGCGGTCGACGGCGGCCTTGTCGCCCGAGATGACGATGTTGCCGGCGTTGTTGTCATTGGCGACGACGCAGACGCCGACTTCCGAGCCGGCGGCGGCGGCGGCCTCGGCGAGGGCGAGGTCCGTCTTCGGGCCGATCAGCGAGGCCATGGCGCCGCGGCCGACGGGGACCGCCCGCTGCATGGCCTGGCCGCGCAGCTTCAGCAGGCGGGCGGTGTCGGCGAGGCTGATCGCGCCGGCGGCGCACAGGGCGGAGTATTCGCCCAGCGAATGGCCGGCGACGAAGGCGGCGCGGCTGACGTCGACGCCGAACTCGACCTTGAGCACGCGGGCGGCGGCGAGGGAGACGGCCATCAGGGCGGGCTGGGCGTTCTCGGTCAGGGTCAGCTGGTCCTCGGGGCCTTCGCGCATCAGGACCGACAGCTTCTGGCCGAGGGCGTCGTCGATCTCGGCATAGACCTCGCGGGCGGCGGCGAAGGCGTCGGCCAGGGCCGCGCCCATGCCGACCGACTGGCTGCCTTGTCCGGGGAACAGGAGGGCGAGGGTCATGCGGGGCTCCGTTGAATCGTGGGGCGGAGGGGTAGGACGGAAGGGCGGAGGGGGCAAGCGGGGCCTAGAACAGCACCGCCGGGTTCATGATCCGGTGCGGGTCGAGGGCGGCGCGGACGGCCTGCATCGTCCGGATCTCCAGCGGGGTCTTGTAGCGGCGGGCCTCGTCGGTCTTGAGGCGGCCGAGGCCGTGTTCGGCGGAGATGGAGCCGTCGTAGCGGGCGACGATGTCGTGGACCACTTCCGAGCCTTCGGCCCAGCGGGCGAGGAAGGTCGGGAGGTCGCCGCCGGGCGGGCACAGCACGTCGTAGTGGAGATTGCCGTCGCCGACGTGGCCGAAGGCGCTGACGCGGGCGCCGGGGTGGAAGCGTTCGACGGCGGCGGTGGCCTCCTCGAGGAAGTCGGCGATGCGCGAGACGGGGACGGAGACATCGTGCTTCCAGCCGCCGCCCTCGGGCTTCTGGGCGGCGGACTGCTCCTCGCGCACCTTCCAGAAGGCGGCGCGCTGGGCGTCGTTCTGGGCGATGGCGGCGTCGGTGATCTGGCCGGTCTCGAAGGCGTGGGTCAGCAGCCGCTCCATGGCCGCGTCGGCGGCGCCGGGCTCGCCGGAGACCAGTTCGATGAGGACGTACCACGGCGGGGTGCTGTCCAGCGGCTCGCGCGCAGCGGGGATGTTGGCGAGGACGAAGGTCATGCCGATGCGCTTCATCAGCTCGAAGGCCTCGACGCCGCCGCCGGTTTCGGCCTTGGCCCGGGCCAGCAGCTCGATGGCGGCGGACGGGTGGTCGAGGCCGACCATGGCTGTGGCGCGGCTGCGCATGACCGGGAACAGCTTCAGGGTCGCGGCGGTGACGACGCCCAAGGTGCCCTCGGCGCCGATCAGCAGCTGTTTCAGGTCGTAGCCGGTGTTGTCCTTGCGCAGCCGTTTGAGGCCGTGGAAGACCTCGCCGTCGGGCATCACCGCCTCGATCCCCAGCACCAGGTCGCGCATGACGCCGTAGCGGATCACGGCGGTGCCGCCGGCGTTGGTCGAGATGACGCCGCCGATGGTGGCGCTGCCCTCGGCGGCGAGGCTGAGCGGAAACATCCGGTCGGCGGCGGCGGCGAGTTGCTGGGCTTCCAGCAGGGTGACTCCGGCCTCGATGGTCATGGCGTCGTCCAGCGGGGTGACGTCGCGGACGGCGCGCAGCTTGCGGGTCGAGAGCAGGACCTCGCCATAGGGAATCTGGCCGCCGACCAAGCCGGTGTCGCCGCCCTGGGGGACGATGGCGATGCGGTGCTCGGCGCAGACGCGGACGGCGGCGGCGACCTGCTCCGTCGAGCGCGGGGTCAGCATCAGCGGGGTGTGGCCGGTCCAGCGGTTGCGCCACTCGGTGAGCCAGGGGGCGATCTGCGCCGGATCATCGGTCCAGCCGTCGTCGCCGAGGGCGGATTTGAGGGCGGCGAGGGCTTGGGCGGAGGGCGCGGTCATGACTGCGGTTGTGTCAAAGTCGTGGGCGCGGCGAAAGGGCATTCCTCCCCCTCCCTTCAGGGGGAGGGGGACCATCCGCAGGATGGTGGAGGGGGGCGTCCCACACGCCGGGGATGGGTCAGACCCCCTCCACCGTCGTTCCGACGGTCCCCCTCCCCCTTCCGCTGCGCTATGGGGGAGGAATGAACACCCTGCCCGCCCCGGTCCCGTGCGTCGGCGTCGTCTGCCTGCGCGGCGAGGCGGTGCTGCTGATCCGGCGCGGGACGCCGCCGATGCAGGGCGAATGGAGCCTGCCGGGCGGAGGGATCGAGCCGGGCGAGCGGGCGGTCGACGCCGCCCTGCGCGAGTTGCGCGAGGAGACCGGGGTCGAGGCGCAGATCACCGGCCTGCTGGATGTGGTCGACGGGATCTTTCCGGACGCGGGACGGCACTATGTGCTGGTCGACTATGCCGCGCGCTGGCTGTCGGGCGAGCCCGTGGCCGGGGATGACGCGCTGGAGGCCCGATTCGCCGGGCCGGAGGAGGTCGAGGCGCTGGTCCGCTGGGACGAGACCCGGCGGGTAATCGGCCTGGCGCGGGCGGCGCGGGGCGGCGGAAACATTACAGCGAGTTCATGAACCGGGGACCGGTTTCGCTGGCGGGCGGGTCCCCCGGTGCTAACCTTGAAGGGAAAAGGAGACCCTGATGGATTTTTCCACCCTGTTCGTCGCCGCCCTGGTCGTGCTGGCCTTCATCCTGCTGTTCAGCGTGGTGAAGATCGTGCCCCAAGGGCGCGAGATGACGGTCGAGCGGTTCGGCAAATACACCCGGACCCTGAGCCCCGGCATCAGCCTGCTGACGCCGTTCGTCGAGCGCATCGGCCGGCGCATGAACATGATGGAGCAGGTCCTCGACGTGCCCCAGCAGGAGGTCATCACCAAGGACAACGCCATGGTGAAGGTCGACGCCATCGTCTTCATCCAGGTGATGAACGCCGCTGCGGCCGCCTATCGGGTCGAGAACCTGCCCTATGCGATCACCCAGCTGTGCTCGACCAATCTGCGCACCGTGGTCGGTTCGATGGACCTCGATGAGGTGCTGTTCCAGCGCGACAACATCAACTCGCGCCTGCTGACCGTGATCGACGCGGCGACCGAGCCGTGGGGCGTCAAGGTCAACCGCATCGAGATCAAGGACCTGACGCCGCCGGTGGACATCACCAACGCCATGGCGCGGCAGATGAAGGCCGAG
>JAHJNW010000180.1 GCA_018820665.1 Alphaproteobacteria bacterium | reverse complement strand
GGCGGAAGGGCGACGCCAGCGGTCCGGCTCCGCCGGCGCCGGCCAGCCACTAGCCACTAGCCACTCATCACCAGCCACTCCCTCACAGCGCCTTCACCATCACCACCGCCGCCGTCGCCAGCAGATACACCGCGAAGGCCTTGCGCAGCACGCGGCGGTCCAGCGAATGCGCCAGCTTCGCCCCCCACGGCGCCACCGCCGTGGTCAGCACCGCCATCACCACCGCGCCGGGCACATTGACATAGCCCAGCGACAGCGGCGGCCGTCCGCCCGCATCCCAGCCGAACACCACGAAGCCGAGGGTCGCCGCCAGGCCGATGGCCACGCCAAAGCCCGAAGCCGTCGCCACCGCCTGATGGATTGGCCGCCCGCACAGGGTCATCAGCATGCCGCCGAAGCTGCCGCCGCCGATCCCCATCATCGCCGACAGCCCGCCGATCAGGGTCCCGAACCCGCGCCGCCCCCAGCCCGTCGGCAGGTCCGGCCGCAGCACGAACCGCTCGGGCAGCAGCCCCAACTGCGCCGCCACCACCGCCAGACAGACGCCATAGACGATGGCCAGCCCCTCCATCGAGGTCACGCCGGCCACACCCGCCCCGACCAGGGCGCCGAAGGCGACCCATGGCGTCCAGGTCTTGAGCACCACCTCGTCCACCGCCCCGTGCGTCCGATGCGCCCCCAGCGACCGCCACGAGGTGGCGACGATGGTCAGCAATGAGGTGCCGATCGCCGTATGCAGATTGCCCTCGCCGCCGACGCCCAGCACCTCGAAGGCGTAGAACACCGCCGGCACGATCACCGTGCCGCCGCCGACCCCGAACAGTCCGGCCACCACGCCGCCCGCCAGCCCCGCCGCGACCAGGGCGGCGAGCAGCAGCAGTATTTCGTTCACGGGCAAGGCGGTCATCGCCCGGCTCTAGCCGGTGCGGGCCGGTCCAGCCAGAGCGGTCAGTCCTGCAGGCCGAGGGCCGTGCGGATCTCGCGCCAGTCGACGATCTTGTAGTTCTGCTGGCCGGGATTGGGGCTGTCGATGTCGTCGTGGAAGGCTATCGCGCCCCGCGGGAAGGGTCCGATCGGTCCCGAAAACGCGTCCAGTCCGTCGGTCGAGGTCACGACGTCGATCACGTCGCCGTCGACGATGGCGAAACGGCCCAGATAGACGTGTTCGTCGCCCTCGATCCGGTACACCGGATAGGTGCTGTCGCCCTGGCTGGACACGATCAGATACTCGACCCCGCCGTCGCGCATGATGGTCAGGCCCTCGACGTCGTCCTTGATCCGGTTCAGGTCGACGCGCGCGATCGACGTCGGCGCGGCCGGTCCCGCCGGATCGAAATCGAAGCGCCAGACGCCGACGTCCTCCTCGCCGACATACAGGGTGTCGGCCCGGTCGTTGACGACGCAGCCCTCCAGCTGGCTGCCCAGGGTCAGCACCCGCGGCGCGCCGACGACGGGGCCGTCCGGCCCGGCGGCGACGGTCATCTGGTGCACCGTGCCGGCCTTGGTGGTCACGACCAGATAGAAGGTCTCGCCCCGTTTTCCGACGCAGAAGCCGTACGGCTCGTAGGGCGTGGCGATGAAGCCGTAATCGGTGGCGGTCAGGGTGGCCGGGTCGAACAGATAGATGTTGACGCCATTGCCGCCCGGCTGGTCGTTGCTCGCCGCCACCAGCGTCCGGGTCGCCCCGCCGACGGGGAAGCCGTTCCTCAGATCGACATTGTTGACCGGGCCGGACGGCAGGAACTGACGCACGCCCCCGTCCAGATTGAACACATACAGGCCGTCGGACTTGTCGGTGCCGAACATCACGGCGCGCGCCGGGTTCGCCGGGTCGGCCCACAGGGCGGGGTCGTCGGCGTCGACTGCCGGGTCGGTCGTCACCACCGTCTCGACGGCGGCCATGACCGGTCTGGCCGGATCGCCGAGCGCCAGAACCCCCTGCGGACCATCGTCCTCGATCGAGGCACATGCTCCGAGCAAGGATAAACCAGCGGCCGTCAAGAATGCGCAATATTTGCGTCGCTGAAACATCACTGGTTCCTTCACTCGTGCAGATTTATGCCCCCGACAACATGATCTCCGATGCGGGTCAACCCGCGTCCGG
Organism: Alphaproteobacteria bacterium; assembly: GCA_018820665.1. Taxonomy (GTDB): domain Bacteria; phylum Pseudomonadota; class Alphaproteobacteria; order Caulobacterales; family Caulobacteraceae; genus Brevundimonas. Next base: position 8,260 of record JAHJNW010000180.1, on the reverse strand, counting down.
ACCTTGGGGCTAGAAATATGAAACTGTCTTTGTTTGTCGGAGCCGCCCTGGCTCCGCTGGCTTTCGCCATGGCCTCTCCGGCCTGGGCCGAACCCGTCGTCGGCACCGTGTCGGACGCCTCCGGCGCCCGCGGGCTGCAGGGCGCGGAAGTCACCGTGGTCGAACTGGGACAGACCGCGACCGTCGGTCAGGACGGGACCTTCCGCTTCGGCAATGTGGCCCCCGGGACCTACACCCTGCGCGCCCGTTTCGCCGGCGCCCGTGAAGAGACCCGCCAGATCGTCGTGCCGGAGACCGGCGTCCTCAGCGTCGATTTCGTCCTAGCCCCCATCGACAGCGCCAACGGCGCGGACACGGTCGACGATGTCCTCGTCGTCGGTCAGCGCGCCAACTTCCTCAGCTCGATCTCGCGCCAGCGGGCCGCCGACGGCGTCCAGACCGTCCTGACCCGCGACGCCATCGGCCAGTTCCCCGACCAGAACGTCGCCGAGGCCCTGCGCCGCGCGCCCGGCATCAACGTCCTCAACGACCAGGGCGAGGGCCGCTTCGTCTCGGTCCGCGGCCTGGACCCGCAGCTCAACTCCTCCTCGATCAACGGCAACCGCGTCCTCGCCACCGGCGGCGACGACCGCGCCGTTGCCCTCGACGTCATCCCCTCCGAGCTGATCGAATCGATCGAGATCAACAAGACCCTGATCCCCGAGATGGACGCCGACACCATCGGCGCCTCGATCGACATCACCACCACCAGCTCGCTGGACCGTCGCCGCAACCTCTACACAGCCAGCCTCGAGGGCTCGTACAACGACCTCAACGAGATCACCTCGCCCAAGGGCGCCTTTGACGTCGTCTACAAGGTCAATGACCGGTTCGGTTTCGCCCTCGGCGGCAGCTATTACGACCGCGAATTCTCCACCGACAACGTCGAGATGGACGGCTGGAGCGAGACCGACGACGGCGGCGTCTACGCCGAGGACGTCGAATACCGCGACTATGACGTGACGCGGAAACGTTACGGCGGCACGGTCTCGTTCGACTTCCGTCCCAACGACATGACCCAGCTGTATCTGCGCGGCCTCTATTCGAAATTCGACGACGCCGAGCTGCGCACCCGGCTGACCTTCGGCTTCGACGAACCGACCTCGGTCACCGCCGACAGCGCCACCTTCGATTCGGGTGACGAGGCCATCAAGGTGGAGCGCGACCTCAAGGATCGCCGCGAGATCCAGTCGGTGCGCACGGTCTCGGCCGGCGGCCGGACGGACATGGGCGCCTGGCGCTTCACCTACGACCTGGCGTATTCGCAGGCCGAACAGCAGGAGACGGGCTCCAACGACCCGATCGAGTTCGAACGCGAGTTCGAGGACGCCGGCGACCTCGGCGTCACCATCGACTATTCCGACCTGCGCCGCCCCGGCTACACGATCGACTTCGGCCAGGCCGCCTTCCTCGATGCCGAGGAGTACGGTTTCAACGGCCTCGAGGTCACGGCGCGGGAAGACGCCGTCGATGAAGAGTTCGCGGCCCGGTTCGACGCCGCCTATGACCTGCAACTCGCCTCAGGCAGCCTGGAGCTGAAGTTCGGCGCCAAGGCCCGCCAGCGCGACAAGCAGAACCTGATCGCCTACGACATCTACGACGGCTACGACGGCGACTTCACCCTCGCCGACGTGCTGGGCGAGCAGACCTACGACCTCGCCGTCATCAATCCCGTCCCGGGTCTGGACGCGGTGCGCGACTTCCTCTCCGGCGGTTTCGCCGACTTCGAGCGTGACGATCTCGAAAGCACCTTCGCCTCGGTGGCCGAGAGCTACACGGCCGAGGAAGACATCTACGCCGGCTACGGCCAGGCGAAGTTCGAATCGGGCGCCCTGCGCATCGTCGGCGGCGTCCGCGTCGAACAAACGCAGAGCACCCTGAACGGCAACCGGGTTGAACTGGTCGAGGAGGGGGCCGAGGTCGATGGCGTGATCCTCGACGAGGACACCCTGTTCATCACCCCTGTGTCCTTCGACCGGGAATACACCGACTGGATGCCCAGCGTGGCGGTCCGCTACGAACTGGGCGAGAATCTGATCAGCCGCTTCGGCTCCTTCCGTTCGATCATCCGCCCGACCTTCGGTCGCCAGGCGCCCCGCTTCCTGATCGAGGAGAACGACGAGGACGAGCGCGAAGGCGAGTTCGGCAACCCGGACCTGGACCCCTACAAGGCCTGGAATTTCGACGCGACGCTGGAGTACTATTTCGCGCCGGAGGCCGTCATCCAGGGCGGCGTCTTCTACAAGACGATCGACGACTTCATCATCGACGCGGTGTTCGAGGACGGCGAGTTCAACGGCATCCCGTTCGACGAGGCGGTGATCCCGATCAACGGCGACACGGCCACCGTCTTCGGCGTCGAACTGGCCTATGGTCAGGCGCTCAGCTTCCTGCCGGCGCCGTTCGACGGCATGCTGGTGAACTTCAACTACACCTATACAGACGCCGAAGGTGACGTTCAGGGTCGCTCGGTGCCGTTGCCGGCCTCGGCCGAGCATACCTTCAACGCCGTTCTCGGCTATGAAAAGGGACCGTTCAGCCTGCGCGTCGCCGGCGCCTACCGCTCGTCCTATCTCGACGAACTGGGCGGCGACGAGGACGGTCTGGAAGACCGCTATATCAAGCCTCACTTCCAGGTCGATCTCAGCGCCAAATACCGCCTGACCCCGAACGTCCAGCTGTTCGGCGAGCTCGTGAACGCCAATGACGCGACCTATACGGCCTACCAGAACGGGCCCGATCGCGAGCGTCTGCTGCAGTACGAAGAATATTCCTGGACCAGCAAGTTCGGCATCCGGGTCAATTTCTGATCCGCAGCCGCGTCATGATCGCGACCGCCGCCCTGGCGGTCGCGATCTGCGCGGGCTCCGGTCTGCGTAGCAACCTTCCTTCCTGAACGCCGTTCTTTCCGCACAGGGCAACCCCCACGGAAAGACACCCCTCATGACCGCCATTCAGACTCTCTCGGCCCTCGCGGCCGGCGCGCTGGTCCTCGCCACGGCCGGCGCCGTCCAGGCCCAGACCCCCTACACCAGCTACCAATCCGGCCAGACCGGCGTCCCGTCGTCGTGCCGCAACGTCGAACAATTGGCCAACGGCTATATCTCGGCCGAATGCCAGACCGCTGGCGGCTTCCGCTGGAGCTCGATCCGCACCGTCGACTGCCGCAGCGGGATCACCAACCGCGACGGCGTGCTCAGCTGCACCGGCGCCCGCGCCACGGTCGGCCCTCTGTATCCCGACAACAGCTACGGCTCCGACCAGGGCTATGGCCAGACCCCGGTTCAGGAGCAGCCCGGCGGCGTCTTCGGCGTCATCCTCGGCGCCCTGTTCGGCGGCCAGACCGCCCAGCAGGACACCGTCCTCGACGAAGACTGGAGCCGCGGCCGTCGTCCGCTCTATCAGCAGCGCGCCGATCTCGACACCCGCATCGAGGCCGGCGTTCGCGACGGTTCGATCAGCCGCACCGAGGCCGGCCGCCTGCGCGCCGACTATGACGCCCTGGTCCAGCTCGAGACCCGCTACGCCGCCGACGGGCGCATGACCACCAACGAGCGTCAGGATCTGCGCGACCGCTACCGCGCCCTGTCGCAGCGGGTCGACGAGGGCCGCGACAACGACATGAGCTATGGCTGGCGGCCGCTGATCGACCAGCGCTCTGCCTTCGACGCCCGGGTCGACGCCGGCGTGCGCAGCCGCGCCCTGTCCAGCAGCGAGGGCGCGCGTCTGCGGTCCGACTTCCAGGCCCTGATCCGTCTGGAGTCCGACTATATGCGCGACGGCCTCAGCGCCCGCGAACAGCAGGACCTGACGGCCCGGCTGGCCGATCTCGACCGCCGTGTCGGCGCAGGCGGCGACTATGACGGCGGCTACGGCGTCGACCCCCGCGCCGCCGATATCGAGGCCCGCATCACCGCCGCCGAGCGCAGCGGCCAGATCAGACGCACCGAAGCCGGCCGCCTGCGCGACGAACTGCGCGACCTGACCCGCCGCTGGGCCGACCTCGAAGCCCGCGTCAACGTTCACCGCTAGGACCGAACGAGGGGGCGGTTCGCCACCCCCTCAGTCCGTCAGCCAGAACAGCGCCTCAACCGTCGTGCCCAACGCCCGCGCCAGGCCAAGGGCGAGGATGGTGGAGGGGACGAAGACCCCGTTCTCGACGGTGTTTATGGTCTTGCGCGACACCCCGGCCCGCTCGGCCAGCTCCGCCTGGGTCAGGCCGGCCGCGGTGCGCGCCGCCTTCAGACGCGAGGCGAGGCGGGGGTCACCCATCCTGACCGGCCTCGTGATCCAGCCAGGCGAACCGGGCCCCGGCCGTGCAGCCGGCGGCGGCGAGGGAAACCAGCAGGGCGATCACGCCCAGTTCGGGCCGCACCAGCAGCAACGCCAGCGACAGGGTCGAACCGGTCATCAGCACGAAGAAGGCCGCGACCATCGCCCGCGCGCGGATCACCACGGTCAGCTCGTCCTCGAGAAAGCGCCGGTTCTGCCACGAATAGGCATCCCAACCCATGGCGACGGCCGCCGTCAGCCAGGCGTAAACAACCGGCAGGAGGATCGAAAGAAGATCGCGCAGGCGGCCGTCGCCCGCCACAACCTGACGGACGGGATCGATGGCGATGAGCAGGAACACCAGCGCAACCACCGGATACAGGAACAGCTGGCGCGACCGACCCGCCTGAAGTCTTTCGCGTCGACCTTGTGACGCCTCCGTCATCCAGCGCCGGTCTCCGGGCCGGTTCAGCCACGCCACGGCGATCCCGACCACGACGAAACTGGCGCCCACCCCCGCGAGGGCGCCCCAACCGGTCGCCGCGTCGCCGCTGCGCGCCTGACCGATCGCGAAACCGACGCCCGCCGCCAGCAGCCCAAGGCCGGTCAGGGCGAGCGCCGACCAGAATTTGCGGAGGCGCTCCCGCCCCATCCGCGCCAGGACCTGCTCGTCCATCATCACTGTCCCCATGAAGTCACCTTGGGGTTACATATCACCTACGGGTTACATCGGGTCAAGCAAGAACGACGTGGGCCGCGACAACCGTGTGAGGTCGACGCTAAGCTGGCGCGCCTGAAGGACGCACCGCCGCATGACTGACGCCCCCGAAGACACCACCTTCGCCGACACCACCCCCGCGCCCGGCTCCCGCTGGCGCCTGATTGGTCCCGGCATCGTCGCGGCCGCCACCGGCGTCGGAGCGGGCGACCTGATCGCGACCCTGATCGCCGGCTCCATGTTCGGCTACGCCCTGCTGTGGGCGGCGGTGGCCGGGACCCTGCTGAAGATCTCTCTCGCCGAGGCCGTGGGCCGCTGGGCGCTGGCGTCCGGGCGGACCATCTTCGACGGCTGGTCCAGTCTCGGACCGGGCTGGTTCGGCGGGCGGCTCAACTGGGCCAGCGTCTATTTCGGCGTCTATGTGGTGCTCTGGGGCTTTGTCTACGGGGCCACGGCCATGACCGCCTCGGCCCTGCCGGTCGCCGCCCTGATGGACGGCACGGCGATGGCCTTCGACCTCAAGACCTGGGCCATGATCTGCGGTGTCGTCGGTCTCGTCCTCGTCTGGTTCAACCGCTATCCGGTGTTCGAAAAGCTGATGACCGGCCTCGTCGCGGTGATGTTCGTCACCGTCATCGGCCTCGCCGTCATCGTCGCGCCCGACCTGCCCGCCCTTGCGCGCGGCCTGATCCCGACCCTGCCGGCCGGCTCGGCCTTCTACACCCTCGGCCTGGTCGGCGGGGTGGGGGGCACCATCACCCTGGCTGCCTATGGCTACTGGATCGGCGAAAAGGGCTGGCGCGGTCCGGCGTGGATGCGGGTCATGCGGCTGGACAACCGCGTCGGCTACGCCGTCACCGGCGTCTTCGTCATCGCCATGCTGATCGTCGGGGCCGAGCTGCTTTATGCTTCAAACATCGCCCTATCCAGCGGCGACCGCGGCCTGCTCGATCTCGACGATGTGCTGCGAGAACGTTTCGGCGACACCGTCGGGATCATGTTCCTCGTCGGCTTCTTCGCCGCCAGCTTCTCCTCCCTGATCGGGGTCTGGCACGGGGTCAGCCTGATGTTCGCCGACTTCTGGGCCCATCTGCGCGGCTGCGCCGACGATCCGTCCGCCAAGGGCGAGGGCAGTCCGGCCTTCCGCGGCTATCTGCTCTGGCTGACCTTCCCGCCGATGGTCCTGCTGTTCATGGACCGGCCGTTCGGCCTGATCGTCGCCTATGGCGCGCTCGGGGCCCTGTTCATGCCCTTCCTCGCCCTGACCCTGATCTGGCTGCTCAACTCCTCGCGCACCCCGGCCGAGTGGCGCAGCCACTGGCTGTCCAACGGCATGCTGGCGGCGGGCGGTTTGCTGTTCTGCGTGTTGGCGGGCCGCGAGCTCATGGGCCTGTTCCGCTAGACCGACGCGGAACCTTCACCGTACCGCACGCGCTCCGCTGTCATGATCGACTTCACCTCGCTCGGGGCCGACACCCTGTTCCGCCTCGGCGGCGCGCCCGTCACTCTCGGCGGCGTGGCGACCGGCGTCGTCGTCTTCGTCGTCGCCTGGGCCCTGTCGCGGGTGGTCGCCCGCAGCCTCGGCCGGCTGCGCGAGCGCTCGGGCCGAAGCGCCGGCGCCCTGTATGTGCTGGAGAAGATGGCCAGCTACGGCCTCATCGTCTTCGGCGCCATCGCCGCCCTGTCGTCGGCCGGGCTCAACCTGTCGTCGCTGGCGGTGTTCGCCGGCGCCATCGGCATCGGCGTCGGCCTCGGTCTGCAGGGGGTGGTCAAGGAGTTCGTCTCCGGCCTGTTCCTGATCTTCGATCGCATGGTCTCGGTCGGCGACTATGTCGAGCTGGAGGACGACGTCCGCGGCGTCATCGCCGAGATCGGCCCGCGCGCCACCCGCCTGCGCAACAACGACAACATCAACATCCTCGTCCCCAATTCGCGCTTCATCGAGGACCGGGTCGTTAACTGGACGCTCAAGGGCGACACCCGCCGCATCCACATTCCCTTCTCCGTCGCCTATGGCGCCAAACGCTCCGAGGTGCGCGAGGCGGTGCTGGAGGCGGCCCGCACCAGCCCCTTCACCCTGCCCGAGACCGAGACGCGCAAATGTCAGGTCTGGCTGGTCGGTTTCGGCGAGAGCGGCCTCGATTTCGAATTGCTGGTCTGGCCGACGCGCGACGCGGTCAAGCGGCCCGGGGCGATGCACGCCGCCTACACCTGGGCCATCGCCGACGCCCTCGACGCCGCCGGGATCGAGATTCCCTTCCCGCAGACCGATCTGCGCATCCGCAGCGTCTTCGGCCACGAGGGCGAGGATGCGCTCGAAACCCTCGGCCTGCGCCGCGGCCGGTCGCATGCGCCGGCCGCCGCCCGCACGCCGCCCGCCGATCCGACGCCCCGGGCCCCGCCGGTCAATGACGCCGCCGAGGACCTGATGACTCCCCCCGAGCCGCTCGACGGCGAGGCCGGCGGCCCGACGACGCCCTAGCCGCCGTTCGCCCGCGGAGCCGTCCGGCCTGCTGCTGACACCGGCTTCGTCATCCCCCGGCCCGACCGGGGACAGCAGCCTCCGGCGCCGTCGCGCGTTCACTGGCGAACCGTCCCTCCTCGCCCTAGATTGCGTTCATGAACCGTTCCAGTTCGCCCCCCAAGGGCTCCGCCCCGCGCACGACCAAGCCGGTCCATGTCCCCGGCCAGTCCGTGGCCGAAGCCCCGGCCGCCTTCCTGCGCGACGACGAGGGCCGTGCGCCCAAGGCCCCGGCGAAGACGCCGCACATGCCGATGTTCGCCCCCGTCACCGGCCCGCGCCTGACGCCCGAGGAGGCTCCCGGCTCCCCCTCCGACTGGGTCCCGCACCGCCCCGACCGCCCGGCCGGCCGCAAACACATCCCCTTCCGGCTGGAGACGAAATACACCCCCGCCGGGGACCAGCCCGCCGCCATCGCCGACCTGGTCGAACAGGCCGCCGAGGGCGAGCGCGATCAGGTGCTGCTGGGCGTGACCGGCTCGGGCAAGACCTTCACCATGGCCAAGGTCATCGAGGCGACCCAGCGCCCGGCCCTGATCCTCGCCCACAACAAGACCCTCGCCGCCCAGCTGTACAGCGAGTTCAAGAGCTTCTTCCCCGACAACGCCGTCGAATATTTCGTCTCGTACTACGACTATTACCAACCCGAAGCTTATGTCCCAAGAACAGACACTTACATCGAAAAGGACTCGTCCATAAACGAGCAGATC
>JAHJNW010000179.1 GCA_018820665.1 Alphaproteobacteria bacterium | reverse complement strand
GCTTCGGCGACCGCCCGGTCATCAAGCCCTTCACCACCCGCGTCATCCGCGGCGACCGCCTCGCTATCGTCGGCCCCAACGGCGCCGGCAAGACCACCCTGGTCAAGATCCTGCTCGGCGAACTCGCCCCCGACGAAGGCACGGTCAAGCTGGGGGCCAACCTCGACCCCGTCTACCTCGACCAGTCGCGCGAGGGCCTGCGCAGCGACATGACCCTGTGGGACGCCCTCACCCCCGGCGGCGGCGACTCCATCCTCGTGCGCGGCATATCCAAGCACGTCGTCGCCTACGCCAAGGACTTCCTGTTCCAGGAAGGCCAGCTGCGCCAGCCGATCTCGACGCTCTCGGGCGGCGAGCGCAATCGCCTGCTGCTGGCCATCGCCCTGGCCAAGCCCGCCAACATGCTGGTCCTCGACGAACCGACAAACGACCTCGACATGGACACCCTCGACAAGCTCGAAGAGCTGCTCGAGGCCTACGACGGCACCCTGATCCTGGTCAGCCACGACCGCGACTTCGTCGACCGTCTCGCCACCTCGACCATCGCCATGAACGGCCGCGGCGACATCGTCGAGACGCCGGGCGGCTGGACCGACTTCATCCGTCAGAACCCCGGCTTCCTGCGCCCCGGCGCCAATCCGCGCCCGCAGGACAAGGAAGCCGCCAAACGGGCCGAGGCGACGCCGGCCCCGGCCTCTATCGCGCCCGCCGCGCCGGTCAAGCCGGCGAAGATGACCTTCAAGGACACCCACCGGCTCAAGGAGCTGGAGGGGCTGCTGGCCTCCCTCCCCGCCGACATCGCCCGCCATGAGGCGACCCTCGCCGACGCCGGGCTGTTCGCCCGCGACCGCAAGGCCTTCGACCGCGCCACCGCCAATGCCGAGCGCGCCCGGTCCCTGCTCGCCGCCGCGGAGGAGGAATGGCTGGAGCTGGAGGCGAAGCGGGAAGCCCTGTCGACCTGACCCCTGCGCCATGGTGATCGCATGTCCCTGACGGTTCATCAGCTTCAGCTCAGCCCGGCGCAGACCGTGGCCGCCCGGCGGGTCAACGCCGGCATGGCCCACGCCCCGCGCCTGAAGCTCGGCGGCTGGCGACTGGCCGTCGGCATGCGGCTGAACAGCATGCTCAGCAGCGCCGCCGGCCGGATCAGCTCCACGGCCCTGAAGCGGCGCGGCGTCTCCGTCTCGCTGGAGCTCATCCCCGGCCCCGGCGGACCGCTGCCGCTCCGCATCCTGTCGCCCGCCGATCCGCCCCGCGCCCTTGTGGTCGACCTGCACGGCGGCGGCTGGGTCCTCGGCAGCGCCGCCCTGAACGATCGCCTGACCGGCCATCTGGCCGAGGCCGGACTGGCGGTGGCCTCGGTCGACTACCGCCTGCTCGACGAGGTTCGGGGGGTCTGGATGCCCGACGCCGTGGCCGATAGCGTCGTCGCCCTCCGCTGGGCGATGGGCGAGGGCCGGGCCCGCTTCGCCGTGGACCGCGTCTTCGTCGTCGGCGAGTCGGCCGGCGCCCACCTCGCGGCCCTCGCCCTGCAGCAACTCCGCGACGAAGGCGTCACGCCCCTTCCCGCCCCGGTCTTCGTCCAGGGCGTGTTCGACCTCGCCGGAACCCCTTCGGTGCGGGCGGCCGATGCCCGCACCCTGCTGTTCGACGGCCCGAACCTCGTGCGCGATCTCGGCCGGCTCACCCCGGACCGGGACGAGGCCGGCCGACGGGCGCCCGATGTCTCCCCACTCTATGGCGACCTGTCGGGCATGCCGCCGGCCCTGTTCGTCACGGGCGAGGCCGATCCCCTGCGCGACGACAGCCGGCTTATGGCCGAGCGCTGGTCAGCCCATGCCGAGACGGTCCTGCTCGAGGTTCCGCTGGCGCCGCACGGCTTTCAGCATTTCGTCGCCGCCTCCGCCGCCCCCGCCCAGGCCTTCATCCGCCGCTGGATCGATCAGGAAATCGTCGCGGGCCCCGTTTCTGTGGAAAACGCAAATCTCTGATTCACTTTCGTGAATTCGCTCCGTCCACAGATATGCACAGGGTTGTCCACTGGGGTCGGGGCGGTTCCGCACAGCCGGCCGGATTCGGACGCTTGCCGTCTAGCGGATTCGGCGCGAACGTCAACAGGCCGAGGGACACGGCGGCGCGGAAATCCGGGGAGACCCGGGGCTCAAAGCGGACCGGCCCGGCTCTCTGATCGACCACACCGGGGGGTTTCGACCTTAACGGACGGGAGACAGGATCAAGGCCCAACGGACTTTTCAAAGGCTTCGGCCGGCGAGAACCCCGCGGGAACCGGATCGGGATCGATGGACGGCGCGGGGTTCGACCTCGTGGAACGCCGGAGACCAGGAGCGCGACAGGATACAGCCGACCATCGTCGGGGTTCGCCTCGCTGATGCTGACGCCAGGGTCCTGAACCTCAATGGCCAAGTCCAACCCGGACTTGGCGAGGGGACGAGGAAAACCGCTTGCGGGGATCTTCGTCCCCTCGCTCAATTCCGGCGCACGCTTCGCGTTCTGACACGCCTTGAAGCCCTCCCTTCCCTTCCCCCCAGCGCGGCCGTAAACCAAGGCCATGAACCGCCGCGGGAATCGCAACGCATCGCCTGACCGCCGCGCCCTCCTCGCCGGCGCAGGCGCCCTTGCGGCGACGACGGCTCTGGCCGCCTGTGGGGGATCCGAGGCTCCGGTCGACGACGACGGCCGCGTTCGCCTGCGTTTCGCCACTGACTGGCGCGCCCAGGCCGAGCACGGCGGCTTCTACCAGGCGCTGGCGTCGGGGGCCTATGAGAAGCGCGGCCTCAACGTCCAGATCATCCAGGGTGGGCCCAACGTCAACGTGCCCCAGCTGCTGGCCTCCGGCGCCGTCGAACTGGGCATGGGCTCCAACAGCTTCATCCCGATGAACCTGGTCGCCGAAGGGGCCCCGGTGAAGGCCGTCGCCGCCTTCTTCCAGAAGGACCCCCAGGTCCTGATCGCCCACCCCGACCCGGCGCTCGACTCAATCGCCGATCTCGTCGGCCGGCCCATCCTGCTGGCCGACGCCTCGGTCAACGCCTTCTGGGTCTGGCTCAAGGCGAAATACGGCTTCTCCGACGATCAGGTCCGCAAATACACCTTCAACCTCGCCCCCTTCCTCGCCGACGAGCGGGCGGTGCAACAGGGCTATCTGACCAGCGAGCCCTATACGATCGAGAAGGAGGCCGGCTTCACGCCAAAGGTCTTCCTGCTGGCCGACGAGGGCTATCCGTCCTACGCCACCATGGTGCTGGCCCCGACCGCCTTCGCCCGCGACAACGCCGCCGCCCTGCGCAGCTTCATCGCCGCCTCGGCCGAGGGCTGGCGCGACTACATCCAGGGCGACGGCAAGGCCGCCGACGCCCTGATCCGCCGCGCCAACCCCGACATGACCCAGCACGTGCTCGATCAGGCCCGCGCCAAACTCAAGGCCAATGGCGTCGTCGACGGCGGCGACGCGGCCCTCTACGGCCTCGGCGCCATGACCGCCGAGCGCTGGCAGGCCTTCTTCGAGGTCACGTCCGAAGCCGGCGTCTATCCGCCGAACCTCGACTGGCGTCAGGCCTTCACCACCCAGTACCTGCCGGGCCGTGGCTGAGACAGGCGCAGCGTCCGCGGCGGCGCTGCGGAACGTCGTCGTCCGTTATCCGGGTCGCTCCCCGCTCGGGCCGCTGAACCTGTCTGTGGCGCCCGGCGAGATCCTCGCGGTCGTCGGCGCGTCCGGCGCCGGAAAGTCGACCATCCTGCGTCTCCTCGCCGGGCTGGAACGCCCGTCCGAAGGCGAGGCGGTTCGGGGGCCAGGGCACGACCGCACGGGCTTCGTCTTCCAGAACCCCACCCTGATGCCGTGGGCCGACGTCCAGGCCAACGTCGCCCTGCCGCTCGAACTGGCGGGCGCGCCCCGCGACATCGCTCGCCGGAAGGCCGCCGAGGCGCTGGAAGCCGTCGGTCTCGGCGACCGCTTGTCCGCCCGGCCGCGGCAACTGTCAGGCGGCATGGCCATGCGCGCCTCTCTGGCCCGCGCGCTGGTCACCGAACCGGACCTGCTGCTGCTCGATGAGCCATTCGCCGCCCTCGACAGCATCACCCGCCGTCGCCTGATCGAGGACCTGCACCGCCTCTGGGCCGGACGTTCACCTCGCCCGGCGATGGTCTTCGTCACCCATGACGTCGAGGAGGCGGTCTATCTGGCCGGCCGGGCCGTCGTGCTGGACGCCGCAACAGGGCGGATCGCGGCCGAACTGCCGTCTCCGGGGGCATTCCGCAGACCCGAAGGCTGGCGGGCCGACGCGGGCTTTCGGGCCGCGGTCGAGCGACTGGCCGCCGCGCTGGAGCACAGCATGGCGCCCATCCCCCATGAGGCGATCACGTGACCCGCCTTCTGCCGCCGCTGCTGCTCACGGCCGTCCTGCTGGCCGCGTGGGAGCTCGCCTGCCGCGCCCTGTACCTCCCGTCCTACCTCCTCCCGCCGCCCAGCGCGGTCGCAATGGCCCTGATCCAGCGCGCGCCGCTGCTGCTCTCCTCCGCCGCCGCGACCTTCTGGATGGCCTTTCAGGCCCTGGTCGTCGCTTTCGGCCTCGGCGGCGGGCTGGCCCTCGCGGTGTCCCTGAACCGGACGACCGAACGGGCGGTTCGGCCGCTCGCCGTCGCCCTGCAGGTGACGCCGGTGGTCGCCATCGCGCCTCTGGTGACTGTCTGGACAGGGCTGGACCACGCCGACCGCGCCGTCGTCGCCCTCGCGGCGGCGGTGGCCTTCTTCCCGCTGTTCTCCGGCGTGCTGACCGGCCTCAAGTCGGCCGATTCCGATCTGGAGCGGCTGTTCGACCTGTACTGCTCCACGCCGCTGCAACGCCTGCTCCGCCTGCGATTGCCCGCCGCCCTGCCCTTCATCCTCGAGGGCCTCAGAGTCGCCGCCGGCCTGTCCATCATCGGCGCCGTGGTGGCCGAGTTCGTGTCCGGCTCGGGCGCCACCCAGGGTCTGGCCTGGCGGCTGCTCGAAGCAGGCAACCGGCTGCGGACAGCTGACATGCTCGCGGCCCTCGCGTGCCTGATGGCCATGGGTCTGGCGCTGAACGCCGCCGTCGGCGCGCTCGAACGCGCCGTGCGCCGCCGACTGGCCTGAGCCGCCGCCGTTAGCGGCGGGTTAAGCCCCGGCCCGCTACCGTGCCGCTCCAGTTCCCGCGTCCGGAGCCCGCCCTTGCGCCGCGCCTCGCCCCGTCTTTCCGCCGCCCTCCTCGTCGCCACCGGGGTGCTGGCGCTCGCCGGCGCCGCCTCCGCCCAGTCGCCCCCCGGGTCGGCCGAGGTCCGGGGCCTCCGCTATCTGTCCTGGCAGAGCCGAAGCGAGGCCCCGACGCCGGCCCGCGCGGAGCCGACGCGGCCCGCCCCCGCCCGCGCCGATCTGCGCCGTCCGAACACCGTCATTCCCCACGGCGGCTTCGCCCGCACCGAAGCCGAGCCGCCGGACCGCGAGGCCTCGTCCCCGGCGC
>JAHJNW010000021.1 GCA_018820665.1 Alphaproteobacteria bacterium | reverse complement strand
TGGCCTGGGCCAGGGTCACGGGGTTGGCGGGGTTGGCCGGCACCATCTTGGCGAGGCGGTCGACCTGGCCGAGCGGCATCTGCAGCACCCGGCCGACGTCGCGCAGCACGGCCCGGGCCTGCAGGGTGCCGAAGGTGATGATCTGGGCCACCCGGTCCTTGCCGTAGCGGTCCTGGACATAGTCGATCACCTCTTCCCGCCGCTCCTGGCAGAAGTCGATGTCGAAGTCGGGCATGGAGACCCGCTCGGGATTGAGGAAGCGCTCGAACAGCAGGCCGAAGCGCAAGGGGTCGAGGTCGGTGATGGTCAGGGCCCAGGCGACCAGCGAACCGGCCCCGGAACCGCGTCCCGGGCCCACGGGGATGCCGTGGGTCTTGGCCCATTTGATGAAGTCCGACACGATCAGGAAATAGCCGGGGAAGCCCATCTGCTGGATGATGCCGACCTCCCATTCGAGGCGGGTCCAGTAGTCTTCTTCGGGCGCGGCGGGGGTGACGGCGCGGAGCCGCTCCTTCAGCCCTTCGCGGGCCTGGTGCATCAGCTCGTCGGGCTCGGAGCGGCCGGCGCCGGCGTCGAAGCGCGGCAGGATCGGCGCGCGGGTCGGGGCGAGGAAGGCGCAGCGGCGGGCGATCTCGAGGGTGGCGTCGCAGGCCTCGGGCAGGTCGGCGAACAGCTGGCGCATGGCCGGGGCGGTCTTGAACCAGTGCTCGCCGGTGATGCGGCGGCGGTCCTCCTGGCCGGTGAAGGCGCCGTCGGCGATGCACAGCAGGGCGTCGTGGCTCTTGGCCTGGGCGGCGCGGGCGTAGTGGACGTCGTTGGTGGCCACGAGAGGAACGTCGTGGGCGTAGGCCCAGTCGACGAGGCCGCGCTCGGCCTGCTGTTCGGAGGCCAGACCGTGGCGCTGGAGCTCGACGTAGAAGCGGTCGCCGAAGGCCTCGCGCATGGCGGTCAGTGCGGCGGCGGCCTCGGCTGGCTTGCCCTGGACGAACAGGGGATCGATCGGGCCATCAGGGCCGCCGGAGAGAAGGATCAGGCCCTCGGAGCGTTCGGCCACCATCTCCCAGGGCACGCTGGGCTCGTCCATCGAACCGGCGTCGAGGAAGGCCGAGGACGACAGGGCCGACAGGTTGAGCCAGCCGGCCTCGTTCTGGACCAGGACCACCACGGTCGGGACCTTGGCCCAGCGCTCGTTGATCTTGCCGCCGATGCCGGTGACCGGCAGGGCGCAGGCGATCAGCGGCTGGACCCCCGCCCCTTTCGCCGCCTCGCTGAACTCCAGCGCGCCGAACAGATTGGCCCGGTCGGCCACGCCCACGGCCGGCATGCCGGCGTCGGCCGCCAGCACCGGGACCTTGCCCGCCTTGATCGCGCCTTCCAGCAGCGAATAGGCCGAGCGGACCCGCAGGTGGATGAAGCCCTGGCTGTTCAGCGTGTCGGTCAAACCGGTCCTGTTCCTTCGCCGATGGGAGAGCGTCCTGTTGTGCACCGAGTCTCACATCCGCGGGGCCCCGAACACCGCAAAGCCGCGCCAGCCGCGCCCGGCGGAGGACCGTCTGTGGATAGGGTCGGCGGGCCTCGGAATAACCTCCGGGTAAAACCAAAAAAACAGGGTCCGAAGAGTCCGTTTCATCGCAGACCGTTGATTTTACGGGCCTGTCTGATCCGGACGGAGCCCGGAAAGTCCGCTTCAGGCGGCCGTGGTCAGCAGGGCCGCCTGCCACATCACCCAGACGAAACCGCTGCACGACGCCAGCGACAATGTATCCCGAACCCAACGCGCCATGATCGTCCTCCCGGTGAAGCGTGTTCTGGTAATGTTCTATGTTCTTTGTTCGTTCCCGTCAAGAGGGTCCCGCGATGATCCGCCGAGGGGGTGCGGGCGTAGAAGCGGACGCCTATGTGCGAGGAGGCCCTTTCTCGCCCTCGCCTCCGGAGCCGTCCCATGCCCCGCCCCCTGCTTGCCCTCGTCGCCCTGCTGGCCGCCTGTTCGCCGGCGCCGCCCGCGCCGGCCGAGCCGCCGCCGCCGCCCGGGAGCCAGACGGCGGTGTTCGCCGGCGGCTGTTTCTGGTCGTCGGAGAAGGCGTTCGAGAATGTGCGCGGCGTCAGTTCGGTCGTGTCTGGCTTCGCCGGCGGGACCGAGGCCAATCCCGACTATATGGACGTGGTTCGCGGACGGACCGGCCACCGCGAGGCGGTGCGGGTGACCTTCGACCCGCAGGTGGTCAGCTATCGCGCCCTGGTCGACCGCTACTGGCGCACCATCGATCCGACCGATCCGAACGGGGTGTTCTGCGACCAGGGCCCGTCGTACCGGACCGCCGTGTTCGCCACCGCCGCCCAGACCGGGGCGGCCAACGCCTCGCGCGCCGCGGCCGAGACGGCCCTGGGCCGACGCTTCGTCACCCCGGTGCGGGCCGCGTCCCGCTTCTGGCCGGCCGGGGCCGAGCATCAGGACTATGCCGAGCGCAATCCCGGCCGCTACGAGGCCTACCGCGTCGGCTGCCGCCGGACCGAGAGCCTGCGCCGGGTGTGGGGCGAGGCGGCGGTGACCTGAGCGGGTCGCGACGGTTTGACCGGACGGGGCGCGCGGAGCGCTGTAGGATGACGGCGCGCCGTCGATCCCCCGCCCTTCCGGCGGCCCGCGACGCGGGATGACGGTCATGGCCAAGGGTCAAGTGAAGAGCAACAAGGAAGTCCGCAAGCCGAAGGCCGAGAAGGCCAAACCGGCGGTGTCGGTCGGGACCTCGCCGTTCACCCAGGTTCCGGGCAAGAAATAGGGTTCTCTCGCCGGAGGGCGGAATGCAGGCCCTGTCAGGCCTGAGCCGACCCTCCGCCGAGCAGACCCGGGTCAGGGCGCCGGGCACGCCTCCGCCGCGGCGAAGATGATCGGCAGACGGGCGTCCCAGGTATGGTCGCGCAGGGCCTTGGCCTTGCCCTTTTGGACCATCGGATAGGCCTCTTCGGGATGGTCGATCAGGCGCCGCAGACGGTCCAGGCCGGTGGGCAGATCCATCCAGCGGAACATCGCGATGTCCTCGCCGTCCTCGAACACCTGCTCGTAGTAGCGGCTGGTGTCGGTGAAGGGCAGCGCCCCGGACAGCAGGATGGTGAAGGGCCGCTCGTGCGAGCCGCCGCCAAAATTGCCGTTGTTGTTGAGGACCACCCGGCTCTGGCGCATCAGCTCCACCACCTTGGGCATGGGCTGGGGTCCGAGATATGTGACGTTCTTGAAGCGGTAGAGCTGGTCCTTCCAGTTGTCGCCGCAGATGGTCACCGGCAGGCCGGTCTTGGCCAGGGCCTTGACGAAGGCGAAGCGCCGCGTGGTCCGCACGACCGTGTCGATGTGCCGGCAGGCCGTGCGGGAGCCGGCGTTGGCGGGATCCGACAGATCGACGCCGGCGTCGGCCAGCACGCGGTCGAGGATCTCGTGCGGCGGGGCCCATTCGACCTTGAGCGCATGATCGAGCGCCGTTTCGAACAGCTTCTGGACCTTGGGGGGCGATTGCTTCCACGGAATCTCGGGCCGGTGGCAGGTGCCGGACCAGAGCAGCGGAATGGGCCGCGCCGCATAGGCGTCGAGGTCCGCGTCGTCCGGCGCGGGCTCGCAGGCCGCCGGGTGAGGGAAGAAGGTGATGTTGGGATGGCGCGCGGCGCCGAAGACGCTGTGGACCCCTTCGATCTGGGTGGGATCGACCATCAGCAGGGCGGTCTCGGCCGCCGTCCGCACCAGCCGCTCGGTATGATTGAAGACATAGTCGGTGTGCCACAGCACGTGCGGGGCGCGGAACAGGCCGGCGAGCGTGCGTTCCTCGGAGCGGAACTCGCCGAGGATGTTGATCGTGAACAGCAGATCGGGGCGGTACTGAAGCGCCAGCTCCTCGATCCGCTCGCGCAGGTTGGCCGCCACGGTCAGGTCGTCGACCACGACCTCATGCCCGGCGCGCCGCATGGCGTCGGCCGCCAGATCGGCGAACGTGCGGGTGCCCTCGTACTGGGACTGCCCCTTCATGATCAGGATCAGCATGAATCCCGCGTATCAGCGGCGCCCGATTCGTCAAAGCCGGGGGCGGCGGACCGTCCAGCCCGTCCCGGCCCTGGCCGGGACGACGATCACCAGGCCTGGCTCTGCGCCGGGCGCTCTTCCAGATGGCCGTCCTTGAGGGCGAAGACGCGGTCCATGTGACCGGCCAGCTCCATGTTGTGGGTGGCGATCAGGGCGGCGACGCCGGTGTCCTTGACGAGGCGGTGCAGGGCCTCGAACACCGTGTGGCTGGTGGTCGGATCGAGGTTGCCGGTCGGCTCGTCGGCGAGCAGCAGGCGCGGCCGGTTGGCGAGGGCGCGGGCGACGGCGACGCGCTGCTGTTCGCCGCCGGACAACTGGGCCGGCTGGTGGGTCAGGCGTTCGCCGAGGCCGAGGGCGGTGAGCACTTCCGAGGCGCGGGCGCGGGCGTCCGTCTGGTTCACGCCTGCGATGCGCAGCGGCAGGGCGACGTTGTCGCGCGCGTCGAACTCGGCCAGCAGGTGGTGGAACTGATAGACGAAGCCGATGCTGGCGAGGCGGATGTGGGTGCGGGCGCGCTCGGGCAGATCGCCGACGTCCTTGCCGTCGATGCGGACTTCGCCGGAGGTGGGACGCTCCAGCAGGCCGGCGGCGTGCAGCAGGCTGGACTTGCCGGAGCCGGACGGGCCGATCAGGCCGACGACCTCGCCGGGCATGACGTCGAGATCGACGCCCCTGAGTACGGTCAGGCCGCCGCTGGCGGTGTCATAGGTGCGGGTGACGCCGCGGACCGAGAGGACGGGGATGGCGCTACTCATAGCGGAGGGCCTCCACGGGATCCATTTTGGCGGCGCGCCACGACGGCAGCAGGCTGGCGACGCAGGACATGAACACGGACCACAGGGTGACCCAGACCACGTCCATCGGATCGACCTCGGCCGGGATGGAGTCGAGCATGTAGACGTCGGCGTCGAACAGCCGGGTCTGGAACACCCATTCGAGGAAATGCTGGATGGCGCCGATGTTGAGGCAGAACAGCAGGCCGAGGACGAGGCCGGTGATGGTGCCGGCGATGCCGATGGTCGCGCCGGAGATGAAGAAGACGCGCAGCATCGATGACTGGCTGGCCCCGACGGTGCGCAGGATGGCGATGTCGCGGGTCTTGTTCTTCACCAGCATGACGATGCCGGAGATGATGTTGAGCGCGGCGATGGCGACGACGAGGCCGAGGATGATGCTCATCGCCACCCGCTCGACCTTGAGCGCGCCCCAGAAGGCGGCCATGCGGTCGCGCCAATCGCTGACGATGGCGCCGGAGCCCGCCGCTGCGCGGACCGGGCCCAGCAGGTCGTCGACGCGGTCGGGCTCGTCGATCTTGAGCTCGATAACGTCCCAGACGCCTTCCTTGGCGAAGAACAGCTGGGCCTGCTCCAGCGGCATGAAGATGTAGGCGCGGTCGAAGTCGGCGGCGCCAGAGGTGAACAGGCCGCCGACGCGATAGGTCTTCTCCAGCCCGCCGAGATTGCCCAGGGCGCTGTCGGCTCCGGTCGGGGAATAGAGGGTGATCGGGTCGCCGACGCGCAGGCCCATGCCCTCGGCGAGGGCCTTGCCGATCAGGATGTTGTCGCCGCCGTAGGCGCCCTGGCCGAAGGTCCGGCGCGCCTCTTCGGTCAGGCTGTCGTTGACATAGGCCATGGAGCCGAGGTCCTGCGGACGGATGCCGCGGACCAGGGCTCCGGTGGTGACGCCGGCGGCGCGGACGATGCTCTGGCTGTCGATCAGGGGGGTGACGCTGACGACGCCCGGAACCTGGCCGATGCGCCGCAGGGCCGTGTCGCGGTCCGGATCGTTGAGCACCTGACCCTGAACGTACATGTGGCCGTTGAAAGACAGCATGCGGTCGAGCAGGGTCGAGCGGAACCCGGCCATGATGCTCATGACCACGATCAGGGCCATGACCGCCAGGGCGATGGCGACATAGGAGATGATGGCGATCAGGGCGATGCCGCCCTCGCGCCGCCGGGCCCGCAGATAGCGCAGGGCGAGGCCGAACTCCCAGGCGGAGAAGGGGCCGGCGGGTTTGATGGGCCTGGTCGCCCCCGTCGCGTCCGTCATGCCGTCAGCCTCGCCATCGCCTCGTCGAGCGGGACCGAGACCTTTTCGCCCGTGGCGCGGCGCTTGAGCTCGACCACGCCGTCGGCGAGGCCCTTGGGTCCGATGGTCAGTTGCCAAGGGATGCCGATCAGGTCGGCGGTGGCGAATTTGCCGCCGGGCCGTTCGTCGGTGTCGTCGTAGAGGACGTCCTTGCCGGCGGCCTCGAGCCTGGCGACGGCGGCCTCGCAGGCGGCGCAGACGGCCTCGTCGCCGACGCGCAGATTGATGACGACGACGTCGAACGGGGCCACGGCGTCGGGCCAGATGATGCCCGCCTCGTCGTGACCGGCCTCGATGATGGCGCCCAGGAGGCGCGAGACGCCGACGCCGTAGGAGCCCATGTGGACCTCCGTATCCCTGCCGTCGGGACCGGCGACCTTCGCCTTCATCGGGGCGGAGTATTTGGTGCCGAAATAGAAGATGTGGCCGACCTCGATGCCGCGGGCCGAGAGGCGGTCGCCCTCGGGGGTCTGGCTCTCGAACGCGGCGGCGTCGTGCATTTCCTCGGTCGCGGCGTAGAGCGCGGTTCGCTGATCAACGATTGATTGCAGGTCGTCCCAGTCGACGTCGCCGCCGGGGACCGGCATCTCGACCAGCTTGCGGTCGCAGAAGACGGCGCTCTCGCCGGTGTCGGCCAGGACGATGAACTCATGGCTCAGATCGCCGCCGATCGGGCCGGTGTCGGCGCGCATCGGCACGGCCTTCAGCCCCATGCGGGCGAAGGTGTTGAGGTAGGCGACGAACATCCGGTTGTAGGATTTGCGCGCGGCGGCCTCGTCGATGTCGAAGCTGTAGGCGTCCTTCATCAGGAATTCGCGGCCGCGCATGACGCCGAACCGGGGGCGGCGCTCGTCGCGGAACTTCCACTGGATGTGGAAGAGGTTGAGCGGCAGCGCCTTGTAGCTCTTCACATAGCCGCGGAAGATGTCGGTGATCATCTCCTCGTTGGTCGGGCCGTAGAGGAGCTCACGCTCGTGGCGGTCGGTGATGCGCAGCATCTCGGGGCCGTAGGCGTCGTAGCGGCCCGACTCGCGCCACAGGTCGGCGAGCTGGAGGGTCGGCATCAGCAGTTCGACCGCCCCGGCCCGGACCTGCTCCTCGCGCACGATCTGCTCGATCTTGCGCAGCACCCGCAGGCCCAGCGGCAGCCAGGCGTAGATGCCGGCGGCCTCCTGTTTGATCAGGCCGGCGCGCAGCATCAGCTGATGCGAGACGATCTGGGCGTCCGAGGGCGCCTCTTTCAGCGTGGGCAGGAAGTAGCGCGACAGGCGCATGGGCGGAATCCGGCATGGAGGCGTGGGACACGTGCTTTAGCCGGGAGGACGGGGCGAAAGCTAGGCGAGATTAGGGGCGAGGGACGAGGGTCGAGGGGCGAGGGTTCAGGGATGCGGAAGGTCGTGTGCTGATATCGGCGAAACGTCCGGCGCACGAGCGCTGACGAACTCGCCCCTCGACCCTCACCCCTCCCCTATGGATGCGGCCGGCTGACGCCGTAGCGCGCGGCGAGGTACGGGATGATGGCCTCGTCCTGCAGGAAGCGGCGGCCGGTGGCCGCGCTGGTTTCAGCCTCGGGCCAGTCGAAGGCGTCGTCGAGCACGAGGATGGGGCAGCTCTGGTGGTCTTCGCCGACCAGATCGATGACCGGCTGACGCGGGCGCGGGTGGTCGAGGCGGGTGATGTCAAGCTGCGCCATCAGGTCGGGATGGAAGGCGAGGACGCCCTCGATCACGGCGCCGGCGGGGCAGTACCACGGGCCGCCGAGGTCGTCGGTCCAGCCGGGATTGAGCAGGAACAGCCGGTCGGTCACCGGACCGGGGTCCCGGCCGGCGGGGCGAGGTCGGGCAGCGGCATCCAGCCGGTGAAGACCAGCACCATGACCAGGACCCAGACGATCAGCGAGACCCAGCTGGTGGTGATGAATTTGCGCTTGAGTTGCGGCCTGACCGGGGCGCCCCACTGGGCCCCGTCGGTCGGGCGCTCCTGGTCGGCCTGGTTCATGCCCAGCGGCAGGATGGAGAAGAGCACGACCCACCAGCAGACGATGTAGATCGCCACCATGGTGAAGGGACCGATGGGCATGTCAGTGGGCTCCGTCTCTTGGCGTTTCCATCAGCTCGACCAGCACCCCGCCCATGTCCTTCGGATGGACGAAGAGGATGGGCGTGCCATGGGCGCCGATGCGCGGTTCGCCCGTGCCGAGGATCGTCGCGCCTTTGGCCCGCAGCGCGTCGCGGGCGGCGAGGATGTCCTCGACCTCGAAACAGACGTGGTGCTGGCCGCCCTTCGGATTTTTCGCGAGGAAGCCGTGGATCGGGCTGTCGTCGCCGAGCGGCTCGATCAGTTCGATCTGGGCGTTGGGCAGGTCGATGAAACAGACCCGAACGCCCTGGGCCGGCAGGTCGAAGGGGTCATGCGCCTTCGTCGCGCCGAGCAGGTCCCGGTACAGGGCGACGCTGGCCTCGATGGAAGGCGTAGCGACGCCGACGTGGTTGAGTTTGCCGATCATGGGGATGCCTTAGCGGCTGGGGCGCGACGGGAGAAGCTGTTCCCGGTGTCGCGCCCCCATTGGGCGTCCGCTATCCTACCAGGCGAACGGATCGCTGGCCGTCGGCCGGGTCGGCAGGGGCATGCGCGGCAGGGGCTCGTCGCTGTTGGCGGCGCTGAGCAGGACGCTGGCGAGGATCACCGCCGCCTGACGCAGGTCATCGGGGCGCAGGTGGTCATAGCTGTCGATCGAGGTGTGGTGCAGCCGGCTGCCGTAGTCGAGCGGGTCCTGGATGAACTGGTAGCCGGGCACGCCGACGGTCTGCATATAGACGTGGTCGGTGCCGCCCGAGTTGCGCAGCGACACGGTCGAGGCCCCCATGCTGGCGAAAGGCTCGAGCCAGTCCTCGAAGATCGGGGCGGCGGCGACATTGCCTTCGGCGTTGATGCCGCGGATCTTGCCCGAGCCGTTGTCGAGGTTGAAGTAGGCGACGAGGTCGCTGTAGCCCTCGCGCGGCTGGATCGGCCAGCGGGCCCGCCAGGTCTGGTTGTTCGGCCGCGCGTCCAGCTCGGGATCGCCCAGCGGGGCGCGGGTCGCCAGATGCCGGTCCACATAAGCGAGCGAGCCGAGGATGCCCTGCTCTTCCCCGCTCCACAGGGCGAAGCGGATGGTGCGTTTGGGCCGGACGTTCATGGCCTTGAGGATGCGCGCGGCCTCCATGACCACGGCGCTGCCGGCGGCGTTGTCGACCGCGCCATCCGAGGCCACCCAGCTGTCGAGGTGGGCGCCGGCCATGACGTATTCGTCGGTGCGGCCCGTGCCCGGGATGTCGGCGAGGATGTTGTAGGCGTTGACGTCGTCGTCGTGGAAGCGGACCTCGCTCATCAGCTCCAGCCTCGGCGACGCATCGGCGCGGGCCAGACGGGCGAGGCGGCGATAGTCCTCGGCGGCCAGCTCCATGCCCGGGACGGTCGGGGTGGCGCCGACCTGGTAGGTGTAGCCCGTGCCGTGCAACAGGCCGCCGTCGCGGTTCGACATCCGCACCCAGGCGATGGCGCCCTCCTCTGCGAGGAAGGCGTCCATGCGGCCGGCGAAGTCGGCGCGGCCCGAGCGGGCGGCGCGCTCGGCGGCGTCGGGGTCTGTGCGCGGCAGCACGTAGGTGTTGCGACCGGCCAGCTCTTCATCGGTCCAGCGTTTGAAGGCCGGCTCGGTCGGCTCGGAGCCGGTGTCGGGCTTGCTGATCAGGACGATCTTGCCGCGCAGCTTGCCGCGCCAGGCTTCGAAATCGCCGGGGCTGGCGATCGGGGCGACGACGATGTCGCCGCTGATCACGCCGTTGGTGCCGGGGGTCCAGGCGATCGGGATGGCGCGCAGGTCGATCGGGCGCGGCGCGGTCATGCGGGCGCTGGAGCGGACGATCGACCAGCCGCGGCCGAACTCGAAGCCCTCGGCGCGGACGTTGGACAGGCCCCAGTCGCGGAAGCGCTGCTGCGTCCAGGCCTCGGCCTCGCGCATCTGGGGGGAGTTGGTCATGCGGCCGCCGATGCGGTCGGTCAGGTGGGCGGCGGTCTGCATCACCTCGCTGTGGTTGAAGCCCTGATCGATGATGCCGTTGATGGCGACCCGATCCACCTCCTGGGCGGCGACGGGCATGGCGAGCACGAGGGCGGTCGCGGACAACAAGGCGGCCAGACGCATGGATGATCCCCTGAATCGTTGAAGGCGCGATATGACGCGATCAAGCGGTGCAGTGCAAAGGGAGATCAACGACCCGGCCGCTTCAGTGCGCAACCTCTTCAGTCCCCGGCCGCGTCCGGGTCGATCGCCTCCGAAACCAGCTTGCGCCAGACGGGATCGGCCGCGTCCACCAGGTCGACGTCCTCAAGCAGGGCCACGGCGCCGCCGCCGTCCGGCAGGATCAGGCCGAGGACTTCCATTTCCTCGCCGTCGGGGCCCAGATGGCTCTCGGCCTGGACGGCCACGGCCGCCTGTTCGCCGTCGGCCTCCCACCAGATCACCGGCTGCGGCAGGTCCATCGGGATGGTGCGGGGGTCATCGGTTTCGGCGAGGGCGAAGACGGCGCGTTTCGCCTGGACGTCCTCGAGCGCAGCCACCGCCGCGTTGAAGGGCTTCAGTCGGGACCAGTCGTCGACGTCGTAGCCGCCGCCGTCCTCGTCAGGCTCCAGATCATCTTCCGGCATGGGTCTTTCCTCGGCCGCCAAAGAAAAGGGGCCGGCGACCCGAGTCGCCGACCCCATTCTGTTTCGTCCCTGAGAGGGATGAAAGCCTTACTGGCCGCCGGTCATGGAGGCGACTTCGGCGGCGAAGTCGGGGCCTTCGACCTTTTCGACGCCTTCGCCGAGGGCGAGGCGGACGAAGCCGGCGAGGTGCAGGCCGGGGAAGCCCAGTTCCTTGCCGGTGTCAGCGACCAGCTGTTCGATGGTCACGTCCGGGTTCATGACGAACGGCTGCTTGGTCAGCACCACGTCCTTCTGGAACTTGTTGATCTGGCCTTCCACGATCTTGGCGATCATGGCTTCCGGCTTGCCTTCTTCCTTGGCCTTTTCGGTCAGGACTTCGCGTTCCTTCTCGACCGCGGCCGGGTCCAGATCGTCCGTGTTCAGCGACAGCGGAGCGGTCGCCGCCACGTGCATGGCGATCTTGCGGCCCAGTTCGCGCAGGGCGGCCTTGTCGCCGCCGCCGTGCAGGGCGACCAGCACGCCGATACGGCCGAGGCCCGGCGAGACGGCGTTGTGCACGTAGGAGGCGACGACGCCCTCGTCGACCGACAGGCGGGCGGCGCGGCGCAGCTGCATGTTCTCGCCGACGGTGGCGATCAGGTTGGTGACCTCGTCCTGGACCGACTTGCCGGCTTCCAGTTCGGCGCCGTGCAGGCCTTCGACGGTGGCGTGCTCGAGGCCCAGTTCGGCGAAGCGCTTGGCGGCGTTCTGGAACAGGTCGTTGCGGGCGACGAAGTCGGTCTCGGCGTTGAACTCGATGGCGGCGCCGACTTCACCGGCTCCAACTTCCTTCGAGGCGACGGCGACGAGGCCCTCGGCGGCGACGCGGTCGGCTTTCTTGGCGGCCTTGGACAGGCCCTTGGCGCGCAGCCAGTCGATCGCGGCGTTGATGTCGCCGTCGGTCTCTTGCAGGGCCTTCTTGCAGTCCATCATGCCGACGCCGGACTTGGCGCGCAGTTCCATCACGAGGGCGGCTGTGATCTCGGCCATGGGGGTATCTCCTTGGTATTCGTATGCGGGAACGGCCGGGCGTTTAGCCCGGCCGTATGTCAGTTTCGCCGTCGGTGGAAAGTCGGGGTCGTTTAGACCGCGGCCTTCTCGGTTTCGACGGCGTCGTTGGCTTCCGACGTGGCGGCCTGGGCGGCTTCGTCGGCGACGGCCGGCTCAGCAACTTCAGCGGCGGCTTCGGCGGCGGCCGGCTTGGCGGCCGGTTCGGCGGCGGCGATCATTTCCTCGGCGACGGCCGCGGCCTCGGCCGGGACGGCGTCGGCTTCAGCCTTGGCCTTGGGGGCCTTGGCTTCGCGCAGCATCGGCTCGTCCGGGTTCTCCGAAGCGCCCAGATCCACGCCCGAAGAGGCGGCGCCGGCGGCCAGGCCGTCGAGGACGGCGTCGGCGATCAGATCGCAATAGGTCTGGATGGCGCGGGCGGCGTCATCGTTGCCCGGGATCGGATAGGTGATCCCGTCCGGATCGGAGTTGGTGTCGAGGATGGCGATGATCGGGATGTTCAGCTTGCGGGCCTCAAGGATGGCGATGGCCTCCTTGTTGGTGTCGATCACGAACATGATGTCGGGGATGCCGCCCATGTCCTTGATGCCGCCCAGCGACAGCTCGAGCTTGTCCTTCTCGCGCTGCAGGTTCAGCAGCTCTTTCTTGACCCGGCCTTCGCCGCCGGTTTCCAGCAGGCCTTCCAGCTCGCGCAGGCGGGCGATCGAGCCCGACACGGTGCGCCAGTTGGTCAGGGTGCCGCCAAGCCAGCGGTTGTTCATGTAATACTGGGCGCAGCGCTGGGCGGCCTCGGCGACGGGCTCGGCGGCCTGGCGCTTGGTTCCGACGAACAGGACGCGCCCGCCCTTGGCGGCCACTTCGCGCACGGCGACGAGGGCCTGGTGCAGCAGCGGGATCGACTGCGACAGGTCGATGATGTGGATGTTCGAGCGCGAGCCGAAGATGTAGCGCTCCATCTTCGGGTTCCACCGGTGCGTCTGGTGGCCGAAGTGGGCGCCGGCTTCGAGCAGCGAACGCATGGAGAATTCAGGCAGAGCCATGAGGGGTAGTCCTTTATCCGATTGATCCGCCGCAGGCGCTGTAAAGACCGAAGTCCTCGGATTGGAGCGGACGGGATGTCTCCCCGTCAGCGCCACGCCTGCGTGTGAAGTGGGCGGGCATGTAGGCGGCTTGGGGACAAAAGGCAAGCGCGGCCGGAGGCGATCTCGTCAATCTCGCATAACGCCGCTATGGTGACGTTCGGGAGGGGTTCCTCATGAGCATCCGAAACTGGAGCCTGGCCGGTTGCGTCGTCGTGGCCGCAGCCTTCGCCGGCGTCGCCACGTCGCAGCAGCCTCCGCCGTCGCCGACAGCCGCCACCCAGGTGGCCCTGACCCGAAGCCGGGTCGACAATGCAGCCCTGGCGCAGGCGCGGCAGGATCCCGTGGCGGCGCGACTGCGCGGGGTTCTGGCGCAGAACAAGAGCGCGAACTTCATGCAGGAGGTCAACGCCTCGGCGGTGCCGGTGCTGGCGCCGGGCGAGGTCGGCCTGCTGGGGTCGGCCGAGTTCAACGGCGGCGACCGCTTCTATATGATAACGGTGCAGCGCGGCGAGCAGATCATCGAGATCTACGGCGCGACCAAGGCCTTCCAGTCGCCGCTGGGGACGACGGGGCCGCAGATCGCTCCGGCGACGACCGCCGCACCGACGGCGGCGGCGCGGGCGGCTCCGGTGAAGGCGGCGCGGGGGCCGCGCATCGCCGCGGCGCAGATCCCCGACGCGGCTGGGCGGGCCCTGGCGCTGGCGCGGAGCCGCGGCCTGACCAATGTCCGCACCGAACGGACGGAGTACGGGGTCGACGTCACCTTCAGCCGCTTCGGGGCGGCCTACAATGTCAGCTTCCTGTGCGAGGGCGCGCCGGCCTGCACCGAGGCGGACGCCATAACCTTTGCGGCCGGGCTGCAGCTGATCGGCGGGGGTGGGGCGTGAGGCGGCTGGCGCTCGCGGGGCTGCTGCTGACGCTGACGGCCTGCGCGCCGGGCGGCTGTCAGCAGACGGGCTCGCCCGAGACCGGCGATCCGAACCCGGTGGAAGAGCCCCTGCCCGGCGATCCGGACGCGCCGGAGCCGGAGCCCGAGACCCCGCCGGCGCCCGAGCCGGTCTCGTGGCCGCATGAGCCGGGCGGGGCGCTGTATCCGGGCTCGGGGTCGGGGGCGACCGACGCGACCCTGTGGGCCGCCGGCATGCGGTTTCCGATGGAGGCGGCGCCGGCCTTCGCCAACTCCCAGGTCTATGGCTATGGCGGCTATCTGGCGCCCGGACCCGGCGGCCAGTGCGACGCGCGCAACTACGCCTATCCGTGGCGCGACAATTTCTGCGAGACGCGGTCGTGGGTCAACGGCCAGTGCCCGGCCGGCAAGGGCCATCAGGGGCAGGATATCCGCCCCGCCACCTGCGAGAAGAAGGTGCACTGGGCGGTGGCGGCCGAGAGCGGGCGGGTCACCTCGATCGGCAGCTACACCGTCACTCTGCTGGGCGATTCCGGGCGCATCTATCGCTATCTGCATCTCGACATGGCGGGGGTGAACGCCCTGTTCCCGACGCCGGCGTCGCGCGACGTCACGCGCGGGCAGCATCTGGGCAAGGTGTCCAACGACTTCGGCGGCAACGCCACGACGATCCACCTGCATTTCGAGATCAAGGCGCCGGTGGCCAGCGGCGGCGGGGCGACGGTGATGTTCGTGCCGACCTATTCCAGCCTCGTCGACAGCTATGGAAGGCTGCTGAACAGCGCCTCGTGAGGCGTCAGGTCCCGCGCGGCTTGGCGCGCGACGTCGGCTCGGCCTGCGTCGGGTCTTCCGGCCACGGGTGGCGCGGGTAGCGGCCGCGCATGTCGGCGCGGACGGCGGCCCAGCTGCCGGCCCAGAAGCCGGGCAGGTCCTTCGTCACCTGCACCGGACGGCGGGCCGGCGACAGCAGGGCGAGGGTCAGCGGGACGCGGCCGCCGCCGACGGCCGGATGGGCGGTGACGCCGAACAGCTCCTGCACGCGGATGTCGACGCGCGGCCCGCCGTCGGCGGCGTAGTCGATGGCGGCCGAGCCGAGCGGGGTCTCCAGCCGGGCCGGGGCGAGCTCGTCGAGGGCGCGCTGGCGGTCCCACGGGATCAGGGCGCGCAGGCCCTGTTCGAGGGCGGCGTCGGGAATGGCCTCCAGCGACTGGACGCCGTCCAGCAGCGGCCACAGCCAGGTTTCGCGGTCGACGGCGAGGCCCGAGTCGGAGACGTCGGGCCAGGCGTCGTCGAGGCCGCGCAGAAAGGCCAGCCGGGCGCGCAGGGCCGAGGCGCGGTCGCCCCAACGCAGGGCCTTGAGACCGTCGCGTTCGACCTCGGTCTTCAGGGCGGCGGTGATCTGGCTCCGGTCCGGGGCACCGACGATCTTTTCGTCGACGACGATGGCGCCGATGCGGCGGATGCGGCGCAGGACCATCCGGCCGGACGGTTCGCGGGTCAGGCGGTCCTCGATCTCGAGGCGGTGTTCGAGGGCGGCCGGGTCGAGCGGCGCGGCGAGGCGGATGCGGTCGCGGGCGTCTCCGCCGCCCAGTTCGGCCACCGCCAGCCACGGCTCGCGCGCCAGCAGGTCCGTCGGATCGAGGAAGGCGCCGCGGCCCGATGCCAGCAGGAACTCGCCCGGCTTGCCGCGGGCTTTGGCCACGCGCTCGGGGAAGGCCTCGGCCAGCAGGGCGCCGGGGTCGGACTCGCCCCCCTGCTCGCCCCCGGCGGCGCGGGCCCAGCGGTCGGTCAGTTTGGCGGCGTCGCGGGCGCGCTGGGACCGGTCACGATCGAGGCTGCGCAGGCGCTCGCGCAGGTCGGGATCGTTTCCGCCGAGCCCCGGCTCGGACAGCACGGCGGCGATGCGGGCGCCGAGGGCGGCGTCGCCTGCGTCGGCGGCGACGGCGATCATATGGGCCAGACGCGGCGGCAGGGGGATGCGGGTCAGGCGACGGCCGTGGTCGGTCAGGCCGCCCGTTTCGTCGAGGGCGTCGAGGCGGCGCAACGTCTTGCGAGCCTCGGCGAAGGCGCCGGCCGGCGGCTGGTCCAGCAGGGCGAGGCCCTCCGTGATCCGCGCGCCCCAGCGGGCGAGGTCGAGGGCGAAGGCGGTCAGGTCGGCTTCAAGGATTTCCGGCCGCTGATGGGGGACGAGGCCGCGCGTGGCCTCCTCGTCCCACAGCCGGTAGCAGACGCCCGGTTCGGTGCGCCCGGCCCGGCCGCGGCGCTGCTCGGCCGAGGAGCGGCTGACGCGAACGGTGACCAGCCGGGTCAGGCCGCTCGACGGTTCGAACCTGGGCACGCGGGACAGGCCGCCGTCGATCACCACGCGCACGCCCTCGATGGTCAGGCTGGTCTCGGCCACCGAGGTGGCCAGCACGACCTTGCGGCGGCCGGGCGCCGCCGGTTCGATGGCGCGGTCCTGCACCGCCTTGTCGAGCGCGCCATACAGCGGGACGACGTCGACGGCGGGGTCGCGCAGGCGCTCGGCCAGACGCTGGGCGGTGCGATGGATCTCGCCCTGCCCCGGCAGGAAGGCCAGCACCGAGCCGGTCTGCTCGCCCAGCGCCTGCAGGACCGCGCGGGCCATGGCGTCCTCGAACCGTTCGGCGGCGTTGCGGCCGAGGTGGCGGGTCTCGACCGGGAACATCCGGCCCTCGGCTTCGATCACCGGGGCGTCTTGCAGCAGTCGGGCGACGCCGGCGATGTCGAGGGTGGCCGACATGACGACGATCCGCAGGTCGTCGCGCAGCAGGCCCTGGGCCTCGCGCGCCAGGGCCAGGCCGAGGTCGGCGTCGAGACTGCGCTCGTGGAATTCGTCGAACAGGACCGCGCCGACGCCCTCTAGGGCGGGATCGTCGAGGATCATCCGCGTGAAGACCCCCTCGGTGATCACCTCGATGCGGGTCGCGGGCCCGATGCGGCTCTGCAAGCGGGTGCGGTAGCCGACGGTCTCGCCGGCTTTCTCGCCGAGGGTGGAGGCCATGCGCTCGGCCGCCGCGCGCGCCGCCAGCCGTCGGGGCTCCAGCACCAGAATCCTGCCGCCGTTAAGCCACGGCTGGTCCAGCAGGGCCAGCGGCACGACCGTCGTCTTGCCGGCCCCCGGCGGGGCCGCGAGCACGGCGACGCTCCCCGCCGCAAGCGCGGCCTTCAACGGCTCCAGAACGGCGTGGATCGGCAGCATCGTCAGCGGTCTATCGGCCGTCGACGACAGGGGAAAGCCGTGTCCGACGGCTGACCGGAAATTGCTCCGTTGACAGCCAAGAGGGCGCGCCTAAACGTCGCGCTGTCGTGGTCGGCCGACTCAAGGGAGGGGCGCACGGTTGGACAAGACATCAATGGCCGTTGCGGGTCGCCCGCCGGGGAACCGGCTCTTCCTCAAGAAATCCGTCGCCCAGATCCAGAAGGAGGCCGCCAAGAGCGAGCTGAAGCGATCGCTGGGCCCCATCAATCTGATGAGTCTGGGCATCGGCGCCATCATCGGCGCCGGCATCTTCGTCCTGACCGGACAGGTCGCCGCGGCCCATGCGGGTCCGGCCATCATGCTCAGCTTCGTCGTCGCCGGCATCGCCTGCGGTCTCGCCGGGCTGTGCTACGCCGAACTGGCCTCGACCATGCCGGTGTCCGGCTCGGCCTATACCTATGCCTATGGCACCCTGGGCGAGGTCTTCGCCTGGATCATGGGCTGGCTGCTGGTGCTGGAATACGGCGTCGCGGCCTCGACCGTGGCGGTCGGCTGGTCCGGCTATGTGGTGTCGATCCTGCGCGACTTCGGGGTGGCCGACGGCCTGTTCCCGATGATCCAGTATGCGGGCGGCGAAGGTCCCTCCTGGGCCACGCCGTTGATCCAGGCCGTGACCTCGGACGCGGGAGTCGCCAGCTTCCCGCTGACCGGCACCTTCAACCTGGTCGCCGCCGTCGGCATCGCCGCGGTCTGCAGCCTGCTGGTGCTGGGCGTCAGCGAGTCGGCCTCGATCAACAACATCATCGTGATGATCAAGATCGTCGTGCTGCTGACCTTCATCGCGGTGGGGATCCAGTACATCAACCCGGCCAACTGGGTGCCCTTCATCCCGGAGAACACGACCGGCAAGTTCGGCGAATATGGCGGCAGCGGCATCCTGCGCGGGGCCTCGATCATCTTCTTCGCCTATGTCGGCTTTGAAGCGGTCTCGACCGCGGCGGCCGAGGCCAAGAACCCGTCCAAGGACGTGCCCGTCGGCATCCTCGGCGCCCTGGTCGTCTGCACCCTGATCTACATGGCCGTCGCGGCGGTCATGACCGGCGTGGTGCCCTATCTCGAGCTGGCCAGTCCGGCGCCGGTGGCGGTCGCCATCGACCGCATGGGTCTGGAATGGGCCGACACGCCGCTCATGACTCCGGACGGCAGCCCGCTGAACCTGATCAGCTTCCTGATCAAGATCGGCGCCATCACCGGCCTGTCCTCGGTCATGCTGGTGCTGTGCTACGGCCAGACGCGGATCTTCTACACCATGGCCCGCGACGGCCTGCTGCCGCGCGCCTTCGCCGTCATCCATCCGAAGTTCCGCACCCCGTGGATCGGCACCATCCTGCTGGGCGTCCTGATCGCCGTGGCGGCGTCCTTCCTGCCCATCTCGATCCTCGGCGACCTGGTGTCGCTGGGCACGGCCGTGGCCTTCTCGATCGTCTGCCTGAGCGTGATCTTCCTGCGCATCAAGCATCCGGAGATGGAGCGCCCGTTCAAGGTGCCGGGCGGCATCGCCACCGCCGTCGCCGGCATCCTCGCCTGCCTGTCGCTGGCGGCCTTCAACTTCTGGCCGATGATCCAGCACGCGATGGACGGCAATCCGCTGCCGCTGACCATCCTCGGCTGCTACGCGGCTGTCGGCGCCGTGATCTACGCCGCCTACGGCTTCTGGCATTCGAAGCTGGCCAAGGGCATCGACATCACCGAGGAGACCACGATGTCGACCCCGGCCGAGGCCTTCGGCAGCGGCGTGGACAATCAGAAGGACGACTGACGCCGGACCATCGGCGTCGGACAGGAAAGGCCCGGGCGGTTGCCCGGGCCTTTCTCAATTCCGGTGCGCGCCCTGCCCCACGCCCGCCCCGTCATGCGGGTTGGAGGGAGCCGGCGCGGCCCGCTGATCGCCCAACAAAAAACGGCCCGGACTCGCGTCCGGGCCGTTTTCTGTTCGAGCCGTCCGATCCTATCCCAGCAGCTGCGGGAACAGGCCGATGACGAGGATGGCGAACACCGCCAGCGGACACAGCCAGGCGACGAGGAAGCGCCAGGCGGCGAGGCCGCCGCCGCTCAGACCGGTTTCGGCGTTGACCAGTTTGCGGTCGGCGACCCAGCCGATGAAAACGGCCGTGATCAGGCCGGAGAGCGGCAGCAGCAGCCGGCCGGTGACGCCGTCGATGGCGTCGAACCAGGTGGCGGTCTCGAAGCCCTGAACGAAGGCGAGCGGCCGCTGATCAGCCAGAACATTGAACGACAGGGCCGACAGCAGGCCGATCAGGAAGATCAGCACGCCCATGCCGACCGCGGCCTTGACGCGCGAAACGCCGAACTTTTCCGTGATCCAGCCGACCGAAATCTCGAGCAGTGAGACCGAGGACGTCAGCGCGGCGAACAGGGCGAGGATGAAGAAGGCGAGACCGACGATGGCGCCGCCGGGCATGGCGTGGAAGGCCGCCGGCATGGTCTGGAACATCAGGGTCGGGCCGGCATTCGGCTCCATCCCGACGCTGAACACGATCGGGAAGATGGCGAGGCCGGCGATGATGGCCACGCCGGTGTCGGCGAAGGCGATCATGCCCGAGGTCTGGGCCAGGTTGGTGTCGCGCGAGGCATAGGCCCCGTAGGCGATCATGGCCCCGCCGCCGAGGCTGAGCGAGAAGAAGGCCTGGCCGAGGGCCGAGCTGAGCACGCCCGGCTCCAGCGCGCGCTCGAAGTCGGGGGTGAACAGGAAGGCCAGGGCCGCGGCGAAATCACCGATGATGGCCGCATAGACGGTGATGCCGATCAGCAGAAAGAAGAAGGCCGGCATCAGCCAGGTGGCCGCCACCTCGATGCCGCCCTTGACGCCGCGGGCGACGATCCAGACGGTGATGACGACGAAGGCCAGTTGCAGACCGACCAGCAGGACCGGATCGGCGAACAGGGTCGGCATCATCTGCTGGATCTGTTCGACCGCCTGCTCGCCATAGGCGCCCCGCAGCGGCTCTCCGCCGCTGATCGCGCCGACCAGATCAGCCGCGCTGGTCCCGACGAAATAGATCACCCAGCCGGCGACGACGCAGTAGAAGGTCAGGATGGCGGTGTTGGCGATCAGGCCGACGATCGCCAGCAGGCTCCAGGCCGGACTGGCCCCCGACTGGCGCGCCAGATAGGAGGCGCTGGTGATGGTCGAGCGCTGGCCGTGGCGGCCGATCAGGCTCTCGGCCAGCAGCAGCGGCAGGGCGATCAGGACGACGCAGAGGATGTAGAGCAGCACGAAGGCGCCGCCGCCGTTGCTGCCGGCCTCGGTCGGGAAGCGCCAGAGATTGCCGAGGCCGACGGCCGAGCCGGTGGCCGCGAGGATGAAGGCGGCCTTCGAGGACCAGCGCGCCTGACCCGGCGCCGAGATGTTTCCTGCCAACTGTCTACTCCCTTGCGGGCGACACGATCAGGACCGGCCGCCTCTCATGTGAAGGCGCGGCGAGTTGCACCCGTCGAATAAAGGCCCGGGCCGCGAACGGCCCGGGCGTGGCTGATTAGTCGTGATCCTTGCCGGCGGTCCGGTCGCCGCGCGCAAGGGCGAAGACGACCCCCGACAACAGGGCCAGGGCGATCAGGTTGGGCAGGGCCATGGCGGCGTTGGCGATGTCGCCGAGACGCCAGACCAGCTCGATCTCCTGGAAGGACCCGACAAAGATCATCACCACCCAGAAGAGGCGGAACGGAATGGCCAGCTTCATGCCGAACAGATAGGTCGCGGCCCGCTCGCCATAGTAGCCCCAGGTGATCAGGGTGGTGAAGACGAACAGGATCAGGGCGATCGAGGCGACGAGGCCGCCGAGGGTCACCGTGCCGAACAGGATCATCGGGAAGGCCGTCGCATAGGCCGCCTCGGTCATGGCGAAGCCGCGCAGGTCCGAGGTCCAGACGGTGTTCTGCATCACCACGGCGCCGTCGGCGCCGGTGTGGGGGAAGGCCCCCTGCACCGCCAGCATGACCAGGCCGGTGGCCGTGCAGATGATGATGGTGTCGATGAAGGTGCCCATCATGGCGAACCGGCCCTGGCGGGCGGGATCGTCGGTCTGGGCCACGGCGTGGGCGATCGGGGTCGAGCCCTGGCCGGCCTCGTTGGAGAACAGGCCGCGGGCGACGCCGGAGCGGATGGCGAGGATCATGCCCGCGCCGACGAAGCCGCCGGCGGCGGCGTGGCCGGTGAAGGCGCTCTCGAAGATGGTGGCGAAGGCCCCCGGGATGGCGGTGAAGTTCAGCGCCAGGGCGATGAAGGCCATCAGCAGATAGACCAGGGCCATGACCGGCACGATCTTCTCGGCGATGGCGCCGATCGACTTGATGCCGCCGATGATCACCGCGAACACGGCCACCGCGACCACGATGCCCGAACCCCATTCCGGCAGGCCGGTCAGGCCGCTGAAGGAGTCGGCGAAGGAGTTGGCCTGGATCATGTTGCCGGTGGCGATCGATGAGAACAGCAGGCCAATGCAGAAGACAACCGCCAGCCAGCCCCATTTCTTGCCAAGGCCGTTGCGGATGTAATTCATCGGGCCGCCGCGATATTGGCCGTCGGGCCCCTTCTCGCGGAAGCGGATGGCGAGGGAGCCCTCGGCGAAGGCCAGGGACATGCCGATCAGGGCGGTGACCCACATCCAGAACAGGGCGCCCGGGCCGCCGAGGGTGATGGCGGTGGCGACGCCGGCGAGGTTGCCGGTGCCGACCTGGCCCGACAGGGCGGTGGACAGGGCGGCGAACGGCGAGATCTCGCCCTTTTCCTTGCCGGTGTTGCGCGCGAACAGCCCGGCGAAGGCCTGACCCAGATGGGTGATCGGATAGAAGCGCAGGCCGATCATGATCCAGATGCCGACGCCCAGCAGGATGACGACCATCGGCGGGAACAGCAGGACCTGCTCCCCGTGCCAGGTGCCGCCCCAGATGAAGTCGCTGACGTTGGTCACGCCGTCGTAAAAGCCCTGCATCGAGCTCGCGCTGTTCGCCATTCGGATTCCCCTCAACCCCGTTTGAGGCGCGCAACTATCCACATGGTGAACGGATTGGCCAGCCGGTTTGGCGCATTTCTCCGTTCGCCGACGACCGGCCGCCGTCCGGGACTTGCCCGAAAGCGCCGCTCCGCCTACCACCCGGACCGGACCTATGCGGATGTGGCGGAACTGGTAGACGCACTGGATTTAGGTTCCAGCGCCGCAAGGCGTGGAGGTTCGAGTCCTCTCATCCGCACCATCCTGCTTCGCCCTGACGGGCTTCGCAGGTCAGGCCCCCCCTCCGGACATTCGGGCGAAGCAGGCGGCCTTGCGAAGCCCCTCGGCGCAGCAGGGTCTGGCCGCAAAACGCCGCCCGGGCCGCGTGTCCGGGTTCCGAAAAATGTTCTTGCTTTGTTCCGTCTCTCCGGTACGCTTCCCTCATGGCTGAAGCGGCGAAGGGACGGGGGGCGCGGTCGAATGCGACCGGGCGGTTCGAACCGGAGACGGTCGAGGCTTTCGATGATGGCTGGACCGGCGACGACGCCGGGGCGGCTCCGCTGCGCACCACCCTGACGCCCGAGCACGCCCGGACGATCATCGCCAGGAACACCAGTCCGGACATCGGTTTCGACCGGTCCATCAACCCCTACAAGGGCTGCGAACATGGCTGTATCTACTGCTACGCCCGTCCGTCCCATGCCTGGATGGGCCTATCCCCGGGCCTGGATTTCGAGAGCCGGATCTTCTTCAAACCCGGGGCCGCGCGTCTGCTGGAGCAGGAACTCTGCAAGCCGCGATATGTCTGCAAGCGCATCCACATAGGCGGCAACACCGACCCCTATCAGCCGGTCGAGCGCGAGCTGGGATCGACGCGGTCGATTCTCGAAGTCATGCAGCGCTTCCGCCACCCGTTCAGCATCATCACCAAGTCGGTGCTGATCGGCCGCGACGCCGACATCCTGGGGTCGATGGGGCGCGAGGGACTGGCCTCGGCCTTCGTCTCGATCACCACCCTCGACCGGGGCCTCGCCCGGGCGATGGAGCCGCGCGCCTCGACGCCGGCGAAGCGGCTGGAGGCGATCAGCCGGCTGGCCGAGGCGGGATGCCCGGTCGGGGTCGGGTTCGCGCCGGTCATCCCGGGGCTGAACGACCATGAGCTGGAATCGGTGCTGGAGGCGGCGGCGAAGGCGGGCGCGACCTCGGCCATGTATGTGACGCTGCGCCTGCCGCTGGAGATCAAGGACCTGTTCCGCGAGTGGCTGGCCGACGCCCGGCCCGAGCGGGCGGCGCGGGTCATGTCGCTGATCCGCCAGACACGCGGCGGGCGCGATTACGATCCCGACTGGAACCAGCGGATGAAGGGGACCGGGCCGGTGGCCGAGCTGATCGCCGCGCGGTTCCGGGCAGCGGTCAAACGCTATGGGCTGGATGGCCCGCGACATGTGCTGGACGAGACAAAATTCCGGGTTCCGCCGGAGATGAGGCCGCAGCTGGACCTGTTCGACCAAGCTCTCCTTTCGCCCCTCGCGGCGGAAGGTATCGCGGGGTGACTAGCGTCGGAACACCCCGACCAGCTCGACGTGGGCGGACCAGAGGAACTGGTCGACCGGGGTGACCCGCTCCAGCCGGAAGCCGGCGTCAATCAGCACGCGGGCGTCGCGGGCGAAGGTGACCGGGTTGCAGGAGACATAGACGACGGCGTGCGCCTTCGTCGCCCCGAGCTGGGCGGTCTGGTCCAGCGCCCCCGCACGGGGCGGGTCCAGCACGATGGCGTCGCAACCGCGCAGGTCGTAGGGGGCGAGCGGGCGGCGGAACAGGTCGCGCGCCTCGGCGGTGATCGGCTTCAGACCTTTGGCCGTGCCGAGGCCGGCCTTCAGCGCGGCGATGGAGGCCGCGGCGGAGTCGGCGGCCAGCACCGGCGCGACCGTGGCCAGCGGGAAGGTGAAGGTCCCGGCGCCGCAGAACAGGTCGGCGATCTTCTTCGCCCCGCGCACGGCTTCGACCGCGCGCGCGACCATGGCCGCCTCGGCCTCGGGCACGGCCTGGAGGAAGCCGCCGGCCGGCAGGGGCACGGAGGCCGGGCCGAAGGCGATCTGGGGCTGGCGCGACATCACCAGCGTGTCGCCGGCGAGACTGAGGCGGGCCAGATCGGCCACACCGGCCGCCTGGATGGCCCGTATCTGGGCGTCGCGGGACAGGCCGCCGCTGCGCCGCTCGACGCCGGTCACGTCGACGTCGAGCCCGGTCAGGGTCAGGGTCACATGCAGGGTCGGGGCGGATTTCGGGTGTTCGAGGAAGGGCTCGGCCACCCGGGCCAGGGCCGGGAAGGCCGCGACCAGCCGGGGATCGGCCACCGGGCAGGCGTTGACCTCGACCAGCCGCCAGCTCTTGCGCGCCTTGAAGCCGAGGATGACGCGGCCGTCGTCGCCGCGCCGCGCGTGCAGGGCGAGGCGGCGGCGGGTGCCGGGCGGCACAGCCACGGTCGGCTCGATCTCGGTCTCAATTCCCTCCCGGGCGAGGGCGAGGCGGACCTGTTCGCGCTTCCAGTCCAGATACGGCCCGCTCGCCCAGTGTTGCAGGGAACAGCCGCCGCAATCGCCGTACTGCGGCGAGACCGGCGCGATCCGGTCCGGGCTGGCGGTGACAATCTCGACCGCTTCGGCGCGGCCGTCGCGGACCTCGGCGCGGACGGTTTCGCCCGGCAGGGTCAGGGGCGCGAAGACAGGGCCGGCGGCCGTGTCGGCGATCCCGTCGCCCTGCCCGCCTACGCGCGTGATGGTCAGCGTTTCCGTCATCGCGCGCTTCTAGGGCTTCCGCGCCCCGGGTGAAACCTGAACGAAGATGAACGACGCACTCAAAGGCCGTTCAGCTTCGCGGCCTTAACAGTGATTGCAACAGACCGGGGCGCCGTTCGTTCGGGCTTCACCTCTGCAACCGAGTCCAGGATCGATACGATGTTCGCCCGCCTGTCCGCCCTAACCGCCACCGCTGCCGCCGCCGGCATGCTGCTGGCCCCGGCTTCGGCCTCGGCCCAGTCCTATCCCTATCAGGGGCCGCAGAACTACGGCACGGGCGCCTACAGCCAGCCGTACGACTACGACAACCGCTACCCCCAGGCGGATCGCTACGACAGCCGATACGGCCAGAATGACCGTTACGGCTACGACGACCGATATCGCGACGGCCGCTACGGCCAGGACGAATGCCGCGACAGCCGCAACAACCGTCAGGCCGGCGGCGCGGTCGTCGGCGCCACCCTCGGGGCCGTGGTCGGATCCCAACTGGGCGCGCGCGGCCGTCGGACCGAAGGCAGTGTGCTGGGCGGCGTGCTCGGAGCCGTGGTCGGCGCCGGCGTCGGCGGCAGCTCGGCGCGGGATTGCGACCGCTACGGATCGGACTATCGCTACAGCGACAGCCGCTACGATAACAGCCAGTACGGCGACAGCCGATATGGCGACAGCTACGGCTATCCGGCCGACAGCCGCTACGACGACCGCGGCGGCTATGGCTACAGCCAGCAGCAGACCTATGGCTACCAGTCCCAGGCCTATGGCTATGACCGGTACGAATCCGGACGGTCGGGCTACGACTACAACCGCAGTTCCGGCAGCCGCTATCAGTCGGGCCATGGCCCCGACTCCTACGCCTGCCGCACGATCGAGACCCGCAGCTATGACCGCAGCGGCCGGATCATCACCCGTTACGAGCAGTCCTGCCCGGACCGCTACTGACCGAATCGCGTCGCCGATTATTTTCAGCCCCCCTGTCGATCGGCGATGTGACGGAGACCCCCGGTGGAGCAATCCACCGGGGGTTTTTCCTTGTCTGAAAGGGGAGCGCTAGCGCTCGCGACGCGGTCGCTCGCTGCTTGAGCGCAGGATCGGGCGCTATCCGGGGCGCTTCGCCCAGAGCAGGAATTCGACGTTGCCGTCGGCGCCGGTGATCGGGCTTTCGGTCGTCGCCTGCATCGCCCAGCCCTGACCCTCCAGCCAGGTCGAGACTGAGGCGACGGCGGCCTGATGCGCGACCGGGTCCTTGACCACGCCGCGGCGATTGCCGCCGCCGGGGCGGTCGGCTTCGAACTGCGGCTTCACCAGGGTGACGAGATCGGTCCCCGGGGCGGCCAGGGCGAGGGCGGCGGGCAGAACCTTGGCCAGGCCGATGAAGCTGGCGTCGCAGACGATCAGGCCGGGCGGCTCGGGAATCAGCGCCGGCGTCAGGTCGCGGGCGTCGGTGTGTTCGAGATTGATCACCCGCGGATCGGCGGCGACGCGGGGGTGCATCTGTCCCGAGCCGACGTCGACGGCGAAGACGCGGGCCGCGCCGCGTTCGAGGCAGACCTCGGTGAAGCCGCCCGTCGAGGCGCCGATGTCCAGCACCGTACGGCCCTCGACCGCGACCGGCCACAGCGACAGGGCGTGATCCAGCTTGAGCGCCCCGCGTCCGACCCAGCGATGGGCGTCGGCATAGGTCAGGACCGCGTCGTCGGCGACCATCCGCGAGGCCGAGGTGGCCGGGAGGCCGTCGAACGTGACCCCGCCGGCGTCGATCGCCGCCCTCGCCTTGGAACGGCTCTCGGCCAGGCCGCGCGAGACCAGCAGCTGGTCGAGGCGGACGCGCCTCACCCCACCGCGTCCAGACGGGCCAGGGCGGCCTGCAGCCGGGCCTTGCCGGCCTCGGCCTCGGCCAGTTTCTCGCGCTGCTCGTCAACGACCTCGGGGGCGGCGCGGGCGACGAAATTGGGATTGCCCAGCTTCTTGTTGACGTGACCGATGTCGCTGTCGAAGGCGGCGATCTCCTTTTGGAGCCGGGCGCGTTCGGCGGCGAGGTCGATGATGCCGGCCAGCGACAGGGCCGCCGTGGCGCCGCCGGAGACGAGGGTCACCGCCCCGGCCGGCGCGGTCTCGGCGGTCCCCACCTCGGACACCCGGGCGAGGGTCAGGATCAGATCGCGATGACGGGCGATGCGGTCCGCCGTCGCGGCGTCGGGGGCGACGAAGGTCAGCGGCGGTTTGGCCGACGGGGCCAGGTTCATCTCGGCGCGCAGGGCGCGGATCTCGGTGACGAGGTCGACCAGCCAGCCGATCTCGGCCTCGGCCGCCGGATCGATGAAGGCCTCGGGCAGGTCGGGCCAGGCGGCGCCGATCAGGGTCACCTCGGCGCGGGGGGCGCCGTCGGCGGCGAGTTGGTCCCACAACTCCTCGGTGATGAAGGGCATGACCGGGTGCATCAGCTTCAGGGTCTGGTCGAGGGTCCAGGCGGTCATGGCCCGGGTCTCGGCCTTCGCCGCCTCGTCGGCGCCGGTGAAGACCGGCTTGGCCAGCTCCAGATACCAGTCGCAGAAGACGTTCCAGACGAAGCGGTACAGGGCCGAGGCGGCGTCGTCGAACCGACCGGCCTCGATGGCGGCCGAGACCTGACGCTCGGCCTTGGTCAGCTCGCCGCGGATCCAGCGGTTGATGGTCTGGTCGACGGCGGCGGGGTCGAAGCCCTCGACGCGGCGCGCCTCGTTCATCTGCGAGAAGCGCGCGGCGTTCCACAGCTTGGTTCCAAAGTTGCGATAGCCTTCAATGCGTTGGCGAGACAACTTGATGTCGCGCGTACCCGACAGAATGGCCATGGTGAAGCGCAGCGGGTCGGCGCCGAGCTCGTCGATGATGGTCAGGGGATCGATGACGTTCCCCTTCGACTTGCTCATCTTCTGGCCCTTCTCGTCGCGGACCAGGCCATTGATGATCACCCGTTTGAACGGAACCTCATCCATGAAGTGAAGTCCCATCATCATCATCCGGGCGACCCAGAAGAAGATGATGTCGGCGGCGGTGACGAGATCGGAGGTCGGGTAGAAGCGCTCAAGGTCGTCGGTCTTCTCGGGCCAGCCCATGGTCGAGAACGGCCACAGGGCCGAGCTGAACCAGGTGTCGAGGACGTCCTCGTCCTGGGTCAGGACGACCTCGGAGTCATAGTCCGACATCGCCTGTTCACGGGCGTCTTCCTCGGTCTCGGCGACGTAGATCTCGCCGTTCGGACCGTACCAGGCCGGAATGCGGTGACCCCACCAGAGCTGGCGCGAAATGCACCACGGCTCGATGTTACGCAGCCATTCGAAATAGATTTTCTCGTAGCTCTTCGGTTCGAAGGTGGTGTCGCCCTGCTCCACCGCCCTGAGCGCCGGTTGCGCAAGCGTGTGGGCGTCGACGTACCACTGGTCCGTCAGCCACGGCTCGATGACCACGCCGGAGCGGTCGCCGTGCGGGATGACGTGACGGGTCTTCTCGATCTCCTTGAGCCAGCCCTTTTCTTCGGCGCGGGCGACGATGGCCTTGCGGGCGGCGAAGCGGTCGAGGCCCTCGTAGTCGGCGGGCACGTCGGGCGTGTCGGCGGCGGTGATGCGGCCGAAGGCGTCCATGACGTTCAGGGCCGCGAGGCCGGCGCGTTTGCCGACCTGGAAGTCGTTGAAGTCGTGCGCCGGGGTGATCTTGACCGCGCCCGAGCCCTTGGTCGGATCGGCGTAGTCATCGGCGACGATCGGGATGCGGCGGCCGACGATCGGAAGGGTGACGAACTTGCCGACCAGACCGCTGTAGCGCTCATCGTCCGGATGCACCGCCACGCCGGTGTCGCCCAGCATGGTCTCGGGCCGGGTGGTGGCGACGACGATGTAGTCTCGGGTCTCCCACTCCGTCGCCTTGCCGTCGTCGTCGAAGGCGACCGGGTGTTCGTAGGTGACGCCGTCGGCCAGCGGATAGGCGAAATGCCAGTAGGACCCGTCCATCTCGCGCTGCTCGACCTCGAGGTCCGAGATGGCGGTCTGGAAATGCGGGTCCCAGTTGACCAGCCGCTTGTCGCGGTAGATCAGGCCTTCCTTGTGCAGCTGGACGAAGACCTTGCGCACGGCGGCGTTCAGCCCCTCGTCGAGGGTGAAGCGTTCGCGGCTCCAGTCGCAGGAGGCGCCGAGGCGGCGCAACTGCTGGACGATGGTCCCGCCGCTCTCGGCCTTCCATTCCCAGACCTTGGAGACGAAGGCCTCGCGGCCCATCTCGCGCCGGCTTTCGTTGCCGGCCGCCGCCAGCTGGCGCTCGACCACCATCTGGGTGGCGATGCCCGCGTGATCGGTGCCGGGCAGCCACAGGACGGCCTTGCCCTTCATCCGGTGATAGCGGGCGAGGATGTCCTGCAGGGTGTTGTTGAGGGCGTGGCCGATGTGCAGCGAGCCGGTCACGTTCGGCGGCGGAATGACGATCGAATAGGCCTCAGCGGCCGTATCCTGGCGCGGCGCGAACACGCCGCTTTCTTCCCAGGCGGCGTACAGGCGGGGTTCGGCGGCTTTCGGGTCGAAGGTCTTGTCGAGCATGAGGTGGGTCTTACTGCAAAGAAGAAGGGCGGCTCCGACTGGAGCCGCCCCGGAATGATCTAGCCTTGATCAGGTCGCAGGTGAAGCTAGCCGGCGGTGCGGGCGATGCGTTCGACTTCCTTGCGTACCTCGGCCTCGACGATGCCCGGCAGATTGGCGTCGAGCCATTCCTTCAGCATCGGCCGCAGCAGCGAGCGGGCCAGTTCGTCGAGGGTCGGGCCGGAGGGGATCGAGGTTTCCATGGGCTCGGGCTTCTTGAGGGAGGAGGCCAGTCCGGCGAAGGCCGAGGCGGCGCTGGCCGCGGCGCTGTCGCCGACGAGGGTGTCATAGCCGGTCGAGGGGGCGGGAGCGGCGGCATGAGCCGGCTCCGGCTCGGGCTCCGGTTCGGACTCCGGCGCGAAGGCCGATTCGCTGACGGCCTCGACCGGGAAGGGATCGACGTCCGGCTGGGCCGGCGAGACGTCGAGGTCGCCGATGCTCTCGGCCGCCGGCGCCTCGACAGGCGCCTCATAGGTGTCGGTCAGTTCCAGCACGTCCTCGTCCGCGGCCGGCTCAGGCGTCGCGGGGGGTTCGTCGGCCATGACGGGCGAGGCCTCGACCGGGGCGGCCGGCTCGGGCTCGGGGTGGGTCTCGGTTTCGGCGGGCGCTTCCGCGGCCGGGGCCGGGGCGGTCTCGGCCGGTGCGTCGTCTTCGGAGATGATCCGGCGGATCGACGCCAGGATTTCCTCCATCGTCGGTTCCTGGGCGGTCTGGTCGGTCATGTCGAAACCCCGAGGCGCGGCGAACGCAAATCAAAACGGATGGCGGCGTGGAACCAGGCCCCTGCCCCACCCAGGCTGTCGTCGCATCTCAGCCCGCTGGAATCAACGGGCGTTTTCGCGCGCCCGGCTAACTCTGCGGGGGCGGATCGCCCGCCGGGCGACCCGTCCGCGCTCCCTTAGTCCCGGGGCGCGGTCTGGATGATCTCGGACTTCAGTTGCGCGTCGATCGGTGCGTCGACCGCGTCGTTGGCGGGGACGACCGGCGGCGCGGCGATGCGGTCGATGGCCTCGATCAGACCATCCCACGGCAGGGCGCCGCGATTGCGCACCCGCTCGTAGTTGTCGACCGGGTCGTAGAGGGTCAGGGTCGGATCCAGATCGGCCCCTTCCAGCCGGCCCATGGCCGCCAGAAGATTGGCCTGGGCGACGTATTCATTGCGCCGCGCGCTGGCGAGGGTGACCTCGGCGCTGCGCAGCTCCAGCTCCTGGTTCAGCACGTCGAGCGTGGTGCGCAGGCCGACCTGGGCTTCCTGGCGGACACCCTCGGCCGCCACGGTGGCGGCGCGCACGGCTTCCTGCCCCGCCGTCAGGGTCGAGCGGGCGGACAGCGACTGGGCGTACGCCGAGCTGACGGATTGGAGGGTGGCGCGGCGTTCGCCCTCGAGATTGATCTGGGCGATATTGGCCTGTTCGCGGGCCCGGGCGACACGCGAGCCGTTCAGTCCGCCGGTGAACAGCGGGACCGAGATCGAGGCGCCGGCCGTGAAGCTGGTGTTGTCG
Organism: Alphaproteobacteria bacterium; assembly: GCA_018820665.1. Classification (GTDB taxonomy): domain Bacteria; phylum Pseudomonadota; class Alphaproteobacteria; order Caulobacterales; family Caulobacteraceae; genus Brevundimonas. The sequence goes on along the minus strand of JAHJNW010000021.1, from coordinate 34,442 downwards.
GCGATGTCACCCGGGCTGCCGAGGTCATTGGTGGCGCCGCCATAGGACGCCGTCAGCCGGGCCGAAGGCATGTATTCCGCCTTGGCCGCCGCGACATTGGCCTCAGCCGCCCGCAGGTTGTAGCCGGCGGCGCGGATGCCCGGATTGTCGAGCAGGGCGACATCGAGGGCGCTGTCGAAGTCGCCGGGCAGGTTCGGGAGCGCCGGCATGGGGGCGAGATCGCCCGGGGCCTGGCCGACCACGGCCGCATAGACGGCGCGCGACACCGAAAGCTGGGCCTGGGCGTTGGCCAGATCGGCCTCGGACTGGGCCAGACGGGCTTCCGACTGGGCCACGTCGGTGCGGGTGATCTCGCCGACCTCGAATCGGGCCGAGGATTCGTCCAGCTGGCGTTGCAGCACGCCGAGGTTGGACTGCCGGATGTTCAGGATCTCGGTGTCGCGGATCACATCGGCATAGGCCTGGATGACAGAGGCGAGGACAGTCTGTTCGATATCGCGAAGGTTCTCACGCCCGGCCAGGATATTGGCCTCGGCCGCGCTGATGCCGTGGCCGATGCGGCCGCCGGACCAGATGGTCTGCGACAGGCCGATCGAGAGTCCGCCAGAGGTGCTGTCGTTGTTCGAGGCAGGCACATTGATGGTGGTTTCGGGGATGCCGTCGCCATCCAGGTCGACCTCGCGCGGGCCGCCGGCGCTGTCGCTCCAGGAATAGCCGCTGGTGGCGGTGACATCGAGCTGGGGCCGCAACCCGGCGCGGGCCTGGACGATGGATTCGTCGAGCGACCGCTGGCTGGCGCGCTGCGCCAGCAAGGACGGGTTGGTCCGGTAGGCAAGGGCGATCGCTTCCTGCAGCGTGTCGGCCCACGAAGGCGCAGCCAGGCCGGCAGCGACGGCGATGATGGCGACCGAGGCGAGCGCGCGCGAACGTTTCAGCATGATGGTTCCTGCCTGGCGCGGAAGACTCGCGCCCTGTGTATCCCATAGGCCTGATGCGGGACGGTTTCCTCCCGCACCAGTTAAGTTTTTTTCACGCAGGCCGCCGCAAGGTCCGTCGCGGCGGCGCTAGAGCGCGAAGGCCGGCTCCGCGGCGAGGTCCGCGAGCACCGGCGGGGCGGCGTCGAACAGCTCGCGCCGGGACAGGCCCGAGGCGCCTTTGACATAGAGCACGGCCTTGCCGGCGGGGCCGGAGCGCTCAACCACAGCGAGGCGTCCGCCGACCTTGAGCGCGGCCAGCCAGGCGTCTGGCCGGACCGGCGTGGCCGCTTCGGAGACGATCAGGTCATAGCCCGCGCCGACCGGCTCGGCGAAGGGCGCGGCCACGCCCTCGACGCCCGCCTCGGCCAGGGCCGGGGCCACGACCTCGAGCACGGCGGCGTCGGCCTCCTGGGCGGTGACCGTCAGCCCCATCTGCGCCAGGACGGCGGCGGCGTAGGGCGCGGCGATGGCCAGCGCCGTCTCGCCGGCGCGCGGTTGCAGCGCCATCAGCAGTTTGGACAGGTCGCGCGGCAGCATCAGCCGGCGGCCGCCGGCGATTTCCGGCTCGATCTCGGCATAGGCGGCGAAGGCGCGGTCGGCCGGGAGGAAGCGCTCGCGCGGCACGGCGAGCAACGCCGCCTGCAGGTCCCGGTCGGTGACGTCGTTCACGCGGACCTGACTGTCCACCATGACCTTGCGCGCGGCGGCGAAATCCATCTGTCGCAGTCCTGAATAAGGGCAGGCGCGGTAACGCGCCGGAAATCTGCCGCGCTTATAGGTCTGTGCGTTGCGGGCGACAATCCGATCTGATAGCGAACGCGCCTCGCGACGACGCGGCCCTTGTGCAGACAGGGCTACGGCCTGATGGCGGAGTGGTTACGCAGCGGACTGCAAATCCGCGCACCCGAGTTCGATTCTCGGTCAGGCCTCCATCGCGACCTTCACGACAGATCAGACGGGCGCGGTGACCCAGCCGATGACGGTGGCGGCGCTGACCGTCGCGGCGACGATGGCGGCGGCCACGGCGACCCGCGCGTTGCGGCTGACGAAGAACAGAATGCTGTCGAACATAATCAAACTCCCCCGGACCCCGGCACAGCGCCACAGATCACACCGTTCATCAAGGTGTACGAAGAGTTAATCGCGGAATGGTGACCGGTGTTCGCCTATCGGGTGAAATGATGCAGGGCGATGGCCCCCGCGGTGGCCACATTGAGCGAATCGAAGCCGCCGGACATCGGGATGCCGATCGGCTCGCAACGCGCCAGCAGGTCCGGCGGCAGGCCCGGTCCCTCGGCCCCGAGCACGATAGCCAGCCGTCCGCCGCGCGGCGCGAGATGCAGGGGCGAAGTTGACGCCGGGGTCATCGCCAGGACGCGGAAGTCCGCCGCCTTCAGGCCGTCGACCAGATCGTCGGCGGCAAGGCCGGTGGACATCGGGGTGCGCAACACGGCGCCGACCGAGACGCGGATGGCCTTTCGGTAGAAGGGATCGCAGCACTGGTCGTCCAGCAGCACGGCGGCGGCGCCGAAGGCGGCGGCGGCGCGGAAGATCCCGCCCATGTTGTCGTGATTGCCGATGCAGCAGGCGACCACCACGACCGCCTCCTCGCCCATTTCGGCGAGCATTTCATCCAGTGGGCGCGCGACAGACTTGTAGCCGAGGGCGAGAATGCCGCGGTGCAGATGGAAGCCGGCGACGCCGTCGAGAACCGCCTGGATCGCCGAGTAGACCGGGGCCTCCGGCGGGAAGGCGTCAACGATATCGGCGAGGGCGGCGATGCGTTTCTCGGCGATCAGGGCGGCGACCGGACGGCACAGCGAGGCCGGCGAGGCCAGCACCCGCAGCACCACCTCGCCCTCGGCCACGAACAGGCCCTGACGCCCGGTCAGGTCGCGCTCGCGGATATCGCGGAAGGCGGCGACGCGCGCGTCATGCGGATCGTCGATGGGGATTACGGCCAATCGGATATTTCCCGTTGCGTGAGCCAGACTCGCGCTGCTATAGCGCCCGCCTCCCCGAGGGGAAGTGTTCCGCGGTAGCTCAGTGGTAGAGCAGCCGACTGTTAATCGGCTGGTCGTAGGTTCGAATCCTACCCGCGGAGCCACTCTCTCGTCGTCGCCAAGCGACCCGAATCCTCACCGAAACGATCAGAAAAAAAGCCCGACGCGAGCGCCGGGCTTGAAGTCGTTCGGTGATGGTGGGTGTCCTCGACAAGGAAGACGCCCTCTCGTTCGACTGAATTGGTGAACGGTTCATTAACCCTGTCAGGGAGCCGGCGCGACTGGCAGCCAGGTGGATTGCCGGGCGCCTTCGGGGCCCGACCAGCGAACCCGCCACCCCGCGCCTGCCTGTTCCACCATGAGGCCTGGGGCCGGCGCCGCCTCGCCTGGCCAGACGAAAGCGCGACCCGCGACCCGGATCTCGTCCGGGCCGTCATAGGGCGGCAACATGATGCTCCAGCGACCCGAGGCGTCGGGAAGGACCTCCACAGTCTCGCCGCCGCTCTGAACCTCGACCCGGGCCGTGCCCGAAGCAGCCCGGCCAGACGCCAGCCGCATGCCCGCGTCGCTGTCGATTGCGCCTAGCGGCGGCGCCGCGTCGAGCCGGCGCGTCGACGCCCCCGGACGAAGGATGGCGACCGGCCCCTGCCCTCCGGCCAGAATCAGCAACAGGTCCGGCGATGGCGCCGCGTCCTGGCCGATCTGGGCCTCGGGGCGCAACAGCAGGTGAAGGGACGGGGCCGGAAGGCGAATCTCGAACCGGCCGCGGGCGTCGGCCGAGGCGGCGAAGGCCGCGCCTTCGTCACTGCGCAGGACGACGCGCCCTTGCGGCTCGGCGACCCCGGTCACGATGAGGGTGGAGCCCGATCGTTCGACCCCGGCGATGACGGGCGGACGGGTCCAGCCGACGGCGGTTTGCGCGCCGGCCCGGGCCTGATCGGGCGGCGCCGGAGAACAGGCCGCCGCGGCGGCCGCAAGGAGGGCCGCGCTCATGGACAACATCGCCCGTTTCATACTGTCTCTCCGACCGTTAGGAGTGTCGCCCCAGATAGCGCGCCGCCCGGCCCGCTGTCTTTCGCTGTCTTCACGAGGCCCCATGTCTGCGCCCGTCACCATCCAGCCGTTTGACGGCAAATCGGTCTGCCTGTTCTGCGGCTCGTCCGAGACGGTTCATCCGGATTATCTGGAGGCCGCCCGCGCCTTTGGAGAGCAGACGGCCCAGGCCGGCTGGCGGCTGGTCTATGGCGGCGGCGGGGTCGGTCTGATGGGCGCCTCGGCCCGGGCGGCGCATGCGGCCGGCGGGCGGGTCCTGGGGGTGATGCCGGGCTTCCTGCGCAGCCGCGAGCGGTTGTTCGACGAGGTCGAGACCCTGGTCGTGCCGTCGATGCATGAGCGCAAGACCATCATGTACGACCAGTCGGACGCCTTCGTGGTCGCGCCGGGCGGTGTCGGCACCCTGGAAGAGGCCATCGAAGTGCTGTCGTGGAAGCGGCTGGACCTGCACGCCAAGCCGGTGATTTTCTTGAATCTGAACGGCTTCTGGAACGCGCTTCTGGCGGTGATGGAGCACAGCATCGAGGAAGGGATGACCCCGGCGACGTTCCGCGAGGCATGGGTCGTCTGCGACACAGTGGCTGAGGCGATCGCGGTGATGCGGGCAGCGGACGATCTGCCTCACTTGCAACATGATCAGCGATAAGTAATCACTGATCAGTCGGTGAAAATGTGCGTCTCTTTTGGAAACGCCGTATTGACAGTTTCGTTTGAAAACTGACACTGGCGTCGCCGGCGGATGTCCGCCTGACTTTTCTCGGAGACCTCCCCATGCGTGCTCTGCTTTTCGCCGCGGCCATGCTCGTCGCCGCCCCGGCCGTCGCCCAGGCCCCCGTGTCCAGCGCCGTTCTGGCCGACGCCTCCAGGGCGCCCGCCAGCCGCACCATCATCGACAGCGCAACCTGGCGCTGCGAGGGCGCCAACTGCACCGCCACCGGCGGCTCCAGCCAGCCGGCCACCCGCGCCTGCCGCCGGGTCGTGGCCCGGTTCGGCCCGGTCACCGCCTTCAGCTACAAGGGCGTCGACCTGAACGCGGAACAGATCGCCGCCTGCAACGCCTGATCCACGGCGTCGCATGCAGAAAGGCCAAGGGCCGCTCCTTCCGGGGCGGCCCTTTTCCGTATGAGCGTGTCGGGAAGGCGTCGGCTCAGGCGGTCTCGCCAGACAGGCGCCGGACGATGCGCTCGCGACCGATCAGCGGCACGAGGGTGGCCATGTCCGGGCCGTGTTCCTGCCCCGTCAGGATATGGCGCAGGGGCTTGAACAAGGCCTTGCCCTTGGCCCCGGTCCGCTCCTTGACCGCATTGGTCCAGACCGACCAGGCGTCGGCCCCGAGGGTCGGGGGCAGGACCTCAAGCGCCGCGGCGGCAAAGGCGGGATCCTCGATCACCGGGGTCACCGGTCCGCTGATAATCCGTTCCAGATCCACGACATCGGCGAATTTCTCAAGGTTGGGTCGCAGGGCGTTCCAGATGGTTTCACCGGGATCGCGGCCCAGCGCCGCCAAGCGCGGCTGGGCCGTCGTATAGTCCATGGCGTGCAGGGCCTGGGCGTTCAGCCGGTCGAGGTCGGCGGTGTCGTAGCGCGCCGGCGAGCGGCCCATTTTCGAGAAGGCGAAGCTCTCGCCGAGGGCTTCGATCGACTCCCCGACCTCGAGCGGGTCGGAGGTGCCGATCCGGCCCAGATGGCTGGTGATGGCGATCGGCTCATAACCCTGGTCGCGCATGTCGGCGATCGACAGGGAGCCGAGCCGCTTCGACAGGGCCTGGCCGTCGGCGCCGACCAGCAGCGGCATGTGGGCGAAGGCGGGAACCGGCCCGCCGAGCGCCTCGAAGATCTCGATCTGGGCGCCGGTGTTGGTGACGTGGTCCTCGCCGCGGATCACATGGGTGATGGCCATGTCGATGTCGTCGACCACCGACGGCAGGGTGTAGAGGAACAGGCCGTCCTCGCGGATCAGCACGGGGTCAGACATGGAGGCGGTGTCGACCTCGGCGTGACCCCGCGACAGGTCCTCCCAGGCGACGCGCTTGCCGTCCAGCTTGAAGCGCCAGTGCGGCTTGCGGCCCTCGGCCTCGAAGGCGGCCTTCTCGGCGTCGGTCAGGTCCAGCGCGGCGCGGTCGTAGATCGGCGGCAGGCCGCGCGACAGCTGAACCTTGCGGCGGCGGTCAAGCTCTTCGGAGGTGTCGTAGCAGGGATAGAGCCGACCGGCGGCCTTGAGCCGCGATGCGGCCTCCTCATAGCGGTCGAACCGCTTCGACTGGTTGTATCGTTCGTCCCAGGCCAGACCCAGCCAGGTCAGATCGTCCTCAATGCCCTGTTCGAACTCGGGCGTGGAGCGGGCCAGGTCGGTGTCGTCGATACGCAGGACGAAGGCGCCGCCCTGCCCTTTCGCGAACATCCAGTTCACCAGGGCGGTGCGGACATTGCCGACGTGCAGCTTCCCCGTCGGCGACGGGGCGAAACGGACCTTGACGGACATGCGATGGACCTTGGAAACGCGGGGCGCACAGGTCGCCCTCGCAGCCCTTCAAGTCAAGGCTCGCCGGCCCTCAGTCGTCGCGGTGGACGCGTTCGCGGCGCTCGTGCCGTTCCTGGGCCTCGACCGAGAGGGTCGCGGTCGGACGGGCCTCGAGCCGGCCGAGGCTGATCGGTTCGCCGGTTTCCTCGCAATAGCCGTAGGAGCCGTCCTCGATGCGACGCAGCGCCTCGTCGATCTTGGAGATCAGCTTGCGCTGTCGGTCCCGCGTGCGCAGCTCCAGCGCGCGGTCGGATTCCGATGACGCCCGGTCGACGAGATCCGGATGATTCTCCGTCTCCGCCTTCAGGTTGACCACCGTCCCCTTGGACTCGCGAAGGATTTCATCCTTCCAGGCCAGAAGTTTGGCCTTGAAGTAGGCCAGTTGCCGCTCACTCATGAACGGCTCGTCCTCAGACGGCCGATAGGCGTTCGGCTCAATCACAGACGCCAATGCGTTCATCGCACTCACGCTTTCAACAACGCCCCCCTGTGGCGCTGTGCTGCGTATAGGGATGGCGAAGAGTCGCGGCAACAACGCTCGCGCGAGCGTGACCCCTGATTGACCCGGTCGGCGGGCGAGCGTGACATTTCTTCATCACCCGGCGCTCACTGATCACGCTTTTGCGAAATATTTCACCGGCTTATGTTGCACCGCGGCGAATATCCGCCTTTGCGAGCTCGACGGCCGCCCGCAGATCGATCTGGGCGAGCAGGCTGTTCAGCGCCGGGTCGGCATCGACCGGGCACTCCTCGCGCAGGCTGCGGCTGAGTCGGTCCAGCGCGCCGTCGCCCGCGTCGCCCGCCAGCAGGGCCAGCTTCAGTTCGTCCAGGCGGTCCAGCAGGCTGCCGCCGCGGCGGATGGCGCGTCGGCGCCGCTCCGTGGCGTCGTCGACCCCCTGCAGCGCCATCAGGGCGGAAACCCCCGCTACCCCCGATACGCTGCCGGAAGCCGACGCGGCCCCGGCCGGGGCCGACGTGGCGGCCGACGGCACAGAGAAGCCGCCCGCGGCCCTTGCGGGACGCGCGCCCGACGACGAGGACGGGCCGGATGGACCGGTGACCTTCATGGAATGCGACTCCAGGACATGCCGCACCATCGTCGGCGCAGGGTCACTGTTTGGTTAACGGCCCGGCAGTTTCTGCCGGATCAGTTGCAGTCATCTGAAAGTCCGCCGTTGATTCCAAAGCGAAATCGCATTGGCACGAGGCTGGCATCGCTGGCGGCACAACAGTTCGCGGACCCCGTACCGATGCAGAAACTGCTCGCCTCCCTCCTGACCGCCGCCGCCGTGGCCGGATTCGCCCTGCCGGCGGCCGCCCAGTCTCGGATCAAGGACATCGCCGCCATCGAGGGCGTCCGCACCAACCAGCTGGTCGGCTACGGCCTGGTGGTCGGGCTCAACGGCACTGGCGACAGCCTGCGCAACTGCCCCTTCACCCGCCAGTCGCTGGAGGGCATGACCGAGCGTCTGGGCGTCAATATCCGCGGCTCCAACGCCAACTCCAAGAATATGGCGGCAATCATGGTCACCGCCGAACTGCCGCCCTTCTCCACCCCCGGCGCGCGCATCGACGTCAGCGTCTCGTCGATGTGCGACGCCAAGAGCCTGCTGGGCGGGACCCTGCTGGTCACCAGCCTGCAGGGCGCCGACGGCGAGGTCTATGCGGTGGCCCAGGGTTCGATCCAGACCGGGGCGGTTTCGGCCTCGGGCGGTTCGGGCTCGTCGGTGACGCGCGGCGTGCCGACCGCCGGCCGCATCGCCTCGGGGGCCACGGTCGAGCGCGAGACCGGCTTCCAGCTGGCCAATATGAACGAGGTGCGGCTGACGCTGCGCAACCCCGACTTCACCACCGCCCAGCGCGTCGCCGCCGCCATCAACCAGGTCTATCCGAACGCCGCCCTGGCCGAGAACGGCACCGTCATCGCCCTGCGCTCGCCGGGCCAGATGGGCATGGCCGGCTTCCTCAGCCGGGTCGAGAATCTCCCGGTCACGGTCGACTCCCCGGCCAAGGTGATCATCGACGAGGTCAACGGCGTCATCGTCATGGGCGACGCGGTGCGGGTTTCGACCGTCGCCATCGCCCAGGGCAATCTGACCGTGTCGATCCAGGAAACGCCGCTGGTCAGCCAGCCGGAACCGTTCGGCCGCGGCGAGACCGTGGTCGTGCCCCAGACCGACGTCACGGTCGAGGAAGAGCTGGGGCGCGAGATGCGGATCGTCGGCGGCGGGGCCTCCCTGTCTGACCTCGTCAACGGTCTGAACGCCCTCGGCGTCAGCCCGCGCGACATGATCAGCATCCTGCAGGCCATCAAGGCGGCGGGCGCCCTGCAGGCCGACATCGAGGTGATGTGAGGATGACCCCCCTGTCCCTCGACACCGCCCTGTCCCAGGCGCCCGGCGCCGCACCGAAGCCCGTCGTCACCGACCGCATGCGCGAGACGGCCGAAAGCTTCGAGGCCTCCTTCATCGCCCAGATGCTGAAGCCGATGTTCGAGGGACTGTCGACCGACGGCCCGTTCGGCGGTGGCGAGGCCGAGAGCACCTGGCGCAGTTTTATGATCGAGGCCATGGCCAAACAGACCGTCAAGGCCGGCGGCATCGGCCTGGCGGACACGGTCGTCGCCGAGATGTTGAAGATGCAGGAGCAGAGCCAGTGACAGGAACCGCCGAACTGAACGCCACCGCCCGTGTCCGCCAGCTGATCGACCTGACCGAGCGGCTGACCGCCAACCTCGGCGCCGAGGCGAAAGCCTTCGAGGCGCACCGGCCGCAGGACGCGGCGGCCACCCTCGCCGGCACCCAGGACCTGGCCAATGCCTACCGGCGCGAGTCGGCCCAGGTGAAGGCCAACCCGAGCGTGCTGGCGGCGGCGCCCGCTGCGGAACGGACCTCGCTGATCCGTGTCACCGAGGCGTTCGAAGCCATACTGACCCGACACTCGCACGCCATCGAGGCCGCGCGGATCATCTCCGAGGGACTGGTCCAGACCATCGCGGCGGAGGTGACGGCGCAACGCGGAAGTCCATCGGCCTATGGCGCCAGCGGTCGCGCGAACGTCGGCGATGGCAGGGCTGTGGCATTCAACCGCACGGCATAGCTTCGCGTTAAGGCTGTTCGTCCAGCCAATTTTTCCTGTCATGAGACCAGTCTGACAGGATGGACACCAAATCCCGCCTGCTGGGACTCGCCTTCGCTTCGGCCGACGTGCTGCTGGAGCTCGACGGGTCCCGCCATGTCGTCTTCGCCCTCGGGGCCGGGCCCCTGCCCGGCGTTGATCCGGCCGCCGCCTGGCTCGGCATGTCCCTTGACGACATGCTGGGCGAAACGAGCCGCGAGGTGGTCTTCGAGGCACTGGCCCGGATCACCCCCGGGGTTCGTCTGCCGGCGGTGGACATCCTGATCAACTGCCCGGATCAGCATGTACGGCGGGCGACGTTGCGCCTGTTCGAATTACCGGAACTGAGCCCCGCGATTTCCTGCGCCCTGACATGGGAAGGTCCAGCCTGCAGCGTGGTCCTGCCGGACTCGCCGCCGATGCTGGACGCACAGGGGTTGATGGGCCGCGTCCGAAGCGCCCTCGAAGGGTCGGCGCAGACCGCCCCGCTCGCCATATCCTTTGTTGAGGTGTTGGGCCTGGCCGGAGGCGAAGAGCCGCACCGGCGCGCCACGGCGCGGATCGAGGCGGTGCTGCAGACGTCGTCCCTTGATGGCGCCAGCGCGGGCCGGCTGGCCGACGAACGGTTCGCCGTGGTGTGCGCCGCGGATGATGTCCGTGAGGTCGCCGCAGAAATCCGACAGGCGGGCGAGGTCGAAGGGCTGGTCCTGGCTGTGGAGGCCTGCGCCTCGGCCCTGCCGGACAATGCGCCCCCGGCCGTCTGCCTCAAGGCGCTGCGGTTCGCCCTCGAACTGTATATCCGCCAAGGCGGGGCGGCGCGGCCTGACCTCGCCTTCTCGGACAGTCTGCGACAGACGCTGAAAGAGGCCGAGCAGTTTCGCGCCCTGGTGCAGGGCCGCAAATTCCAGCTTCAGTATCAGCCGATCGTCCACCTCGAGACACGCGCGACCCACCATTTCGAGGCCCTGGCCCGCCTCGGCGGCGACACGGGGCCGGCGGAGACCATCCGCATGGCGGAGGAACTGGGCCTGATCGAGGGGTTCGATCTGGCGGTGGCGGAAAAAACCCTGCGCCAGCTGGAACGGCCGGGCTTCGGCCTGACCCGGGTGGCGATCAATGTCTCGGGCGCCTCCCTGGCCAATGACGACTATGTCGTCGGGCTGTTGCGCATGACCGCGGCTACGCCGGACGTCTGCAAACGGCTGATCGTCGAGGTCACCGAGACCTCGGCCATCAAGGATCTGGATGGGGCGAACCGTCGGCTAAAGGCCCTGCAAAAGACCGGCATGAAGATCTGCCTCGATGATTTCGGCGCCGGCGCCGCCTCGTACGACTATCTGCGGCGGCTGACCGCCGACACGGTCAAGATCGACGGGACCTTCGTGAAGGATGTCGCCAGCGACCGGTCGCGGACCCTGATCGCCCATCTGGTGAAACTGGCCGGCGACCTTGGCATGACGACCATCGCCGAGATGGTCGAGACCGAGGAACAGGCCGCTCTGGTCCAGGCGCTGGGCGTCGAGTTCGGCCAGGGCTGGACCTTCGGACGCCCCACGGCGGAACCGGTCGCACCGACGCCGGAACCGGCGCCGGCTCGCCGGGTCGGTTCGGTCACGGGCTGGGCCTGATCAGGGCGATCGTTCGTTCGACGTCGATCGCCGCGAGGAAGTCCGGGTCGTGACTGACGACGATGACGGCCCCGTCCCAGGCGGACAGCGCCGCCTCCACAGCAGCGATCGAGTCGAGGTCGAGGTGGTTGGTCGGCTCGTCGAGAATCAAGAGTTGAGGCGGCCGGGTCGCGGTCATGACGCAGGCGAGCGCCGCCCGCAGCCGCTCGCCGCCCGACAGCGTCCCAACCACCCTCTGCGCCGCCGTGTTGCGGAACAGGAAGCGGGCCAGGGCGGCATGCGCCTCGTTCGGCGTCCCTTCCGGATTCAGCCGGCGCCATGCCTCGATCAGGGTCTCGTCAGGCAATAGCAGGGCCGCGTCCTGGTCCAGCAGGACCGTGCGCACTGGCCGGTCGACCCGGCCGGCGGTCGGCTCCAGTTCGCCTGAGGCCAGCCGCAGCAGGGTGGTCTTGCCGGCGCCGTTAGGGCCGGTGATCGCCACGCGCTCGGGACCGGTGATCCGCAACGAGACAGGGCCGACGACGCGCCGTCCGTCCGGGGAGTCCCACATCGCCTCGTCCAACGTCAGAACGACGCGCCCGGCGGACAGGCCGGTGGCCGGGATGGGAAGGTTCATGGCGCGGACCCGTTCGACCCGTTCCCGCGCCTCGGCCAGTTCAGCCTCGGCCGCCTCGGCGCGGCGGCGGGCCAGCAGGTTATCGCGGGCGCCGGAATTCTCGGCACGCTCGGCCATGGCCCCGAGCAGGATCTTCGGCTCCGACTTCCTCGCGGCGAAGACGCGCCCGGCCTTGTCTCGTCTGGCTTTTCTTTCCAGCGCGGTCTGACCTTCGCGCCGGATTCGAGCCGCATCGCGCTCGGCGGTGTCGAGGTCCCGTTCCGCCGCCGTCCGCTCGGCGGCCTTGCGTTCAGCGTACAGGTCGTAGGCGCCGCCATAGACGGCGACGCCGAGGCCCGATAGCTCGATGATCCGGTCCATACGGCGCAGCAGGGCCCGGTCGTGGCTGACCACCACCGCCCCGCCCTTCCAGCGCGCCAGCAGGTTGCCGATGGCGGCGCGGCCGTCGGCGTCCAGATGATTGGTCGGCTCGTCCAGCACCAGCAGATCCGGCTGCTCCAGCAGCAGGGCGGCGAGGCGCGCGCGGGTCTTCTCCCCGCCGCTCAGGCTTGAGGCTGGACGCAGCGGATCGATCCCGGCCAGGCCGACATCGTCGAGCGCGGATTCGATCCGGTCTTCCAGCGTCCAGTCGGCGTTCGCGAGATCGGTGGGGCCGGCGTCGCCCGCGAGGACCCGCCGCACCACGGTCATCGCGGGTTCGACGCCCAGCAGGTCGAACACGGTCTCCCCGGGATCGGGGTCGCGTCGCTGCGCCAGCCAGCCGACCCGCCCGGCGCCAGCGACTACGCCTTCAACGGGCCGAGCCACGCCGGCGACAAGGCGCAGCAAGGTGGTCTTGCCGGAACCGTTGCGGCCGACGACACCCGTTCGCTCACGCCCGAAGCCGAGGCTCAGGTCGGAGAAGAGGGTGTGGCCGTCAGGCGTCCGGGCCGCGACGCGATCGAGCGTCACGAATGCGGATGGGGACGGGCTTCGGGCGAGGCTGGGTGAGGACATGGACAAACGCGAGCAGCGAGGCGGAAAGGGCGAAACCAATTCCCAGTGCGCTGATCATGTTCGTCGGGCCTCCGGTTAACTCACGCGAAGGCGATAGAATGGGTGGGAAGGCGGGGGCTCGCAAGCCATTTCGCCCGGAAGGCGCTCTGACGAAACCGTGACCGGGCGGGCGACAGGCCGGCGGTGCGACGCCGAGGCGGCTGGCTCCGGCGGTCCGCAGTCCCTAGATCACAGGCATGAACCACCCCGCCGATCTTGAGGACGCCGCCGGACGGCGCGCGGCGATCGTCGCCCGGATCCAGGCCGAAACCGGCATTGACGAGGCCATGATCACCCGTCTGGTCGACGGATTCTACGACCGGGTGCGCGCCGATCCGCTGCTCGGGCCGGTGTTCGCCGGGCGTATCGACGACTGGGGTCCGCATCTGGAGCAGATGCGGCTGTTCTGGTCGTCAGTGGCCCTGATGAGCGGCGCCTATCACGGTCGACCGATGCCGAAACACCTGCCCCTGCCCGTCGACGCCCGACATTTCGACCGTTGGCTGGAGTTGTTCGAGGCCACAGCCCGCGAGCTGTGCCCGCCCGCCGCCGCCGGCCATTTCATCGAACGCGCCCGCCGCATCGCCGAGAGTCTGGAGCTGGGCATCGCCGGGGCCAACGGCGTGCTGCTGGGCAGGGGCCAACGCTATGTGCGGTCGACCGAGGCCTGGTCGCCGCCGACGTGACGCGCCGGCCTGCTGCCGTATGCTGTCAGCAATCCTGAGGGCCCCCACCAATGTTCCCACATTGTTCTTGCTGATTCCGGCGAATTGATCCCCATATAGCGTCGTCGCCCCGGACCTTACCGGCCCCCTCGGCGTTCCCAAATTCCCCAGTCTTCAGGCCTCATGACCGAAAAGCACAATTTCATCCGCGTGCGCGGCGCCCGCGAGCACAATCTCAAGGGCGTCGATCTCGACATCCCGCGCGAACAGCTGGTGGTGATGACCGGGCTTTCGGGTTCCGGGAAGTCGTCGCTGGCGTTCGACACCATCTACGCCGAAGGCCAGCGCCGCTACGTCGAGAGCCTGAGCGCCTACGCCCGCCAGTTCCTCGAACTGATGGGCAAGCCGGACGTCGACCTGATCGAGGGCCTGTCGCCGGCCATTTCGATCGAACAGAAGACCACCTCGAAAAACCCGCGCTCGACCGTCGGAACGGTGACCGAGATCCACGACTATATGCGCCTGCTGTGGGCGCGCGTGGGCGTGCCCTATTCGCCGGCCACGGGCCTGCCGATCGAGAGCCAGACCATCTCCATGATGGTCGACAAGCTCACGGCCCTGCCCGAGGGCGAGCGGCTGATGCTGCTGGCTCCGGTCGTCCGGGGCCGCAAGGGCGAATACCGCAAGGAAATGGCTGAGTGGCAGCGCGCCGGCTTCCAGCGGCTCAAGATCGACGGCGAGTATTACGCCATTGAGGACGCGCCGACGCTGGACAAGAAGTTCAAGCACGACATCGACATCGTGGTGGACCGGATCGTCACCAAGGCGGGTCTCGAGAGCCGCTACGCCGACAGCCTGCAGACGGCCCTCGGTCTCGCCGACGGCATCGCAGTCGCCGAATGGGCCAGTGTCGCCGAGGGCGAGAAGGAGCCGCGCCGACTGACGTTTTCGGAGAAATTCGCCTGCCCGGTCTCCGGCTTCACCATCAGCGAGATCGAGCCGCGGCTGTTCTCGTTCAACAATCCGTTCGGCGCCTGCCCGGTCTGCGACGGCCTGGGCGTCAAGCTGGCGTTCGACGCCGATCTGGTCATCCCCGACCGCGACAAGACCCTGCACAAGGGCGCGGTCGCGCCGTGGTCGCGCGGCCCCTCGCCGCTGTACACCCAGACGCTGCAGTCGCTGAGCCAGCACTACGGCTTCTCGATGGATGTGCCCTGGCGCGAGCTGCCGGAGCAGGCGCAGCGGGTGATCCTGCAAGGCACCGGCGCCGAGAAGATCAAATTCCGCTATGACGACAACGCCCGCACCTATGAGGTGTCCAAGGCCTTCGAGGGCGTTCTGCCCAACCTCGAGCGGCGCTGGCGCGAGACGGATTCCTCATGGGTGCGCGAGGAGCTGGGCCGGTTCCAGTCCGAGACCCCGTGCGAGGCGTGCGGCGGCAAGCGGCTCAAGCCCGAGGCCTTGGCGGTCAAGATCGCCGGCGAGGACATCGCCACCGTCTCCTGGCTGTCGATCAAACACGCCCACGAGTGGTTCACGGCCCTCGACGGCAAGCTGACCGACAAGCAGATGGAAATCGGCCGCCGGGTGCTGAAGGAGATCACCGACCGGCTGCGCTTCCTCAACAATGTCGGGCTCGACTATCTGAGCCTGTCTCGCGCTTCGGGCACCCTGTCCGGCGGCGAGAGCCAGCGCATCCGCCTCGCCTCCCAGATCGGTTCGGGCCTGACCGGCGTGCTCTATGTCCTCGACGAGCCGTCCATCGGCCTGCATCAGCGCGACAATTCCCGCCTGCTGGAAAGCCTGCGCGGGCTGCGCGATCTCGGCAACTCCGTGCTGGTGGTCGAGCATGACGAGGAGGCGATCCTGACGGCCGACTATGTCATCGACATGGGCCCGGCCGCCGGCGTCCACGGCGGCGAGGTCTGCGCCCAGGGCACGCCGGCCGAGCTGATGGCCAATCCGAATTCGCTGACGGCCAAATACCTGACCGGCGAGCGCGAGATCGAACTGCCGCCCGAGGGTCGCCGCCCGGTCGACCGCAAGAAGATGCTGAGGATCAGCGGCGCCACCGGCAACAATCTGAAGTCCGTCACCGGCGAAATCCCCGCCGGCCTGTTCACCTGCGTCACCGGTGTGTCCGGGGGCGGCAAGTCGACCTTCACCATCGAGACCCTCTACAAGGCGGCCGCCCGCCGGCTGCACAACGCCTCGGACGCCCCGGCCCCGTTCGACCGGATCGAGGGGCTGGAGATGTTCGACAAGGTCATCGACATCGATCAGTCGCCCATCGGCCGTACGCCGCGCTCCAACCCGGCCACCTACACCGGCGCCTTCGGCCCGATCCGCGACTGGTACGCCGGCCTGCCGGAGTCCAAGGCCCGCGGCTACGGTCCCGGCCGCTTCAGCTTCAACGTCAAGGGCGGCCGCTGCGAGGCCTGCCAGGGCGACGGCCTGATCAAGATCGAGATGCATTTCCTGCCCGACGTCTACGTCACCTGCGACGTCTGCAAGGGCAAACGCTACAACCGCGAGACGCTCGAGATCGTCTTCAAGGGGAAGTCGATCAGCGACGTCCTCGACATGACGGTCGAGGAGGCGGCCAGCTTCTTCAAGGCCGTGCCGTCGATCCGGGACAAGATGCTGACCCTGAACCGGGTCGGCCTCGGCTACGTCAAGGTCGGGCAGTCGGCGACCACCCTGTCCGGCGGCGAGGCCCAGCGCGTCAAGCTGTCGAAAGAGCTGTCGAAACGCGCCACGGGCAAGACCCTCTACATCCTCGACGAGCCGACCACGGGCCTGCATTTCGAGGATACCCGCAAGCTGCTGGAAGTGCTTCAGGAGCTGGTCGAGAACGGCAACACCATCGTGGTGATCGAGCACAATCTCGACGTCATCAAGGTGGCCGACTGGCTGCTGGACTTCGGGCCCGAGGGCGGCGACGGCGGCGGCGAGATCGTCGCGGTCGGCACCCCGGAACAGGTCGCCGCCAATCCGAAGAGCTGGACCGGCAAATACCTCAAGGAGGTGCTGGACCGGCACGAGATGCGCCGCAAGGCGCGGGCGGCGGCGCTGTCAGTCGATGACGCGGAGGCACCGATCAAGCCGGCGCGGGCGAAGAAGCGGGCCTGATCAGCCCTTAATCAGATCGCCTTCCAACAGATCGCGGCTGATCGCGGCAAATGGCGCCCAGGTGATCGTGGTGACCAAGGCCATGCCAAGAGGGATCAGCAGCAGCATCAGCAGCGCGCCAACAGCCGCGGCGGGAGACGCAGCGCCGCCGGAGGCGGTCAGCACGGACTGCATCGGCCAGCCGATTATAATCAGCAGCAGCACCACCACAAACGCCAGGGTGATGACGATGACCGTCATCCCAAGCAGCGGCCAGAACGCCCGCCCGGACGCGGCCCAGCCGTCGCGAAAGGCGAACCTGCGCTTCAGGAATGTCAGTGGCGCAATCAGGGAAAGACGAACCCAGAGGGCCACAAGTCCCGCGGTGAGCAACAAGGAAAGGCCTGTCGCGACGAGCGGGCCCGCCGCACCCATCGCCGCCCTGACCAGCCACTCCCCGCCGAAATTGACGCTTGCGGAAATCAGGCTGGTGAGCAGGGCCACGATCAGCACCCGAGCCTCGTCCCGACCCACCCGCAACGAACCGAACGCCTTCTCTTCGGGGCGAAGTACGACGCGATAAACGGCTGCCGACAACAGGGCCTGCAGCACCAGCAGGACTGGAATGAAGGCCAGCGTCGCCCGTTGGAGGCCGGCGGTCGCCTCCGGCGACAATTGCGCCGCATCGCCGCCCGTGGCCCCGATTTCCTCGATCCAGGGGCCTACCAATGGCACCAACAGCAGCATCATTGCGATCAGGCCGACCAGCCAGACACCCGCCCACAGCAAGACGGCGCCGGGTCGGCTCCGGGTCACCCGGAAACCTTCAAAGGCCGCCTCTGTCGCCGATGTGCTCACGCCGATCTCCGCCGGGCGAAGACCGCCCCAAGCACGCACCTATAGGTCCGGCCACGGCGACTCACCAGCCCTGCGGGGAGGTGTCACTTAGGCGCTGACGAGAGTGATCCTTACCGTTAGAAGCCGCTTATGACGCACACCCCCTCCCCCGTCCATGTCATCGGCGGCGGCCTCGCCGGTTCCGAGGCCGCCTGGCAGATCGCCAGCGCCGGCGTGCCCGTGATCCTGCACGAAATGCGCGGCGTGCCCGGCGTGAAGACCGATGCGCACCATACCGACGGCCTCGCCGAGCTGGTGTGCTCCAACTCCTTCCGGTCGGACGACTGGGAGTATAACGCCGTCGGCCTGCTGCACGCCGAGATGCGGGCGCTGGATTCGATCATCATGGCCTGCGGCGACGTCAACCAGGTGCCGGCCGGCGGGGCGCTGGCGGTCGACCGCGAGGGCTTTTCGCAGGCGGTGACGGCGAAGCTGGAGGCCCATCCGCTGGTCACCGTGGTGCGCGAGGAGATCGCCGGCCTGCCGCCGGAGGACTGGGACAATGTCATCGTCGCCACCGGGCCGCTGACCTCGCCGGCGCTGGCCGAGGCCATCCTGAAGACGACCGGCGAGGAAAGCCTAAGCTTCTTCGACGCCATCGCGCCGATCGTCCACGCCGACAGCATCGATTTCGACATCGCCTGGCGGCAGTCGCGCTATGACAAGGAAGGGCCGGGCGGGGACGCCGCAGCCTACGTCAACTGTCCGATGGACAAGGCCCAGTACGAGGCCTTCATCGACGCCCTGCTGAACGGGCCGAAGGCCGAGTTCAAGGAGTGGGAGAACGTCCCCTATTTCGACGGCTGCCTGCCGATCGAGGTGATGGCGGAACGGGGGCGGGAGACCCTGCGGCACGGGCCGATGAAGCCGGTCGGCCTGACCAATCCGCGCGACCCGCAGGTCAAGGCCTACGCCATCGTCCAGCTGCGGCAGGACAATGCGCTGGGGACGCTGTTCAACATGGTCGGCTTCCAGACCAAGCTGAAGCACGGGGCCCAGGCCGAGGTGTTCCGCATGATCCCGGGGCTGCACGAGGCGCAGTTCGCGCGGCTGGGCGGGCTGC
Organism: Alphaproteobacteria bacterium; assembly: GCA_018820665.1. Lineage (GTDB taxonomy): Bacteria > Pseudomonadota > Alphaproteobacteria > Caulobacterales > Caulobacteraceae > Brevundimonas. The sequence continues at coordinate 15,756 of JAHJNW010000021.1, read as the reverse complement.
ATCGCAACACCTTCCTCAACTCGCCCAAGTTGCTGGACCGCCAGTTGCGGCTGAAGGCCATGCCGCGGCTGCGCTTCGCCGGTCAGGTGACCGGGGTCGAGGGCTATGTCGAGAGCGCCGCCATGGGGCTGCTGACCGGACGGCTGGCGGCGGCCCAGGCGCTGGGCCGCGACCTCGCCCCGCCGCCGCCGGAGACGGCCATGGGGGCGCTGGTCGAGCACATCACCGGCGGGCATCTGGAAGGCTCGAAATTCCAGCCGATGAACATCAACTACGGCCTGCTGCCGCCGCTGGAGGCGCCGAAGATCGACGCCGAGGGCCGGAAGATTCCGCCCAAGGACCGCGGGCGGGCCAAGAAGCGGCTGATGAGCCTGCGGGCCATCGAGGCGCTGAAGGCCTGGCGGGACGCGGTCTGATGGCGGCGCAGGACGCCGAGCTGGACCGGTTAAAGGACCGCCGCGTGACGCTGATCCACCGGCTGGACCTGATCGGCCGGGGCGCGACGCTGACCTATGAGGACGGGACGCCGGTCGACATGGCGTCGGAGCGGGCGCGACTGGAGGCGGAGATCGGCCAGCTGGATCGGCGCATCGAGACGCTGGAGCGCACGCTCAACTGAGCCGGTGGCCTGCGGCGTCGGCGCCCGGCGGCTGGGGCGGTGGTCGTGCTATGACCCGATTTCACCGCCAGAAGGTTCGCATGCGCCCCTCCCCCTTCGACCCGGTTCGCGCCGGCATCCGCCAGCGGATCAGCGACGTTTTCAACGACGCCGAGAAGGGCGAGCGGCCGGTGCTGCGCCGGGCCGATGCGCTGTTTGCGCCGGACTCCGTGGCGTGGAAGGTCAATGGCGATGTGGTCACCATGATGATCGGCGGGGTCTCCGGCCTGCTGCTGCAGATGCTGCATCCGGCGGTGCTGGCCGGGGTGTGGGACCATTCGGATTTCCGCGCCGACATGCACGGGCGGCTACGGCGGACGGCCAAATTCATCGCCGTGACCACCTATGACCACGCCGAGGCGGGCCAGGCCGTGATCGACAAGGTCAACCGGATCCACAGCAAGCTGGGCGGCGTCCTGCCCGACGGCACGCCCTATCGGGTCACGGATCCGGAACTGCTGGCCTGGGTGCATGTGACCGAGACGATCAGCTTCCTCGACGCCTGGATCCGGTACGCCGAGCCGGGCATGCCGCGGGCCGAGCAGGACGCCTATTTCGACGAGATGGCGCGGGTCGGGGAGGCGCTGGGGGCCGATCCCCTGCCCCGCGACCGGGCGGCGGCGGAGGCGCTGATCCAGAGTTACCGGCCGCGGCTGAAGGCCGACGCCCGGACGCGCGAAGTGGCTGAGATGGTGATGCGGCAGCGGGTCGGCTCACCCGCCGTGGATGCGGCGGCGGGAGTCATCATGCAGGCCGGACTCGATCTGATGCCGGCGTGGGCGCGCCGGATGCATGCCCTGCCGCCGGGCCTGCCGACGCCGCTGGTGCGCGGCGGAGCCTTGTCGACGGCGCGGCTGCTGCGCTGGGCGTTCAGAGGGTCGCCGAACCGGGGCGTGCACCCGAAGGACGTGACCGCCTTCCCGCGCTAGCCGCAGCGGCCGCCGTGTTTGGCGTATTCGAGCCGGGCGATGGTGCGGTTGTGGACCTCGTCGGGGCCGTCGGCGATGCGCAGGGTGCGGACCATGGCGTACATCTCGGCCAGGGGCGTGTCGCCCGAGACGCCGGCGCCGCCGAAGGCCTGGATGGCGTCGTCGATGATCTGCAGCGCCATGCGCGGTGCGGCGACCTTGATCTGGGCAATCTCGGACTTGGCGTTTTTCGCCCCGGCCTCGTCCATCATCCAGGCGGCCTTGAGCACCAGCAGGCGGCACATTTCGATATTGGTGCGGGCCTCGCCGATACGCTGCTCCCAGACCGAGTGCTCGGCCAGGGCCTTGCGGAAGGCGGTGCGGCTGAGCAGGCGGGCGGTCATCAGCTCCAGCGCCCGCTCGGCCATGCCGATGACGCGCATGCAGTGGTGGATGCGGCCGGGGCCGAGGCGGCCTTGCGCGATCTCGAAGCCGCGGCCCTCGCCGGCGATCAGGTTCTCGACCGGGACGCGGACATTCTCCAGCACCACCTCGGCATGGCCGATCGGGCGCTCGTCATAGCCGAAGACGGAGAGCATGCGCTCGACGCGGAAGCCGGGGGTATCGACCGGGACGATGATCTGGGACTGCTGGGTGTGGACCGAGGCGTCCGGGTCCGTCTTGCCCATGACGATGGTCACGGCGACGTTGGGGTGGGCCATGTTGGTGGACCACCATTTGCGCCCGTTGACGACATAGTGGTCGCCATCCCGCTCGATCCGGGTCTGGATGTTGGTGGCGTCCGAGGAGGCGACCTCGGGCTCGGTCATCAGGAAGGCCGAGCGGATCTCGCCGGCCATCAGCGGCTTGAGCCATTTCGCCTGCTGGGCCTCATTCCCGTACATATGGAGCACTTCCATATTGCCGGTGTCGGGGGCGTTGCAGTTGAAAACCTCGGCCGACCAGAGATGGCGGCCCATCAGCTCGGCCAAGGGCGCGTATTCGAGATTGGTCAGGCCGGCGCCGTGATCGCCGGGCAGGAACATGTTCCACAGGCCGGCCTCGCGGGCCTCGGCCTTCAGCGCTTCCATCGCCGGCGGCTGGCGGGTGTGGTCCTCGCGGACCTGGGCCCAGTAGTCAGCCGAGCGCGGCACGACCTTTTCGTCCATGAAGCGGCGCACGCGTTCCTGCCAGTGCAGGGCCTTGTCGCTGGGGCGGAAGTCCATGGGGAGCGGTCCTTCTCGAAAAGACAAACGGCGCGGGTCGCATCGGACGCCGCGCCGTCGAGGTCGTTGTCTCAGGTCAAATTCAGCGCTTCAGCAGCGGCGCCAGCTTCTGGGCGATCATCATGTCGCCGGCGATCTTCAGCTTGCCCTGCATGAAGGCCATCATCGGGTCGAGCTTGCCGTCAGAAAGGGCCATGAAGTCGTCCCACGACATCGAGACGGTGGCGTCGGCGGGCTTGTCCTCATTGGTCACGGTGTTGGGCACCGAGGCGCCGTCGATGTAAATCTTGCCCTGGTCGCCCAGGTCCAGCTTGACGGTCTTGCCGAGGCCGGAGTTGTCGCCCACGCGGCTGCGGATGTGTTCGGTGACTTGAGCCAGATCGGCCATGGTGCGTCTCCTGAAGAGGTTGAACCTCCGACCTAGACCCGGCCGGGGCGCGTGCCAAGATCACGCGGCGTCAAGTTCATCCTTCCGGACAGAGCCGACGGGCGCGTGCGTCGTCTATCCGTTCCACCCGTCGACGGACTCGCGGTCAGATGGGCGCGATTCATACGGCCGCGGGCCGTCGTCGCGGGCCGGCTGGTCGTCGTCCCGCCAGGCGTCGCGCGGGGCTTCATCGCGCCGGGGCACATCGCGCCAACCGGCGTCACGCGGGTCGTCGGAGCGGCGGCGATCCTCCCGCCATCGCGGCGCCCGGGCCTCGTCCCGTCGGCGTTCTGCGGCGTAACGATCCTGCTCGGCCCGCTCATAGCGGCGACGCTCCCAATCCTGGCGGCGGCGGGCGTCCAGTTCCATCGCCTCCAGCCGCGCGCGGCGGGCGGCGCGTTCGGCCTGATAGTCAGGGCGGGGCGCGTCGAAACCGAACCAGCGCTGGACCATGCGCGCGGGCGACGCCCGCTCGGGTTCGGGTCGGGAGTCATAGGTGCGGACCTCGGCCCGGTGACGTTCCGGCGGGGCGGGTGCGGCCCAGCCATCGTCCGCGTCGTCCCCGTACCCGTCGTCGGCCCAGCTCACGTCCGTATACGCCGGGCGGGCGGGCGGGACGCCGTCGAAGCCGTCGACCAGTTCGCCGACCTCCATGGTCGACCCGGCGATCAGCTCCGGCTCGACGGGCGGGACCACCTCGATGCGCATCCGGTCGCCGTCCGCAATCGGCCGCGGACCCGGCAGATCGACGGCGCGCAGTCCGGCCAGCCCGAGCGCGGCGACCGCGACGGCGGACAGGGCGACGAGATGGCCGGGGCGCGCGCGGCCGGCGGTTCGCCGGATGGCCTGGGCGGATCGGGAGAGGAAGGGAGGCAAGGACATAGGCGGGGCCCGGAGGGAAGTCCCGGATGCAATCCCTGAGCGACCATCCGGTTCACGAACGCCGGTCGCCCGGTCGCGGCCCGCGCGGCCCGCGCTGTTCGGGTTTAGAACTTCGAAGCATTTGGAGGGGTACCCGGATCAGGGAAGCGGCGTTTGTTGGCCGCGAAAACCCGGGCGTCGGATGTACGGATGACGGCAGTAGCGTGCTTGCGGGTGTCCCTCGACGCCAACCGGACCGACATTCCTGTCGAGTCCCTGGGGCCGCTCGTCGCGAAATACACCAACGCCTTCCTCGAGGTCCGCTGGTGCTGGCCGCGCACCTACGACCTGCTGACCCATTATTGCTACCGGCTGGCGGACCCGAGGACGGAGGAGCTGGACACCTTCGAACTGGCGCGGTTGTCCGACGAGCTGGAGTTGCGGCTGTTCGGGACCGCCGCCGCCGACGCCCTGACCCTGCTGCTGTTCGAGGGCAGCGAGGAGGCGATCCGGGAATTCTCGGTCCTGCCGGACGAGGGGTTGACGGCGCTGATGAACGGCAGCCGCAGCCTGCCCGACGGCGGACGGCTGAGCCGGATCGCCGCCGACGGCAGCCTGACCCGAATTCCGCCCGGGGTTGTCCCCCGCCCCCCGCTCACCGAGGCGGCCCCGCCGCCGCTGGAGGCGGTTCAGGGGATCTATTTTCCGGACCGGCAGATGTTCGTCGGCGACGTCGTCAGCTGTACGCCCGGCGATTCCGAGCTGCATGTCAGCGTCGCCGACGGGCGGGAGCACCAGCCGCCGGACGCTGTGGAGTTCGACAACGCCTGTCTGCTCTCGGCCCTGCGCCTGTTCAACCGGGGCGGCCTGAAGGCCCCGCTCTACCTGCCCATGTCCTTCTCCAAATTGATGCGGCCGACCCTTCGCGCCGGCTACGCCGAACTGCTGCATGTGCTGCCGCCGTCCGCCCGGGCCGGTCTGGCCGCCGCCATTTACGATGTGCCGCGGGTGATGTCCTACCAGTCTCTGATGGCGATCCAGGGCGCGCTGGACGACCATGTCGCGGCGATCGATCTGCAGACCGCCGACCCCTGTTTCGAGGTGCTTCACCTCAGTCCGCAGGCGGTCCGGAGCGTGACCTTCGTGCTTCCGGACGCCGGGCCGGAAGTCCGCCTCGCCGCGCTTCGCCGCTTCGGCGGCCGGGCGGGCGAGTTCAGGAGCCGGCAGATCCGCACCGGCGCGACCAATATCCGCACCCGCAAGGAGCGGCTGCTGGCGCGGGATCTGGGGGTGCAGTTCCTGACGGGTCCGGCGATCTGCCGGCTGCGGGCCGAGCCGGTCGGCGGACGGACGTGGGCCTTCGACAACCTGCCCGCCCGGGACGAGGACGGCGATCAGAACGACTCGAATTCGGGGCTGGCCGCCCGGGCCTGAGCACGGGGAAGGTCTGGCGGAGACGGAGGGATTCGAACCCTCGGTACCCCTTACAGGGTACGACGATTTAGCAAACCGTTGCCTTCAGCCACTCGGCCACGTCTCCGGCAGGCGGCGTGGATAGCGGAGCGCGAGGGCGGGCGCAACGGCCTTTGGTCAGGCCACCGTTAACGCGGCAGTGAGAGGGGCTGTGCAAGGTGGCGGCGCCCCGCCCGAGCGAGCCAAAGATTGACCCACGCCGCGAGCCGCCTTTCGTTCGACGCCGACCCGGCCCCGGCCGGGGACCTCGACGTGTCCGGACTGCAGGCGCTGGCCGGGGCGATCAATCTCGATGAGGCCGCGGCCGGAAAGCCGGACGGCGCAGCCCGGCGCGGGCCCTTCCGGCCCGAAGTCTGGCTGAATGCGCGGCAGCGGCACGCCTCGCGCCTGGCGGCGCACTATTTCCGCGCCTTTGACGTGCTGGCGGTCGCGGCGGTGACCCTGCTGTGCGCCTGGGCCGCGACGCCGGGACCGCTGCTGCACGCCGAGGTTTCGCGCCTGGCGCCGTTCGCCATCGGCGCCTTGACGGTGCTGGGCCTGATGCGGTCGCTCGGCCGCTACCGTTTCGCCCGGGGACAGAAGACCAGCCTGCACCTCGCCTCGGTGGCGGGGATCGTCCTGGTCGGCGCGGCGGCGGCCATGCTGTCGGGCTGGGCGCTGCAGGGCGGCGAGGCGCAGTGGTCGGCCTGGCTGGTGTGGAGCGGGCTGGTGCTGATCAGCCTGTACGCCCTGCACATGGGCTGGAGCGACGTGGTCGGGCGCTGGCGGGCGTCGGGGGCGCTGACGCCGAACATCGTGCTGATCGGGGCGACGCGGCGGGCCGAGAGTCTGATCCGCGAGGCGCTGAAGCGGCGCGACCTCAATGTGCTGGGCATCTTCGACGACCGGCTGGCGCGCTCGCCCGAGGCGATCGAGGGGGTGCCGGTGCTGGGCACGGCCGACGATCTGCTGACCCACAAGATGACCCCCTATGTCGACCGGGTGGTGCTGGCCATCGATCCCAAGGCCGAGGCGCGGGTGCGCGAACTGACGGCGCGGCTGAGAACCCTGCCCAATGAGGTGACGCTGCTGGTCGAACCCAATGGCGAGGCCGAGACGCGGTCGGCGCTGGACCGGCTGGCCGCGGCGCCGCTGGCCGATGTGCAGGGGCCGGTGGATCCCGACCGGCGGGCGTTCAACAAGCGGCTGCAGGATCTGGTCATGGGGCTGATCGCCCTGGTGCTGCTGGCCCCGGTGATGGCGGCGATCGCCCTCGTCATCCGGCTGGACAGCCCCGGGCCGGTCTTCTTCCGCCAGCGCCGCCACGGCTTCAACCACGAGGAGATCGTGGTGTGGAAATTCCGCTCGATGAAGCAGGAGGCCGCCGATGCGACCGCCAGCCGGCAGGTGACCCACGACGACGACCGGGTCACCCGCGTCGGCCGCTTCATCCGCAAGACCAGCCTCGACGAGCTGCCGCAACTGCTGAACGTGATCACCGGCGAGATGTCGCTGGTCGGGCCCCGGCCGCACGCCATCGGCATGAAGACCGGCCATGTTGAGAGCGCCCGGCTGGTGGCGGAATACGCCCACCGCCACCGCATCAAGCCCGGCATGACCGGCTGGGCCGCCGTCAACGGCTCGCGCGGGCCGCTGCACACGGCGCAGGACGTGCGGACGCGGGTGCGGCTGGACATCGAGTACGTCGAGCGCCAGTCGCTGTGGCTGGACCTGTGGATCATGGCCGTGACCGTGCCGGTGCTGCTCGGCGACCGGGCCTCGGTGCGCTAGGCCGATGTTCTGGCGCGGGGTCTGGGGCTATCTGCCCGCCAATATCGTCCAGGGGGTGGTCGGCTTCCTCGCCATCGTGCTGTTCACCCGGCTGCTGAGCCCCGAGGATTTCGGCCGCTACGCCCTCGCCTTCTCGGTCATGACCCTGGCCCATGTCGCGGTGTTCAGCTGGCTGGAGGCGGCCATGGCGCGATTCTGGGCGGCGCAGACGCCCGGGGCGGCGACCCAGGGGCATTTCGCCTCGCTGTACCGCACCGCCTTCGCCCTGAGCGGCGGCTTCCTCGCGGTCACGGCGCTGTCGATGTGGCTCTGGCCGGGCGACGGGCTGTTCCGGATCGCCCTGGCGGCCGGTCTGGCGGGCGTGCCGGCGCGCAGCCTCGTCAAGCTGGCGCAGGAGCGGTATCGCGCCGCCGGCGAGGTCGGCAAGGCGGCGGGGCTGGACATCGCCGTGACCATCGGCGGCCTGGTCATCGGCGTCGGCTTCGCCCTCGCCGGTTGGGGCGGGGCGGCGCCGTTGCTGGGCATCGGCCTGGCGCCGCTGGCCGCCCTGCCCTTCGTGCTGCCGGGCGAGCTGAGGCAGGCGCGCGGCGGCGGCTTCGAGCCGGCGCGGGTGCGCGGCTATGCGCTGTACGGCTATCCGATCGCGGCCTCGCTGGCCCTGACCGTGGTGCTGTCGTCGACCGACCGCTTCCTGCTGGCGGCCTTTCTCGACGAGGCGGCGGTGGGCGCCTATCACGCCGGCTATTCGATCGCCAACCGGACGCTGGACGTGCTGTTCCTGTGGCTGGGGTCGGCGGGACAGCCGGCGCTGATCATGGCGTTGGAGCGCGGCGGGCCGGGCCAGTTGAAGACGGCGGCGCGAGAGCAGCTGTCGACCTTCCTGCTGATCGGCCTGCCGGCGGCGGCGGGGGTGGCCCTGGTGGCGCGGCCGCTGGCCGAGGTGCTGATCGGCGAGGAGCTGCGTGTGGCGGCGGCCAGCATCACGCCGTGGATCGCCCTGTCGGCCCTGCTGTACGGGCTGACCGCCTATTATTTCGGCCAGGCCTTCACCCTCGGCAAGAAGACGAAGCTGCTGCTGGTCGCCATGGCCATTCCGGCGGGGCTGAATGTGGGGCTGAACCTGATCCTGGTGCCGCGCTACGGCCTGATGGGGGCGGCCTGGGCGACGGCGGCGAGCTTCGCCCTCGGGCTGCTGGCGACGCAGGTGATCGGGCGGCGGGTGCTGCCGCTGCCGATCCCGTGGGACAGTCTGGCGCGCTGCGGCGTGGCGACGGGCGCGATGGCGCTGGTGGTGGCGCGGCTGCCGGCGATCGGCGGCTTCGCCGAGCTGGTGCTGGACGCCGGGGTCGGCGGGATCGTCTACGCCGTCGTCGCCCTGACGCTGAACGCGGCGGGGGTGCGGGACGTGGCTATGCGGCTGCTGACACGGGTCCGGGACCGGAGGGCGACGGCATGACGGCGCGGGCGAAGATCATCGACAGCGCCGCCTGGAAGGGCGCCCGGCCGGCCCTGTCGGTGCTGACGCCGTTCCTGCGCGACGACCCGGAGGAATTGCTGGCCCTGCTGGACGAGGAGGCGGCCTCGGTCGACGGCGCGGTCGAGGTCATCGTGCTGGACGACGGCACCGGCGATGCGGCGCTGACGGCGCGGCTGACCGAACGGATCAAGGGCATGGCCCTGCCGGCCCGGTTGATCACCCTGCCGGCCAACGAGGGGCGGTCGATCGGGCGCAACCGGCTGGCGGCGGCGGCGCGGGGCGGCAGCCTGCTGTTCCTCGACAGCGACATGCGGCCCGACCATCGGCGCTTCCTGCGCGACTGGGCCGAACTGGTCGCGCGCGAGGATCCGGCGGTGGCCTTCGGCGGATTTTCGCTGCTGCAGGCGCCGACCGATGCGCGCTTCGCCGTGCACCGGGCCATGGCGGCCAAGTCGGAGTGCGTTCCGTATACGGAACGGGCGAAGCAGCCGGAGAAATACATCTACACCTCCAACCTGCTGGTGCGCCGCGACGTGTTCGAGGCCGAGGCCTTCGACCCCGGCTTCACCGGCTGGGGCTGGGAGGATGTGGAATGGGCCATGCGGGTGTCGCGGCGATTCCGGGTCGTGCATCTCGACAATGCGGCGACGCATATGGGGCTGGATACGGTGGCCTCGCTGGCGGGGAAATATGAGCAGTCCGCGCCGAATTTCGCCCGCATGGTCCAGCGGCATCCGGAGATCGTCGCGGCCTATCCCAGCTACAAGGCGGCCAAGCTGCTGAAGCGCCTGCCCGGCCTGCCGTGGTTGCGGCGGCGGATGCGCGGGGCGGCGGAGGCCGAGTGGCTGCCGGTGGCGACGCGGGCCTTTTCGCTGCGCCTGTATCGGGCGGCCCTCTATGCGGAGGCGGTGTGATGGCGGATGTGGCGATCATCGTCCCGACCCTGCGCCGGCCGGAAAGTCTGGAGCGGGCGCTGCGCTCGTTGTTCGGTCAGGCCGGGGTCGCCGACCGGGTGTCCGAGATCGTCGTCGTCGACAACGATCCCCCGGGCTCGGCGGCCGACGGAGTCGAGGCGCTGCGGCCCCTGTCGCCCTGGCCGCTGGTCTATGTCCATGCGCCGCGTCCGGGGGTGGCCACGGCGCGCAACGCCGGGCTGGCGGCGACGGCGGCGCCTTTGATCGCCTTCCTCGACGACGACGAGGCCGCCTCGCCCGGGTGGCTGGCGGCCCTGCTGGAGGCGCACGAGGCCACCGGGGCCGACGCCGTGTTCGGGCCGATCACCGGCCGCGCGCCGGACGCGAAGCCGTGGCTGAAGCCGTGGCTGGAGCGGTTCTTCGGCCGCGAGGGCCCTGAGCGGACGGGGCTGATCGAGACGCCGTTCGGATGCGGCAACTCGCTGATGACGCGGGCCACCGCCCTGCCCGGCCCGGCGCCGTTCGACAGCGCCGCTGATCAGGCCGGCGGCGAGGACGACGCCCTGTTCGCGGCGCTGAAGGCGCGCGGCGGCCGCTTCGGCTGGGCCGCCGACGCCCGGGTCGAGGAGTTCGCCCCCGCGCACCGGGCGACCCTGGCCTACGCCCTCGCCCGGGCCTTCGCCTATGGCCAGGGACCGAGCCAGACGGCGGCGGCGGCGCGCGACTGGCCCGGGGTGCTGCGCTGGATGGTGATCGGGGCGGGGCAGACGGTGGTGTGGGGGACGACGGCGGCGGGGCTGACCGTGATCGGAAGCCCGAAGCGGGCGGAATTCTATGATCGGACGGCGCGGGGCGTGGGCAAGCTGTTCTGGATCAAGGGGTTCGAGCCGCATTTCTACGGCGCGCGCGAACTGGCGCGGCTGGAGGCGGCGAAGGTCTGACGCCGGCGGCGCCAGATCTGCTTCATTGCGAAATCGTAATGCCGCAATCTGCATCTGCTGGCAGGGCCCGAAGCCTCTTCTGACACGGCATGACAGCCGTGTCCGGGGGGTTCAACGTGTCGAAAACCAGTCACCGCGCCAGCGCGCGGCTCGCCCTTGGGGGCCTGATCGCGGCGATGTCATGTGGCCCGGTATGGGCCGTGCACGAGTTCACCCCCTGCGCCGACGCCGCGCTGCCGGGCCTGGCGGGCAGTCTCTGCGCGGTCAGTCAATTGCCGCTTCGGCCGAATGATCCGGAGGCGGGCGCCGTAGATCTCTTCATCCGAAAATTCCCGTCCGTCACCGGGCGGACGACGGGCGAAGTGTGGCTCATCGCCGGCGGGCCCGGGGAAAGCGGGGCGTCCTTCTATCCGTTCCTCGACACCCTGCGCGCGGCGTTTCCGGACCGTGACCTCATCATCCCCGATCATCGCGGCACGGGCTATTCGACCCGACTCTGTCCGGCCCAAGAGGCCGGCGACAGCGAGGGCGGCCACGCCCTGGCTGGCGCCGAGTGGGGGTCATGCATCGGTGGACTGTACGCCGACATCGATCGCACCCAGGCGTTTACGGTGACCAACGCCGCACACGATCTGTCGCAACTGATCACGCGCCACCGGGGCGAAGGATCGGTGCAGGTCTATGGCGTGTCGTACGGCACCCAGCTCATTCTGCGGATGCTTCAGACCGCACCGGCGCCGCTGGATGGCATCATCCTCGACGGCCTCATTCCGCCGGAGGCATCTCCGGAGTGGGACCTCAGTCATCGGACGGCGATCGTGGACAAGGTCGGGAAGAGCCTGCTGGACGCCGACCAGGTTCAAACCTATGCGGCGCTGCTCGCTGCTCCAGACCGTCGTGTTCTCTGGGCAGAGAGCGCGCCGGGCGGCGACCTCCGCCGGTTTCTCGCGACGCTGTTGAACTTCCCCGAACTCCGGGATCAGATCCCGGCCGTCATCTCCGCCTTGAGCGAGGGGGATGCGTCACGACTAGTGGCGGTTCGGGCGGCGCTGGAGGCTGAGTTCGACCAGTTGGGCCGATACCCGCAATCCTCGCCCGCTCTTCCGCTCGTCATCCTCATGAACGCTTCCGAGAACAATGGGCGTCGTGATCTGACAGCGGAGGATGTCGACATCGAAGCCCGAGACGCGCTCTTCACCAGCCCCCTGCCGGGACTGCTCGTCGGTCCGTCCGCACCGCTCTACGACCGTGACGCCTTCTACGGTCGCAGCCCTCCGGCGCTGCCGCGCACCCTGGTGATCCACGGCACGCTTGATCCCAACACGCCCTACGAGGGCGCCGTCGCCCATGCCGAGAAACTTTCCGAGGTCGGCGAGGTGACCTTCGCGACCGTGGTGGACGGGGCTCACATGCTGCTTTTCGCGGCGCCCGACTGTTTTGTCCGCATCGTTTCGGCCTTCGACGCCGGAACAGACGTTCCGGACTCCTGCGCCTCCCGCTCCCGGACAAATCCCTGAACGCTGCACGCCCGTGCGCGATCAGCGAGCGGGTCGCCGGTGTGGCCAGAACAGGCCCCAGGCGAGTCCGACGAGAAGCAGCGCCTGAGCTGTGTGCAGCCAGTTCGGGGCGCCGTTCCGACCCGCCAGCACGGCGAGCAGGACCACGCCGGCGAAGGCCGCGAAGATCACCCTGCCCGATCGGTCGGGGAACAGCAGGTTCGTCAGTCGCCAGCTGGCGATCATGCCGAGGCAGGTGGAAATCGCGGCCTCCGCTGCAAAGCGAGGCCAGGCGTAGCCCAGGGGCGCGAGCAAAATCGAAACAATCCAGCCTGCGCATAACGCGGCCACGACATAGGTCGCTACGGCCAGCCCGCTCGCCGCGATCTCCCGCGCGATGGTCAAACCTCTGAGTGGCGGACCGTGGCCCAGGCGATTCACGAGCCCGCGCCCTACCCCGTCAGCCGCTTCAGAAACGCGGGTGGCTGATACGTCGAGCGGTTGACCACGACACCGGCGATCTTGCCGCCGGCGGCCTCGATCTCGTCGCGCAGGATCAGGGGATCGGCCGCCGAAGCGCCTTCGGCCGCCACCACCATGACCGTCGCATCGACGAATGGCGCGAGGGTGATGGCCATGGAGTTGCGGTCAGCGGCGGGGCTGTCGATCACCACGGTGTCGGCGTGTTTGCGCAAGGCGTCCCAGTAGCGGGGATCGGCAAGGGCCTCGGCGCGCTGGCCCGAGCGCAGGTGTTCGGTCGCGAACCGCGTGACCCACAGCCGCCCGCCGAGGCAGGGCCGCGCCGTCAGCAGGCGGGCCGGATGCACCGGCTTGCCGGCGCGGTCGGTGATGCGCGGGGTGACGGCGAAGAAGATGGAGCCGTCGGGCGTGGCCATGGCGGCCTTGCCGAGGGCGCCGAAGCGGTCGGGCTCGGCCGCCACCGCCTCCAGCTGGCCCTGTTGCGCCAGGTCGGCGTCGATCAGCCAGACCGGACGGCGGGCGCGGACGGCGGCGAGACGGGCGTATTCGCGCGCCACGGTGGAGACACCCTCGCCGGAATTGGCCGAGGCGAACTGGATCACGCGTCCACGGTGTCCGGGCGCCGGCCCCAGCGCCGCCCACAGAGCGGCCATTTCGGTTGTCAGGTCGACCATCGAATCGCTACGCGCCCGGCTACAGGTCCCAAGCTACCATGACGGGCGCGGAGACGCGCCTCATCGCGCCTTCATCGGCGCGACGGCGAGGACCGGCATCTCCAGCGTCCGCCCGGTCGAGGCCGGGGTGGTGTAGCCGCGGCGGGTGAAGACCCGCAGCAGACCGACGCACAGGGCGGTGAAGCCGGCGAACAGGAAGACGGCGGCCAGCAGCGGCGCCTTTAGGCTGGAGCCGCGCGTCGGGGCCTCGGCCCGCTCGATGACCGTGACGTTGTCGGCCCCGGCGGCGACCAGGGCGCTGTCGGCGCGGGCCTGGACCTCGCGCTGCTGGAACTCACGGATGTTGGCGGTCAGGACCTCGCGGTTGCCGGCGAGGTTGGCGTTGGTCGATTCCAGACGCGTCAGGTCGGCGAGGCGCGAACGGAGCTGGGACAGCTGCCGCTCGGCCACGGCGAGGCGGGCGGCGAGGCCGTCGCGGTCGGCGGCGGCGGTGATGCGAGCCGTCTCGATGGCGGTGAAGATGGTGCTGGGCCCGGTGCGGACCTCCTTGGCGCCGACCGTCGAGCCGGTGGCGACATAGGCCTGCAGGTCCGAGATCTGCTGTTCGATGTCGCGCACCGGCTGGGCGTCGGGCGTATAGCGCGACAGCAGGGCCTCGCGCTGGGTGCGCAGTTCGAGAATCTGGTTCTGGGCCGAGACGTTGAGGTCCTGCTGCAGCACGACCTCGGCCGGCTGTTGCGCCAGCTGGGCCTCGAAGGTGTTGAGGCGCTGGGTCGCCTGGTTCAGCTGGGCGCGCAGCGACAGGGCCTCGGCCTGGGTCGTCTGATAGCTGGCCGCCAGAGACGCCTTGGCGGTGGCGAAGTCGCCGATGTTGTTGGAGGTCATGAAGGCGTCGTAGGCGGCGTCGGCGCGGGCCAGGTCGGTCTCGAAGGCCTCGCGCTGGGCGGCGATGGCCGGGGTGGTGCGGTCGCGGAACACGGCGCGGCGCTGGACCAGATACTGGTCGATGATGGCGTTGAGGATGGTCGCGGCGCGCGCGGGATCGTCGGCGGCGTAGGAGGCCGAGATGATGGCGCTGCCGGCCGTGACGCCGACGCCGAGGCCGCTGTCGAGCGCCTTGAGCGCGGCGGAGGCCTTTTCCGCCGGCGTGCCGGAGGCGCCGGGGCCGAGGATGGCGTCGGCGCCGAGGGCCTGAACGGTCTTCTGCTTGACGGCGAGGCTGCCGAGGATCTGGGCTTCCGACTGGGCCACGGCGTCCGCCTCGAGCGGCTGGCCCCGTTCGCTGGCGCCCACGCGCGGCTGATAGACGTATTCCTGACCGACGCCGGCGTAGACGCTGGCGGTGGCGGTGTAGGACTTCTTCAGCGTCAGGACCGCCGCCGTGCCGATGGCGAAGACCAGCAGGAAGATCACGACCATCAACAGCAGTTCGCGGAACAGCAGGCCGACGACGTCGAGGAAGCCGTAGCGCGGTCGAACTGTCGTGTAGGCCGTCGTACGCATGCGGGGACTGATTCCATTGACCGGGCCGGCGAGGACCAGCCTTGGGCCAGCGGCGTTAACTCATGGTTACCCATAAGCGGCGACCTTGCCGTCAGACGCCTCCGGAGAATCACGCCGCCATGCCGATCGACCGCCGCCTGCTGCTTCTGGGCCTCGCCGGGGCCGTGGCGGGCTGCGCCGGCGTCGACCGTGGTGCGCGCGTGTCCGGGCCGGACGCCTTGGGTGGCGAACGGGTTCGTGAGGTCGGGCGATCCTCCTTCCCCGAGATCGGTTTCGCCGACTGGACCGAGGCGGAGCCGGAATATGTGCTGTATCCGGGCGACGAGATCGAGGTCGCCACGCCGACGGCGACCGAACTGACCCGCACCCAGAGGATCGGCCCGGACGGGCGCATCTCCCTGCCGCTGGTCGGGCAGATCATGGCGGCGGACCGGACCATCGCCGAGGTCGAGGCCGATGCGGCAGCGGCCTTCGCCAGCCAGCTGCGCCGGCCGATCGTCGAGATCACCCTGAAGACGGCGGGGCCGATCCGGGTCTGGGTCGGCGGCGAGGTGCGCACGCCCGGCATGATCGAGATGAACGGCGATCTGGACGCGTATCAGGCCGTCATCCAGGCCGGCGACTTCCTGCCGACGGCGCGTCAGCAGGAGGTGGCGCTGATCCGGCGCGGTCCGGGCGGGGTGCGGATGATGCGGGCGGTCGACCTGCGGCCGCGGCGCGGCGAGGTGGTGGCCCTGAGACGCGGCGACATCATCTTCGTGCCGCGCTCGACGCTCGGCGAGGTGGCGAACTTCGTCTCGCTGTTCCGCAACGCCCTGCCGATCGGGTTCAGTTACGCGATCGGCGGGCAGTATCAGAACTTCTGAGTGGCTAGTGGCTAGTGGCTAGTGGCTAGTGGCTAGTGGCTAGTGGCTAGTGGCTAGTGGCTAGTGGCTAGTGGCTAGTGGC
>JAHJNW010000178.1 GCA_018820665.1 Alphaproteobacteria bacterium | reverse complement strand
GCGCCGATTCGGTGCGCAGCGGGCTGGCGGCGCTTGGCGGCCCGGCGGAGCGCCCGGTGCTGATCCACGACGCCGCCCGCCCGCTGCTGCAGGCGGCGGTGATCCGCCGGGTGCTGGAGGCCTTGTCGGACGCCGACGGCGCCCTGCCTGGCCTGGCCGTGGCCGACAGCCTGCGCCGGGCGGACGAGGGTGTGATGGCCGGCGCGGTAGAGCGCGACGGCCTGTGGCGCGCCCAGACCCCACAGGCCTTCCGCTACCGGACCATCGTCGACGCCTATGCCGCCTGGCCCTCCGACGAAACCGCCACCGATGAAGCGACCGTGGTTCAGCGCCCCGGCGGCCGGGTCCGGATCGTCGACGGCGACCCGCGACTGATGAAGCTCACTGTCCCCAAGGATTTCGCCATGGCCGAGGCCCTGCTCCCGCGTCAGACCCGCGTCGGCCAGGGC
Organism: Alphaproteobacteria bacterium; assembly: GCA_018820665.1. Taxonomy (GTDB): domain Bacteria; phylum Pseudomonadota; class Alphaproteobacteria; order Caulobacterales; family Caulobacteraceae; genus Brevundimonas. Next base: position 35,674 of record JAHJNW010000178.1, on the reverse strand, counting down.
TTCGACGCCCACCGCTGGGGGCCGGGCTCGTCGGTCTGGCTGTGCGGCGTCGAAATCGCTCATGACCAGACCCTGATCGGTCATTCCGACGCCGACGCCGGCCTGCACGCCCTGACCGACGCCCTGCTCGGCGCCATGGGAGACGGCGACATCGGCGATCATTTCCCGCCGACCGATCCGCAGTGGAAGGGGGCCGCGTCCGACCGCTTCCTCGTGCACGCCGTCGAGCGGTTGCACGCCCGGGGCGGCCGGCTGGTCAATGTTGACGTCACGCTGATCTGCGAGCGACCAAAGGTGAAGCCGCACCGTCAGGCGATGCGCCAACGCCTCGCCGAGATCCTCTCGCTCCCGCTTGACGCCGTCAGCGTCAAGGCGACCACGACCGAGGCCATGGGCTTCACCGGCCGGGGCGAGGGCCTCGCCGCCCAGGCGGTGGCGACGATCTCACTGCCGGCCTGAGCTACGGCCGTTCGGGCGGCGGGCGGAAGGCGCGCCACAGCGCCCCCAGCATGTTGACGTAGTCGTCGGTCCACGGGCGGACGTCTGTCCCGGGGACCTCGCGCCAGATGGGCTTGCCGCGGAAGTCGGCCAGACCCAGTTCGCTCCGCGCGATCACCAGGGCCTCTGTCGAGGCGATGGCCATGGCCGGCAGCGTACCGTCATCGACATACAGGCCATGCAGGGCCGGACGGCCCAGCGCCTTGGCCGCCGCCACGGTCGGCAGGACGATCTCGAGATTGCGGTTCGACAGGTGCAGCAGCACCACGCCTTCGGGCTTCAGCAGCCGCAGATAGCCCTCGATGGCCTCGACCGTCAGCAGGTGGGTCGGCACGGCGTCGGACGAGAAGGCGTCGATGATCAGCAGGTCGTAGGTCCCCGCCGGCTGGTCATCCAGCGTCAGCCGCGCATCGCCGAGCACGGTGTCGATCTCGCCGACGGCGCAGTCGGAGATGTAGGTGAACCAGCGCGGATCGCGCGACAGGCGGTCGACCATCGGGTCGATCTCGAAGAAGGTCAGGGAGTCGCCGGCGCGCTTGTAGGCGGCCATGGTCCCCGCCCCCTGCCCGACCACGCCGATGCGGGCCGGACCCCGGGCCTGGACGATCTCCGCCGACTGCCCGATCGGCGTCTGCGGGTGGTAATAGAGCGTCGGCTGGCAGTCGTAGCGCGGATCGCGCGCCTGCGACCCATGCCAGGTGGTGCCATGGGTCAGCACATGGACGTCGCCGCCCAGCCCCGGATCCTGCTGGCTCGCCACCCGCATAACGCCGAAGAAGCTGCGCTCGGTGTAGCTGTAGTCGTACCCCCGCGCGATGAACTGGGCGCTGAGCCCGATCATCAGCAGGGCGGCGGTGAAGGTCTGGGCGCGGTCGCGCAGCAGGAAGGCGCAGACCACGGCCGGACCGAGGATCAGCATGCAGAGCGTCTGCAGCGGGAACAGCGGCATCATCCGCCACAGGGCGGCCCAGGCGTCGAGGTCGCTGGTCATCCACCACGACAGACCGGCGGCGGCGACCGTCAGCACGGCGATGGCGACCAGGGCGCCGATCTCCTCGCCGCGCAGTGGCCGGCGATCCCATGGCCGCGCCAGGCCGACCAGCACCAGCACCAGCGGATATTCCCACACCATGTTGAAGATCACCGGCGCCAGCAGGGCGGTGAAAGCGCCGCCGACAACCCCGCCGACCGACAGCAGCAGATAGAATTCGGTCAGCCGGTCCGGCGGCGGGCGGCGGGCGGCCAGCATCTGGTGGCACATCAGGACGGCGGCGAAGAAGGCGAGGATGTGGATGACGAAGGCGACACGGATGTCGAGCGTGCGGAAGGCCACCACCAGCACCACCATCGCCCCGAGGGCCGCCTGCAGCACCAGGGTGACGGGCAGCGGAATCCACGGCCGCGCCTGGAAGGCGATGACGAAGGTCAGCAGATACAGGGCCAGCGGGACGACCCACAGGAAGGGGGCCGAGGCGACGTCGGTCGACAGGTGGGCGGTGACTCCCAGCATCAGGCTGGAGGGCGCGGCGGCGAGCAGGATCAGCACGCCCTTCTCGCGCCACGGGATCACCGGCGTCGCCGCGAGTTGCGCCGGTTCGGTCGCGGTATCCAGACGCCGTCGCCAGACCACCACGGCGAGGGCCGCGACCATCAGCAGGAAGGCTGCATAGCCCCCGGTCCATCCCATTCTCTGACCGAACAGATTGGTCAGCGGCTCGATCAGGAACGGATAGGACAGCAGGGCGAGGAAGCTGCCGAGGTTGGACGCCGCGTACAGCACATAGGGGTTCTTGCCGTCGGCATGCCCGGCGCGGACCCGCGCGAACCAGGCCTGCAGCAGGGGCGCCGTCGCCGAAAGCACGGCGAACGGGGCGCCGACGGACAGGGCCAACGTCGCCAGCAGCCAGAGGATCGGCGCGGCCGGATCGGGGTCTCCCAGCAATCCGTTGATGCGCAGCGGCAGGAACAGGGCGGCGATCAGCAGCAGCCCGAGGTGGATCGCCACCTGGACCTTGATCGAGGCCACGCGCTGCAGCAGGTGCGCATACAGATAGCCGCCCAGCAGCGCCGCCTGGAAGAAGACCATGGCGGTGTTCCACACCGCCGGCGATCCTCCCAGCATCGGCAGGACCAGCTTGGTCACCATCGGCTGAACCACAAACACCAGCGAGGCCGAGGTGAAGATGGCGACCGCGAACAGCAGCGGGGTGAGCCGGTCGGCCGGTCGCACGGTCAGATCGGAGTCGCCAGTGGTGTCGCTCATGACCGCCCCGTATGCTGACGCCGTCCCGGGGCGCATCGTCCTGTTCTAGACCGACTCGCCGCCGCTTCGGAAAGCCTTCGCCTCATGTTTCCCGACGACATCGACGCCCTCGCCCGCCAGGTGCTCGACGCGGCCGCCGCGCGTGGCCTGATGGTCGCTACGGCCGAGAGCTGCACCGGCGGCCTTGTCGCCGGAGCCCTGACCGCCGTGGCCGGATCGTCCGCCGTGGTCGAGCGGGGCTTCGTCACCTACAGCAACATGGCCAAGAGCGAGCTGCTGGGCATACCGGCCGATCTGATCGACTCGCACGGCGCCGTCTCCGCTGCCGTGGCCCGGGCCATGGCCGAGGGCGCCCTGGCCCGCTCCGCGGCCGCCGTCTCGGTCGCCGTGACCGGCATCGCCGGGCCGGGCGGCGGATCGGCAGACAAACCGGTGGGGCTGGTTCACTTCGCCGCAGCGGGCCCCGGCGGCGTCGTCCACCTCGAGCGGCGCTTCGGCGACATCGGCCGCGAGGCGGTCCGGCTGGAGAGCGTCAGGGCCGCCCTGCACCTGCTGCTGAACCGGATCGGCGGATGATCGTCGACGCCCGCGGCCATCGTTGCCCGACGCCAAGCCTCAAGCTGCAGAAAGCGATCCGCCAGGTCGGTCCAGGGGCTCGCCTGACCCTGCTGGCCACCGATCCGATGGCCCGGATCGACGTGCCGCACCTGATGGCGGGGATGAGCGGCCAGGTGATCTCGATCACCGAGGCAGATGGCGTCCTGACTATCGAGGTCGAGACGCCCTCCGCTCCGACAGGCTGACAACGGATTCCGGCAGCGGATCGGCCGGCTCGAGCACCGGAGCGCCGCTGGAGCGCTGGACGATCTCCATTTCAGTGGCGAAGGCCCCGCCGTAGAAGATGGCGTTGACGTTCCACGACAGCCAGATCAGCAACACGACGATGGCGCCGACCGAGCCATAGGTCGCGCCCAGCGGGGCGATCTGCTCGACATAGATGGCGCACAGCCAGGACGAGATGGTCGACATGACCGTCGCCACCACGCCGCCCACGATCGCGGGGAACCAGGCCACGGGCGCCCGGTGCGACATGGCGTAGCGGTACAGCATGGTCAGTCCCAGGCCGAGGCCGAGGGCTGGCCACAGGCCGACGAAGGCGGCGCCGATGCCGCCGCCCGGCGACGCGGCGCCCGGTCCGGTGTGCTCCAGCAGACGGGAGGTCACCACGGCGCCCGAGACGACGGTGAACAGGGCGAAGGCGAACAGGGCGACGAAGAAGGCCAGCAGGTTGAATTTGAGGAAACCGTGCGGCTCCGTTTCATCATGAATAAGATTCAGTCCGGCCAGCAAGGCCTTGAACCCGCGATGGGCCGCATAGCCGCCGATGATCAGGGCGAAGGCGCTTTGCGCCGAGACCGTCCGCGCCGAGGCGTTGGCCAGTCGATCGATCTCGGTCATGAAGATGGCGCGCGCGGCGTGCGGCATGACGTCGGCCAGCGCCGCCGCCTGCTCGCTGACCTGGCCGATCGACAGGACCGCCTTGTAGAAGCCGATCAGGATGGCGATGGCCGGAAACACCGCCAGCAGGGCGAAGAAGGAGACGCCGCCCGTATAGAGCATGACGTCCCGGCCCCAGCTGCGGCCGAACGCCTTGACCGCCAGCCGCCCCCACAGCGCGGGCGTCGCCCAGCGCACGGCCTCATCGATATCCGCCCTGGCCTGCAAACCGAAATCCCGTCCCACCCCTGATGATGCATTGTTTAACCCATTTCTCCGTCCGGGAAAGGATGGCGCGGCCGGTTGCCTCCCCGCGGCCACCCTCGCTATGGTCCGACGGCTTGAAAGCCGGCCCGGGTGGGGGCCGTGGAGACATCACCTTTGACTTCCGATCCGCGCATACTGGTCGTCGCGCCTGACGACGACCTGGTCGGGTCCCTGTGTCAGGGGCTCGACGCCCTGGGCTGGCGCACCGTCACGGCGCGATCTCTGTCCGGCGCCATCCAGGTGTTGATCGACTGGCCGCTGGAGACGGTGATCCTCGACGCGCGGATGCCCGACGCCGAGAGCGGGATCGAGGCTCTGCGCCGGACGGTGTCGCCGCGCCGTCTTCCGGTCCTCGCCATCGGCCCGGCGGCGGCCGATTGGCCGGCTGGCCTCGCCGACATCGTCATGTCCGCCGCGCCCCACGCGGCCCAGGCGGCCCTGCGCCTCGAGACTCTCGTCCGGGCGGCGATCGCCGAGGAGGAGGTCAGTCTGCGGGAGGCGACCTTCGCGGCGAGGGGCGAGCCCCTGCTGATCCCCGAACCGGACGCCAGCCCGTTGCGGGTGCTGGCCGCCGGCAAGCCGGACCGCCATTTCCTCGCCCTGTCCAACGCCCTGACCGAACGCGGCTGCGAGGTCGTGGCCGCCCCCACGCCCTACACCGCCTTCGACTATCTGCATGAGCGGCCGTTTGACGCCGCCGTGCTCTGGGGCGCCGAGGACCACACGCCGGCCCTGTCGATCGCCTCGGGCATGAAGCGGAACACCCGCCTCTATCACATACCGGCGGTGCTCTATCTGCGCGGCTCCGGCGAGATCAACCTGTCGGAACTGTACAACCGCGGCTTCGCCGACGTCGCCGCCGCCGACACGCCCGAGGAGGAGACCGCCGAGCGGATCGTCGCCCTGGCCCGGCATCACCGGCGCCACGTCGCCATCCGGCGCGCGCTCGAAAGCGCCCGGGGGTCCGGCCTGACCGATCCAACCACCGGCCTGTTCACGCCCGAGCTGTTCGCCAGCCATCTGGCTCGTGTCGCCGACGGCGCCCGTCTGCGGCGGCGTCCGCTGTCCGTGGTTGTGCTGCGGGTCACCGAGACACCGGCGGTCGTGGAGGCCCGCAGGGGCGGCTGGCTGGACCGCGCCCTGCCCCAGATCGGAGCCATGGTGTCGCGCCTGATCCGCACCGAGGACACCGCGGCGCGGCTGTCCCCGGACGTCTTCGCCCTCGCCCTGCCGGCGACGCGCGGTCCGGCGGGTCGGATCGCCGCCGACCGGATCGCGGCGGTGATCGGCTGCACCGCCTTCGACGCCGGCCCCGATCGCTCGCCCTTCGTGGTCGAGTTTGAGGTCGGCGTGGCCGAAGTGGCTCCGGGAGAGTCCCCGGCGAGGGTGCTGGAACGCGCCTCCCATGACATCCGGGTATCCGCCTGACGGTCATTTGACAAAACTAGTTGTCTAATACAGGTTCGGGCCATGACCGCCCGACCTTCAGCCCTGCTCGACGATCTGGACACGGCCCTGCTGGCGCTGGCCCCGATCCGCCGACGCATCCTCGCGGCCTTGATCGAGCCGGCCTCTGCCGCCGGACTGGCGGAGCAACTGGGCATGCCGCGGCAGAAGATCGGCTATCACCTCAATGCCCTTGAAGCGGCCGGCCTTGTGCAGCTGGCCGAGGAACGCCGCCGACGGGGCTTCACCGAGCGGCTGTTCGTGGCGGCGCAGAACTATGTCCTCGATCCGGCCCTGATGCAGGCGCCCATCGATCCCGCCGCGGTCGAGGCCCAGGACCGCCACGCCGCCGACCACCTGATCTCGACCGCCTCGACCCTGGTCCGCGACGTGGCGCGGATGCGTCAGGACGCGGCCGCCGAGGGGGCGCGCCTGCTGACCCTGACCATCGAGGCCGACGTCACCTTCGCCGCCCCCGCTGATTTCGACGCCTTTACCGAAGAGGTCAGCGCCGCCGTCGCGGCCCTGGCCCGCAAATACGCGGCCCCCTCCGGCCGCCGCTACCGCCTCACCGCCGTCGCCCATCCCGCCGTGTCCAAATCCGCTCCAGCCAGGAACTGACCGCCATGACCGACGCCGCCAAGCCCATGGAAGACCATGTCCTCGTCGAGGTCACCGTCCCCGCCCCCGCCGATGCGGTCTGGGCCGCCCTGCGCGATCCGGCGCAGATCAGGAACTGGTTCGGCTGGGACGCCGACGCCCTGGCGGACGAGATCGACTTCATCTTCATCACCCACGCCGAGGCCGACGAGGCGCGGCGGACCGTCACCTTCGTCGGCGTCAACGACCGCTATGAGGTCGAGGCGACCGGCGACGCGACCACGCTGGTGCGGGTGGTCCGTTCGGCCCCGGCCGGCGACTGGTCGGATGTGTTCGACGGCATGATCGAGGGCTGGATCTCCTTCACCCACCAACTGGCCTTCGCCTTCGCCCGGCACGCCGGCCAGACGCGCCGCACGCTCTTCTTCTCCGGTCCGCCGCGCGAGGATCAGCTCGGCCGCTCGGTTCTGGGCCTGGACGCCGCCCCGGCCCCCGGCGAGCCCTATGCGATGCCGCTGGGCCCCGAGGCGGACGCCGCCGGCCAGGTCTGGTTCGTCGCCCGTCACCAGATCGGCGTCACCGTCGACGCCTGGGGCGACGGCCTGCTGGTCGTGCTGGACAGCCCGCCGAAGGAGGACAAGCGGCCGCGCGGCGCGACCATGCTGACCCTGACCACCTACGGCCTGTCCGACGCCGCCTTCACCGATCTGGAAGGGCGCTGGAAGGCGTGGTGGGACGCGCGTTTCGACAACGCCGCGCCCCACGAGAGCTAGCCCGCGCCGGCCACCCTTGCGAGGTCGGTCGTAATCCGCTCGGCGACCTTCAGCCGTTCGGCCGCCGTGTCCCAGTCGCCCTTGACCACGATCTTCTGGTCCGGCCGGATCTTCCAGAAGGCGTGGTTCTTCTGGATCAGACCGACCAGCCCCATGGGATTGGGGAAGGCGTTGTTGCGCAAGGTCAGAACCGCGCCCTTGGGCCCGATGTCGATGCGTTCGATACAGGCCGTCTTGCAGTTGGCCTTGATGCCGACGATGCGCAGCAGCTGGTTGGCCTCGTCCGGCAGGGGTCCGAACCGGTCGATCAGCTCGGCGGCCAGGGCCTCGCGCGTCTCCGAGTTCTCGGCGTCCGACAGACGGCGATACAGGCTCAGGCGAACGTTCAGGTCCGGGACATAATCCTCTGGAATCAATACGGCCGCGCCGACGTTGATGGCCGGCGACCAGCCGCGGTCGACCACCCCGCCGCCCTCGCCCGACAGACGCAGTTCGGACACCGCGTCCTCCAGCATCTGCTGATAGAGCTCGACCCCGACCTCGCGGATATGGCCCGACTGCTCGTCGCCCAGCAGATTGCCGCCGCCGCGCTGGTCCAGATCGTGGCTGGCCAGCTGGAAGCCGGCCCCGAGGTTGTCCAGCGACTGAAGCACCTGCAGCCGCCGCTCGGACGACAGGCTCATCGGCTTGTTGGGCGGCGTGGTCAGATAGGCGAAGGCCCGCGCCTTGGCCCGGCCGATCCGGCCGCGAATCTGGTGCAGCTGGGCCAGGCCGAACATGTCGGCCTTGTGCACGATCAGGGTGTTGGCCGTCGGAACATCAAGTCCGGACTCAACGATCGTGGTCGACAGCAGCAGGTCGTAGCTGCCGTCGTAGAAGGCGCTCATCACGTCTTCCAGCTGGGTCGGCGACATCTGGCCGTGGCCGACGACGAACTTTATTTCCGGCACCTTCTCGCGCAGGAATTGTTCGATGTCCGGCAGGTCGGACAGGCGCGGCACGACATAATAGGCCTGCCCGCCGCGGTATTTCTCGCGCAGCAGGGCCTCGCGCACCAGCACCGGATCCCACGGCGTGACATAGGTCCGCACCGCCAGGCGATCGACCGGCGGGGTGGCGATGATCGACATCTCGCGAATGCCCGACAGCGCCATCTGGAGCGTCCGGGGAATAGGCGTGGCCGTCAGGGTCAGCAGGTGAACATCGGCCCGCAGGGACTTCAGCTTCTCCTTGTGCTTGACGCCGAAATGTTGCTCTTCGTCAACGATAACAAGGCCCAGGTCCTTGAACCCGACCTGTTCGCTGAGCACCGCATGGGTGCCGACGACGATCTCGAACGAGCCGTCCTTGAGCCCCGCGCGCGTCTCGGCCGCGTCCTTCGCCGTAACCATCCGTGACAGGTGGCGCACCGTCACCGGCCAGCCCGCGAACCGCTCGCTGAAGGTCTTGAAATGCTGCCGCGCCAGCAGGGTCGTCGGGCAGACGATGGCCACCTGCTGCCCGGTCATCGCCACCACGAAGGCGGCCCGCAGCGCCACCTCGGTCTTGCCGAAGCCGACGTCGCCGCAGATCAGACGATCCATCGGCGTGCCCTTGCCGAGGTCCTCCAGCACGTCGCCGATGGCGTTCAGCTGGTCATCGGTCTCCTCATACGGGAAGCGGGCGCAGAACTCGTCGAACAGCCCGTGTGGCGGGGTGATCGGGTCCGAGGTGCGCAGCGACCGCTTGGCGGCCAGGGCGATCAGACCCTCGGCCATATCGCGTAGCCGCTGCTTGGCCCTGGCCTTGCGCGCCTGCCAGCCCGCGCCGCCCAGCCGGTCCAGCTGCGCCCCGTCGGCGTCGCTGCCATAGCGGGTCAGCAGGTCAATGTTCTCGACCGGCAGATACAGCTTGCTGTCGCCCGCATAGAGCAGCTCGAGGCAGTCGTGCGGCGCCTGCTGGATATCCAGCGTCTTCAGCCCCTCGTAGCGGCCGATGCCGTGGTCCAGGTGGACGACGAGGTCGCCCGTGGTCAGGGCCGAGGCCTCGGCGAGGAAGTTCGACGCCCGCCGCTTCTTCTTCGGCCGCGCCAGCCGGTCGCCCAGCATGTCGGTCTCGGAGATGACGGCGATCGAGTCGGTCTCGAACCCGTGCTCGACAGGCAGCACGCCGCGCAGATACAGATCTTTCGGCGCCTTCTGAACATCGGCCCAGTCGCGCACCGCCACCACATGCTCCAGTCCGTGGTCGGCCAGCATCGAGGCCAGCCGCTCGGACGAGCCTTCGGTCCAGGAGGCGAACAGCACCCGCTTGCCGGCCGCCTTCACCGCCTCCGCGTGACGCGCCACGGCTTCGAACAGATTGACGCTGTCCTGGGCCCGCTCGGCCGCGAAACTGCGGCCCAGCCGGCCGCCGGCGTCCTCGCCGGGGCCATGGAAGGGCGACAGCCGCCGCACCCAGCGACCCGCCAGGGCGGCGTTCCAGTCGCCCTCCGGCAAATACAGCCGCTCCGGCGGCAAGGCCCGGTGGGCGGCCCCGCCCTTGCCCATGGCCGCGTCGCGGCGGGCGTCCCAGGCGTCCTTGGTCAGGGTCCAGCGCTCGGCCCGCGCCGCCTCGACCTGGTTGTCGAGGAACAGCCGCGCATCGTCCGGCAGATAGTCGAACAGGGTCTCGAGCCGGTCGTAGAGCAGCGGCAGCCAGTGCTCCATGCCCTGCCGCCGCGCGCCCTCGCTGACGGCGGCGTACAGAGGATCGTCGCCCGGGGCGCCGAACAGGCCGAGATAGCCGGTGCGGAAACGCGAGATGCTGTCGGCGTCCAGCAGCGCCTCCGACACCGGAGCCAGGGACACCTCGCGCAGCTGGCCGGTCGATCGCTGGGTGGCCGGGTCGAAGGTGCGGATCGACTCCAGCTCGGAGCCGAACATGTCCAGGCGCACCGGCTCCTCGAAGCCCGGCGGATAGACGTCGATGACCCCGCCGCGGACCGCGAACTCGCCTTTTTCCGAGACCGTCGAGGCGCGCATATAGCCGTTGGCGGCGAAATACCGCTCCAGCGCCGCCGTATCGAGATCGAGCCCGACCGTGGTTTCGAAGCCGGCGCCATTCGTCACCTCGCGCGGCGGCGTGCGCTGGGTCGCCGCGCTCACCGTCGTCACCACCAGCAGAGGGCGGCGATCAGACGGATCATGCCGGGCCAGCCGGGTCAGCGCCGCCATCCGCTCTGCCGAGACAGATGAAGTCGGGCTCAGTCGGTCGTACGGCAGGCAATCCCACGCCGGAAACTCCACGACTTCAATGTCATTGGAGAAGAACCGGAATGCCTGAACGAACTCGCCCATGCGGGCGTAGTCGCGCGCCACGAAGACGCCGACGCCGCCATCGGCCTTCAGCTGCTCGGCCACCGTCAGGGCGTCGAGGCCTTCCGGCGCCCCGCCCAGCTCCCGGTCGTCGCGTGTGGAGACCCGGGCGTCCATCAGCCGGCCCCCTCGGCCACGGCCGCCGCCACATGCTCGCGCATGAAGGCGCGGATCTTGGCCATCACCGGGGTGTCGTGCGTCGCCGGGGTCGGCTCCGTGCCGATGATCCAGGCGTAGAGCTGGTGATCGTCGTCCTGCGCCAGCAGGGCCTCCAGCGCATCCAGCTCGGCTTCGTCCAGCGTCGCCCCGAGCTGGTCGACGAACGGACCCAGCACCAGGTCGGCCTCGCGGAATCCCCGCCGCCACGCCCGGAAGGCGATGCGGCCCAATCTCTCTTTCAGGCGTGCGTCGGTATCGGCCACAAGCGTCCTTGCCCGGTAAATCTTGAGAAGCGCGCACAGGCGGCGAGCGCAGGGCACTTCAATGAAGTGCGGTCAGATAGCGTTCCAGACGCGCTTTCGCCAGCTATGCTGACGCCAATGCGGCCACCGAGTCTCTTTCCCCTGTTCGCCGAGGTCTCCACCCTGAAGGGCGTGGGGCCCAAGGTGCTGCCTTTGGTCCAGAAACTGGCCGGCCCTCTGGTCCGCGACCTGCTGTTCCTGTCGCCCTCGGGCCTGATCGTCCGCCGGCGCATGTCGGCCGTCTCCGCGACCGAGGGCCAGGTTGGAATTTTCGAGGTCGTCGTCGATCGCCTGATCGTCCCCGGCAAGCCCGGCGCGCCGATCAAGGTCCGCGCCACCGACGACACCGGCTTCGTCCACCTGATCTGGTTCGGCGGCTCGGCCCAGCACATCGACCGCCTGCTGCCCAAGGGCGAAAGGCGGCTGGTCTCGGGCAAGGTCGAGCGCTTTAACAATGAGGTGCAGATCGTCCATCCGGATATCTTCACCCTCGCCCAGGTTGACGACATCGCCGCCGTGGAGCCGGTCTATCCAGCCACCCAGGGCCTGACGTCGCGGGTGCTGCGCAAACTGGTGCAGGCCGCACTGGAACACGCCCCGGAGCTGCCGGAGTGGCAGGACCCGGCGTGGCTGGCCAAACGCCGCTGGCCCGGCTGGCGCGCCGCCCTCGCTGCCCTGCACGCGCCGGCCGCGGAACCCGATCTGCTGACCCACGCCCCCGCCCGCCAGCGTCTGGCCTATGACGAACTGCTGGCCCACCAGCTGGCCCTCGCCCGCCGCCGCCGGGCGCGGCAGATCACCCCGGCGCCCGTCATCACGCCCGGCGAGCCCTCGGCGCATCTTCTCGCCGCCCTGCCCTTCGACCTGACCGGCGCCCAGGTCCAGGCGATCGCCGAAATCCGCCGCGACCTCGCCTCGGGCGAACAGATGGGGCGGTTGCTGCAGGGCGACGTCGGCTCGGGCAAGACCGCCGTCGCCGCTCTGGCGCTGGCGGACGCGGCGGCGTCGGGCTTCCAGTCCGCCCTGATGGCCCCGACCGAAATCCTCGCCCGTCAGCACTGGCAGAGGCTGGCGCCGATGCTGGAGGCGGCCGGCCTGCCGACCGTCCTGCTCACCGGCCGCGACACTCCGGCCGAGCGGCGCACCCGGCTCGCCGCCCTGGCCTCGGGCGAGGCGCGCGTCGCCATCGGCACCCACGCCCTGTTCCAGGACGCGGTTCGTTTCGACCGGCTGGCGCTGGCGGTGATCGACGAACAACATCGCTTCGGCGTCAATGAGCGCCAGCGGCTGCAGGCCAAGGGCGACCCGCGCACCGGCGGCGTCCACCTGCTGACCATGTCCGCCACGCCCATCCCCCGGACGCTCGAACTGACCCAGTACGGCGAGCTGGAGGTGTCACGCCTGACCGAGAAGCCGCCGGGCCGAACCCCCGTGACCACGGCCGTGGTGCCACTGGCCCGCATCGGCGAGGTCGCCAAACGCCTGAAGGCCGCGCTGGACAGCGGCGCCCAGGCCTATTGGATCTGCCCTCTGGTGGCCGAGAGCGAGGCCTCGGACCTCGCCGCCGCCGAGGCCCGCGCCGCCGACCTGCGCCGCATCATGGGAGTCGAGGTGGGTCTGGCCCACGGCCAGATGCCCGGCGCCGAGCGCGAGGCCGTGATGGCCGACTTCGCCGACGGACGCACGCCGCTGCTCGTCGCCACCACGGTCGTCGAGGTCGGGGTCGACGTGCCCAACGCCTCGATCATGGTCATCGAGCACGCCGACCGCTTCGGCCTTGCCCAGCTGCACCAGCTGCGCGGTCGGGTCGGTCGCGGCTCGGCGGCCAGCACCTGCCTGCTGCTCTACGGCGGCGGGGACGACGGTCTCGGGGAGACGGCGCGCATCCGGCTGGAGACCCTGCGCCGCACAGAGGACGGCTTCGAGATCGCCGAGGAGGATTTCCGGCTGCGCGGCGGCGGCGATCCGTTGGGATTGAAACAGAGCGGCTTCCCCGCCTATCGCTTCGCCGATCCGATCCGCCACCGCGACCTGCTGCTGACCGCCGCCGACGACGCCCGGCTGGTTCTGCGACGCGACCCCGATCTGACCTCGCCGCGCGGGGAGGCGGTCAGGATTCTGGAGGCCCTGTTCGACTGGCGCAACGACCGGCCAGGCGTGGACTAGGTCGCCCGCGCCGCCTGCCACGCCGCGAGACGCGCCTGACTGTCGGCTTCAATGTCCCCGTAGAAGAGATTGTAGGGACGAACCTTTCTGAGATCGGCCCAGCTTCCAGTTTCGCGGAAGGATTCCCGCTTCGGCTCGCTGTGTCGCAACAGGCCGTCGCGGCACTGGGTGGCGATCTCCCGCGCTAGCAAGGCCGGGTGGGCGCCCCATTCGAGGCCGGTCGCATTGGTCGCGCCCCGGTTCTGACGGGCCGGCACGGCCGCGGTCGTGGTCGACCCCGTCACCGGGTTGACGCACAGGGCCGGGCGATCGCCGAGCTCCATCAACTGGCCGCGCTCATTCCAGACCAGCGCCCGGCGCAGACGGCGGCGGGCGGCCCCGTTATTGCCCTCCACCACGGGCGCGAAGCCGACGACGCAGCCGGCCTGGTCGCGCCCTTCACACGCCGGGATTCGGGGCGACAGCCCGTCGGCGGCGACGACGACATCGATCAGATAGGCCGCCGCCAGCCGCTCGCGCAGGGCGGGGTCGTCGGCGACCCGCTCGCGCAGCAGCCGTTCCACCAGCTCCCCGCCCTGCTCGACTCCCGCCAGCACCAACGGCCCCTCCGGGTGGCGGGCGAGCCACGCCTCGAAGGCGGCGACCACATCGCCATAGGCGAAGGCCCGGGCCTCGCGCGCGTCGTCCCGCAGGGTCAGCCGGGTGTACAGGCTGCCCTGGCGATAGCGCGGCGCGCTGACCGTCCCAAGCCGCGCGAACGGGCCGGCGTAGTTGGGCAGCACGACCCGGCTGAGATAGGTGTCGGCGGCGGCGTGGCCGATCGGGCCGTTCCAGTCCGAGCCGCCGTCATAGGTGGTCGAGTGAACGAAGAAGACGGCGGCCGGACCGGAATCCGGGGCGCGCACGTCGATCATGGCCCAGGCCTGCGGCTGGCTGTAGTCGGGCGCCGGCGGCGGCTGATAGGTCTGGAACGGCACCTGGGGGTCCAGCCAGGCCCTGAGAATATCGCCGCGCCAGACCGCGAGCGCCGCCGTCAGCAGGAAGACCAGCGCGATGCCGGTCCAGCCGACCCACTGACGGAAGGTCAATTTGGACCCTCTCATCGGAACAGGCCTGCGGGTGTCACGCCGCCTTCGCCATGCGCGCCTTGGTCAGGTCGTCATAGGCGATCAGGTCGGCGGCGAGGGCCTCGAACTGGTCCAGCGGCACCATGTTGGGCCCGTCCGACGGGGCGTTGTCGGGGTCCTGGTGCGTCTCCATGAAGACCGCGTCGACGCCCACGGCCACGGCCGCACGGGCCAGCACCGGCACAAACTCGCGCTGCCCGCCCGAAGACGTCCCCTGCCCGCCCGGCTGCTGCACGCTGTGCGTGGCGTCGAACACCACGGGACAGCCGATCTCGCGGAGGATCGGCAGCGAGCGCATGTCAGAGACCAGGGTGTTGTAGCCGAAACTGGCGCCGCGCTCGCAGGCCATGACATTGGGATTGCCCGCACCGACGACCTTGGCGATGACGTTCTTCATGTCCCAGGGCGCGAGGAACTGGCCCTTCTTGATGTTGATCGCCTTGCCGGTCGCCGCAGCGGCCAGCAGCAGGTCGGTCTGGCGGCTCAGGAAGGCCGGGATCTGCAGCACATCGACGGCCTGGGCGGCGATGCGGCAATGCTCCTCGGTATGCACGTCGGTCAGCACCGGCAGGCCCGTGACTTCACGAATCTCGGCGAAGATCGGCAGCGATCCCTCAAGGCCGAAGCCGCGGGCCGCCGTGGCCGAGGTCCGGTTGGCCTTGTCGAAACTGGTCTTGTAGATGACGCCGACGTTGAGCCGCTCGCCGATCTCCTTCAGCGCATGGGCCATTTCCAGCGCGTGCTGGCGGCTCTCCAGCTGGCAGGGGCCGGCGATGAAGACGATGCGCTGACCGCCGCCAATGCTGACGGGGCGCTTCAGACCGTCCTTGATGTCGATGATGGCGTTGGGCTTGGACAAGACAGGCTTCCCGGATTTGCGGCTTGGCGACGCGCGGTTGATGCCGCACTCATGCGGCGATCAGGTGGCGTCGGACGTTGAGGTTCGCAAGCTATCACGGAGCCCGACCGCATGACCACCAAGGCCGACGACCGACCGGTGATCCTGTGGTTCCGTCAGGACCTGCGCTTGGCCGACAATCCGGCCCTGACGCATGCAGTGGAGAGCGGACGGCCGGTCGTCCCGGTCTACATCCTCGATCAGGGCGCGCGTGTCCGCCCGATGGGGGCCGCGTCCCTGTGGTGGCTGGACAAGTCGTTGCGCGCCCTCGACGCCGATCTGCGGCAACGGGGCTCGCGCCTGATCCTGCGCCGCGGCGACAGCGAAGCCGAACTGCGCCGCCTGATCGAGGAAACCGGCGCCGGGGCCGTCTTCATGAACCGGCTGTTCGAGCCCGACGCCTTCGCCCGCGACGCCGACATCGCCCACGGACTGCAGGCCGAGGGGATTGATTGCCGGGGCTGGAACGGCGCCCTGATGGCCCGCCCGGGCTCGGTGCTCAACGGTTCGGGCCAGCCGTACAAGGTCTTCACCCCCTTCCTGAAGTCGCTGCTCGCCGCGACCGCGCCATTGATCCGCACCGCCGCGCCGGGCCGGATCGCGCCCCCGGGGGACCTCGCATCAGACGACCTCGATGGCTGGGAGCTGCATCCGACCCGTCCGGATTGGTCGGGCGGTTTCGACTGGACGCCCGGCGAGGCCGGCGCTGAAGCGGCCCTGTCCGCCTTCCTCGTGCGGGGCCTGAAGTCCTACAGCGTCGGCCGCGACCTTCCCGCCGAGCCGGCGACCAGCCGCCTCTCGCCGCACCTGCATTTCGGCGAGATCAGCCCGTGGCGGGCGGTCGAGGCCGCGCGCGAGGCCGCCGACTCTGGCCGGGCTCCCGCCGCGGAGGCCGGAAAATTCGTCGCCGAGATCGGCTGGCGCGAATTCTCCGCCCACCTGCTGCACGCCTTCCCCCAGATCACCGACACCGCCTTCCGCCCCGAATACGACGCCATGCCGTGGCGCGACGATCCCGCCGGGCTCGAGGCCTGGACCCGCGGCCGCACCGGCTATCCGGTCGTCGACGCCGGCATGCGCCAGCTCTGCACAACGGGCTGGATGCACAACCGGGTGCGGATGATCGTCGCCTCCTTCCTCGTCAAACACCTGCTGATCGACTGGCGCGCGGGCGAGGCCTGGTTCCACGACACCCTCGTAGACGCCGATCTCGCGTCGAATGTGCAGAATTGGCAGTGGGTGGCGGGATCCGGCGCCGACGCTGCACCGTACTTCCGTATCTTCAACCCGATCACCCAGGGACGGAAATTCGATGCAGACGGCCGATATGTCCGCCGGTGGGTCCCGGAGCTCCGCGGGGTTCCCGACCGCTGGCTCCACGCGCCCTGGACCGCCCCGCCCGAGGTCCTGCGCGATGCCCGCGTCCGGCTCGGCCCCGACTATCCGCGCCCGATCGTCGACCATGATCTCGCCCGCAAGCGCGCCCTCGACGCCCTCGCCACGGTCGTCGCCTCTCGCGGCGCCGGGGGGGATTGACGGACGGTCCGCCCATACCCAGGCTTTCGCGTCATGACGTCGGTCACCGCCGAGCGCATCGAGAGCGCCGCCCGCACGCCGCGCGGGTTCAGGATGCTGTTGCGCCTGCTGGCCGCCAACTGGACCTTCGGCCGCCTCACCGTCCTGCTGCCCAATGGCGAAATCCATCGGCTGGAAGGCGACCAGCCGGGGCCGGCCGCGGTGTTCGACATCAAGGACTATCGTTTCGCCCGGCGCGTACTGGCCTCGGGCGATATCGGTTTCGCCGAGGGCTATATGGCCGGCGAGTGGGAAAGCCCGCATCTGGCCGCCCTGCTGGAGTCCTTCGCCCACAACTATGAGCACATCCAGCGCCTGTTCGACGGTCATCCGCTGATGCGCGCGCTCAACTGGCTGTCGCACAAGCGCCGCCGCAACAGCCGCTCCGGGTCGAAGAAGAACATCCACGCCCACTACGACCTCGGCAACGCCTTCTATGCGGCCTGGCTGGACCCGACGATGACCTATTCCTCGGCCCGGTTCAGCCGGTCCGGCATGGCCCTCAACGCGGCCCAGCGCGAGAAATACGCCTCCCTCGCCCGCCTGATGGACCTTCAGGCCGGGCAGTCGGTGCTCGAGATCGGTTGCGGCTGGGGCGGCTTCGCCGAGTTCGCCGCCCGCGAGGTCGGCGCCCGGGTGACCGGCATCACCATCTCGCAGGAGCAGTACGACTACGCCCGCCGGCGCATCTTCAACGCCGGCCTGTCGGAAAAGGTCGACATCCAGCTGATCGACTACCGCGATGTCCCGGGCCGGTTCGACCGCGTCGCCTCGATCGAGATGTTCGAGGCCGTGGGTCAGGAATACTGGCCGACCTATTTCGGCAAGATCCGCGACGTGCTGGCGCCCGGCGGCGTCGCCGGCCTGCAGATCATCACCATGGATGACGCCCTGTTCGACGAGTACAACCGGCGCACCGACTTCATCCAGAAATACATCTTCCCCGGCGGCATGCTGCCCTCGGAGGCGGTGCTCCAGCCGGTCGTGGCGGCTGCGGGTCTGGACTGGCGCGCGGTCGAGCGCTTCGGCCAGGACTATGCCGAGACCTTGCGGCTGTGGGACGAGCGGTTCCAGTCGGCGTGGGACGATATCCGCCAGATGAGCGGCTTCGACGAGCGCTTCCGCCGGCTGTGGCGCTTCTATCTGGCCTATTGCGAAGCCGGCTTCCGCTCGGCCCGGACCAATGTCATCCAGCTGGGGCTTTCGCGCGGCTGAGCCCGATCTGCTAGGGCGGGAGGATGACGCCGTCTCTCCCGCCGCTGATCTCGACCGCCGACCTCGCCGCGCGGCTGCATGCATCGGATCTGCGGCTGGTCGACGCCAGCTGGCATCTGGACGGCCGCGACGCCCGCCCCGATTTCGAGGCGGCGCGCCTGCCCGGCGCGGTCTTCTTCGATCTGGAGGCCAGCTCCGACCCGGCCAGCGACCTGCCGCACATGGCGCCGTCGGTCGGGGCGTTCGCCGATCGCATGGGCGGGCTGGGCCTGCGCGAGACCGACCACATCGTCGTCTATGACACCGTCGGCATCCGCTCGTCGGCCCGCGCCTGGTGGATGTTCCGCCTGCTGGGCGCGGCGCGGATTCAGGTGCTGGACGGCGGCCTGCCGAAATGGCGCGCCGAAGGCCGGTCGGTCGACTGCGGGAAGCCTGCTCCGGTTGTCCCGGCGACCTTCACCGCCCGGCTGAACCCCGATCTGCTCGCCGATCTCGAGACCGTCCGGGCCGCGCTCGCCGGGTCGGCCCAGGTCGTCGACGCCCGCGCCGCCGACCGCTTCGCGGGCCGCGCCCCGGAGCCCCGCCCCGGCCTTCGGTCAGGCCATATGCCGGGGGCCCTGAGCCTGCCCTTCCCTGGCCTGCTGAACGCCGACGGGACGATGAAGCCCGCCGGCGAACTGGAGAGCGCCTTCCGGGCCGCCGGGGTCGATCCGGACCAGGCCGTGATCACCAGCTGCGGTTCCGGCGTCACCGCCGCCATTCTCAGCCTCGGCCTTGCCGTGCTCGGACGACCGTCGCGGCTGTACGACGGCAGCTGGGCCGAATGGGGCGGGCGGGACGATACGCCGGTCGTGATGGACGCCTAGGCCCGCGGCGCCACCGGCTCGGCCAGCCCCTCCGGGATCCGCTCGTCGCTCTCGCCGCGCGACACCACGGTCGCGGCGACCAGGTCGCCGGTGACGTTCAGCGTGGTGCGGCACATGTCGAGGAAGCGGTCGACGCCGAGGATAAGGCCGATCCCCTCCGGCGGGACCCCGACCATCACCAGGATCATCGCCACGACCGGCAGCGATCCCGCCGGCACGCCGGCGGTGCCGATGCCGCCGAGGATGCAGACCAGCATCACGATCACCTGCTGCCCGAGCGACAGGTCGATGTTGAAGAACTGGGCGAGGAACAGCACCGTCACGCCCTCGAACAGGGCGGTGCCGTTCTGGTTGGCGGTGGCCCCTACGGTCAGGACGAAGCGGGCGATCTTGCGCGGCAGCTTCAGCTCGACCTCGGCGGCGCGCAGCGACACCGGCAGGCTGGCGTTGGACGAGGCGGTCGAAAACGCCACCACCATCGGCTCGCGCACGGCGCGGAAGAATTTGACCGGCGACATGCCGCCGAGGGTCCAGACCGCGATCGGATAGACCACGAACATATGGATCAGCATCGCCCCGACGGCGACGCCGACATAGGCCGCCAGCCGCACCAGCAGGTCCCAGCCGAACAGGGCGGCGAGGTTGAACATCAGGGCGGCGATGGCGAACGGGGCCAGTTTGATCACCAGATTGATCAGCTTCATGGTGACCTCGAACAGGCCGAGGATCACGTCCTGCAGCTTGTCGGTCGCCGGACTGCGCGCCATCACCAGGCCGATGCCGAACAGCAGGGCGAAGACCATCACCGGCAGGATCTGGTTCTCGGCGGCGGCCGTGAAGACGTTGGACGGGATCAGGTCGAGGAAGAATTGGCCGAGGTTGATGGTCTCCGGCGCGCTGCCGACGATCGAGGCGGCGCCGTCGGCGCCCTGGGCCAGCAGCGCCTCCGCCAGCACCGGATCGACGCCGTCGCCCGGCCTGAACACATTGACCATGACCAGGCCGATCAACACCGCCACGCCCGAGATCACGACGGTGAAGGCGAGGGTCTTCCAACCCGCCCGGCCCAGGGACTTGAGGTCGCCCATCTCGGCCACGCCGATGACCAGGGCCGAGAACAGCAGCGGAATGACCAGCATGAACAGCAGACGCAGGAAGATCTGCCCGGCCGGACCGGTGATGTTCGAGGTCAGCCACAGCACCCAGGGCGCATCCGCGCCGACCGCCAGATTGACGAACAGGCCGCCGCCCAGACCGACGATGAAGCCGATCAGCATCAGCCAGTGCAGGGCGAGTCCGCCGCGCTTGGTCGTTTCCATATATCCCCCCGGCCCTCGGCCGATGTCGTTACCGGATCGGCAGGGCGTAGATCAGGCCGCCCGGCCGAGCGTTCCATTGTGCGTTAAGGCCCCGCGCCAGGTCGAGCGATGAATCCGGACCGATGTTGCGGTTGAAGATTTCACCATAGTTGCCCGTGGCTTCGACGGCGTTCCTGGCCCAGTCCTTGGACAGCCCCATCGACGGTCCGAGGTCGCCTTCCACGCCCAGCAGACGGCGGACCTGCGGGTCCCGAGAGTCTTCGGCAAGCCGGGCGGCGTTCTCCGCCGTCACGCCCAGCTCCTCGGCCATGATCAGGGCGTTCAGCGTCCAGCGGACGATCGAGGTCCAGGCTTCGTCGCCGCGCTGGACCGCGGGACCGAGCGGCTCCTTGGAGATCACTTCCGGCAGGATGGCGTGCTGCTCGGGATTGGACATCAGGGTCCGCGCCGCGGCCAGGGCCGAGATGTCCGCGCTCAGGGCGTCGCAGTCTTCGCGGGCATAGGCGGTGCGGGCGGCCTCCTCATTGGCCGCCACCACGGGCCGGTATTCGATGCCCCGGGCGCGGAAGAAATCGGCCACGTTCAGCTCGGACGTGGTCTCGCGCTGGACGCAGACGCGGGCCCCGTTCAGCTCCGCCGCACTGGCCAGATCCAGCGAGCGTCGGACCAGAAAGCCCTGACCGTCGTAATAGTTGATCCCGGCGAACCTGACGCCCTCGACGACCTCGCGCGCCATCGTCCACGACGTCGCGCGCCACAGCACGTCGACGCGCCCGCCGCGCAGGGCGTCGAAACGCTGGCTCGAACTCAGGGGCACGAAGCGGACGGCGTTGGGATCTCCCAGCACGGCCGCGGCCAGGGCGCGGCAGAAGTCGGCGTCGAAGCCGCGCCATTCGCCGCGGTTGTCGGTATAGGCGAAACCGACCAGCCCCTGGTGCACGCCGCAGTTCAGCCGCCCGCGCCGTTTGATCGCCTGCAGGATCGGGCTGGCGAATTCCGGGGCCTCGGTGGCCGCCACCACCGCCGTCTTTTCGGGCTCGACCTCGCGATCGCCGCCGCCGCAGGCCGTCGCCATCAGCGCGAGCGCCAGGATCCCTGCCGCCGCCAGCGGTCGCCGCACCACTTCTGTCCGCATTCCGCTCCTCGCCCGAGCCATTCCAGACCTTGCGCCCCTGCCTGCTTTAGAGGCCTTTGGGGGCTGAACCGCAACCCTCGACCGGCCCTCATGTCCGACCAATCAGACCATAGCCTCCGCACCCGGCTGATCGCCCCCGCCACCCGTCGCGGTCTCGGACGGCGGCCGGTCAGTCCGCCGATCCAGCGCGCCTCGACCCTGCTCAACGACGATCCCGCCGCCATGCGGGACGAGGGCGCCGGTCCGGTCTACGGCATCGAGGACCTGTCCGCCGCACGCGAACTGCGCGCCGCCCTGGCCGATCTGGAGGGCGCCGCGGACGCCTGGCTGGTGCCGTCCGGCCTCGCCGCCGTCACCGTGCCCCTGACCGCCCTGCTCCGGCCCGGCGACGAAGTGCTGACCACAGACGCCGTCTACGGCCCCAGCCGACGCTTCCTCCATCGGCATCTGGGGGCGCGCGGCGTCGCCAGCGCCTTTCATGCGCCGGACGCATCCGTGGACGAAATCCTCGTGGCCATGACCGACCGGACCCGCCTGCTGCTGATCGAATCGCCGGCCTCCCTGACCTTCGAGATGATCGACATTCCGGCGCTGGCCGCCGCCTGCCACGAGCGCGGCGTCCTCACCGTGATGGACAACACCTGGGGGGCCGGCCTCGCCTTCCGCCCCCTGGCGCATGGCGTCGACGTCAGCGTCCAGGCGGTGACCAAATATGTCGGCGGTCATTCCGACCTGCTGATGGGCTCGATCGCCGTGACCGACCCGACCATCGCCCGGCAAATCGCGGAGACGATCGAGGATCTGGGCTGGCGCGTGTCGCCCGACGACGCTTGGCTGGCGCTGCGCGGCCTGCGCACCCTGCCGCTGCGCTATGCCGAACAGGGCCGATCCGCCCTGATCGTCGCCCGATGGCTGCAAGCCCGGCCGGAGGTGGCCGAGGTTCTCTATCCCGCCCTGCCCGGCGCGCCCGGTCACGAGCTCTGGAGCCGCGACTACGCCGGAGCCGCCTCCATCTTCGGCGTCGTCATGCGGGGAGGCTCCGAAGCGGCCGCCCACGCCCTGATGTCGGCGCTGCAACTGTTCGGCCTCGGCTATTCCTGGGGCGGGTTCGAGAGCCTGATCACCCATGAGACCGGCCAGCTCGGCTTCCGCCGCGCGCCGCCCACCCTCGCCGGCGAACTGCTGCGCCTCCACGTCGGCCTCGAGGCCCCCGCCGACCTGATCGCCGACCTCGAACGGGGCCTCGCCGCCTGGCGCGCGGCTAGCTGAGCTTCGCCCGCGCCGCCTTCAGCTTCGCCTTCAGGGCGTCCCGCGTGCTCGACTGACGCCTGGCCAGCGCCGCGATCCGCTGGTCCAGCGCCGCGCGCTCGGCTTCGACCGCGGCCGTCTCCTCCGCCTGCGCCAGATCCAGCGCGCCCAGCTCCGCCTCCAGTTTTTCGGCCAAGGCCTTGGCCTTCGCGTCAGACGCCCTGGCATTCTTCGGCTTCGGCGCCGTGGTGCGCTCCACCTGGCCGATGTCCACCGTCAGGCCACGTTCGATCAACTCGCCGGGCGCCGCCAGCGCCGCCGCGCGGTCCGGCCCGATGTCGATTTCCTTGGCCGAGCCGTCCTTGAACAGGTCGCGCCTGACGCCCCACGCCTCCAGCGCCTTCGCCCTCGAGGATGCGGCGACCGTCCACGAGTGGAAGCCGTCGGAATAGCAGAACACCTTCAGCTGTCGCGCCATCGTTCAGTCCAGTTCGATCCAGGTCGGCGCGTGGTCGCTGGCCCGCTCACGCCCGCGCACCTCCCGGTCCACCCCGGCGTCGGTCAGCCGTTTCGCCGCCGCGGGGCTCAGCAAAAGATGATCGATCCGCATGCCGGCGTCCCGCTCCCACGCCTCGCGGAAGTACTGCCAGAAGGTCCATGGCGGCGGGTCGGCGGGATAGCGCTCGCGCAGCGCGTCGGTCCAGCCCTGCGCCACCAGCCGCGCGAAGGCCGCCCGGCTCTCCGGCTGCAGCAGGGCGTTCTTCTTCCACGACCGGCTGTTGTAGATGTCGGCCTCGGTCGGCACGACATTGTAGTCGCCCGCCAGCACCACGGGCGCGCCGCTGGCCAGCAGGTCGGCCGCATGAGCGTTCAGCCGCTCCATCCAGGCCAGCTTGTAGTCGAACTTCGGCCCCGGCTGCGGATTGCCGTTGGGCAGATACAGGGAGGCGATCAGCACCCCGTCGACCGCCGCCTCCAGATAGCGGCTCTGCGCGTCGCCCGGGTCTCCCGGCAGGGAGCGGCGCGTCACCACGGGCTCGCCGTCGCGCGCCAGGATGGCGACGCCGTTCCAGCGGGACTCGCCCTTCCACACCGCGTGATAGCCCAGGGCCCGGATCGCCGCCGCCGGGAACTGGGCGTCGGTCGCCTTCAGCTCCTGCAGGCAGGCCACGTCCGGGCGCGCGGACTCCAGCCACGCCAGAAGGTTGGCGAGCCGGGTGTTGATCCCGTTGATGTTGAAGGTGGCGATTCTCACCGCCCCTCAACGGCCCCGCTCGTGGCGGGTTGCCGATGGCGCGCCCAGCAGGACTCGAACCTGCAACATCCCGCTTAGAAGGCGGGTGCTCTATCCGGTTGAGCTATGGGCGCCAGAGCCAGACGGCATCCGGTCAAGTAGCGCGAAGCGCGGTAGCGCGGGCTTAATGCGTCCACGGCACCTTGCGGCTGGTGGCGAAATTATCGGCATAGGCCTTGAGGATCACCGGCGCCTCCTGGGCCTCGTGGAGGCGGAAGGCGATGCCGTGACGCTCGGCGTAGGCGACCGCCTCCTCGCGCGAATCGAAATCGAGACGGACCTGGCCGTTCATGTCGGCCGAACTGGTCCAGCCCATCAGCGGATCGATCGTCCGCGCTGAGGCCGGTTCGAACTCCAGCCGCCAGTGTCGGGTGTTGGCCTTGCCCGACTGCATGGCGGTCTTGGCGGGGCGGTAGATGCGGGCGAGCATGAGAACCTCGATACCAACCTGCGGACAGGTCGCGTCAGGCGCGACAGCCGCTGCGAAATATGGTCGGGGCGAGAGGATTCGAACCTCCGACCCTCTGCTCCCAAAGCAGATGCGCTACCAGGCTGCGCTACACCCCGAACCAGAGGCGCGGTGTGTGCCACGCGCGCTCCTCGGCCGCAACGCGCAAGGCGCTATTCGGCGAAGAAGGGGTGACGCACCTTGTCGCCAGGCTTGGCGCCGATCTCGTCGGCCCGCCCGCCACGGATTTCCAGCACGCCGCTCGCCGGCCCGTTCGAGGGGATGATGGCGTCGGAATTGGGCGTGGCGTTCTTCGCGATCGAGACGATGCGGCCGTACGGATCGATGTAGATGATGTCGAGCGGATTGGGCGTATTGTGCATCCAGAAGCCGCGCTCGGCCACGTCCGGAAACTGGAACAGCATGCCGCGGTCATCGGCCAGCGCGTCCCTGTGCATCATGCCGCGCTGACGTTCCATGTCGTCGTCGGCGATCTCGACCATGAAGTCGTGTTCGCCGGTCGAGGTGACGACCGTCAGCGGCTCCAGCGGCTCGCCGTTCGGCCCCTGCGCCTTGCCCGCGCCGGCGCAACCGGCCAGCAATACCAGACCGGCGAGGCCGGCGAGAAACCCGCGACGAACCAACATCATTCCATCCTCAAAAGCATTCCGCGACTGGCGCCGATCCACGCCTGCGACGAGGGCCATCATAGCCACGGAATGGGCGGCTGGGGAGATCGATCAATCGGCGGGACGAATTTCCGCGACGACGAGGCCCTTCGGCCCCTCGGCGAAGCGCACGGCGACCGCTTCGCCGGGCAGCAGATCGTCCAGCCCGCAGCGCCGCAGGGTCTCGACATGGACGAAGATGTCCCCCGTCTGGCCTTCGCGGACCACGAAGCCATAGCCCTTGGTCCGGTTGAACCATTTGACCACGGCCGTCTCCATGACGCCGCCTGTCGGGTCGAGCGAGGGATGGAGACGGGGCTCACGTCGGGGCGCGTCATGGACGCCCCGCCGCGGGACGCCCGCCGCCTCGGGATCGCCGTCGCCCAGATCATGAACCTCCGTCACCTGCCAGCCCTTGGGCCGGCGGGCGCAGTCGCAGGTGATGGGGGCGCCCTCGGCGGCCGCGTCCCGGCCGCTGTCGCGCAGGCTGGAAATATGGAGCAGCACGTCCTTCATATCGGTCAGGCGCGGCTCGTCGGGCACGATGAAACCGTACCCCTTGCCGGGATCGAACCATTTCACCCGGCCAGCGATCCGCACCGTCTCGATTGTCTCAACGCCCTCGTAGTCGGACACAGCCTTCCCCCTGCCCGCGACCCGTGCGAACAGTCTTGTTTAACACGGTTCTGTGAAGCGCGGAAAAGGCAAAAACGCCAGTATTCGGCTACAGGCCGCACATTTTTTCGATCAATGCGCGAAACCGCGTGTCTTGGGGCGGCCGGGCTGTCGGCGTCGCGCCGCTCGCGGCTGGACGGAAAGAGGCGCTCCCGGCAGGGATCCGGGTCGGCGTCAGGCGATGTGGGGAAAGCCCCGCGTGGCAGTCCCTAGGGGAATCGAACCCCTCTTTTCAGGTTGAAAACCTGACGTCCTAACCGATAGACGAAGGGACCGCGGCGCGGGGAAGCGGCGATATAGCCGCCGATTCCGCAGGGTGCAAGCCGATTGGCCCGAGAAAAACGCCGCCGACCGCCGACGGTCACACCATACGCGGATCGGCGACGTCCTCGATCTCGAACTGCACGCCGCGCCGGCCGTTCCAGTCGTCGGCCTTCAGCCGTCCGACCACGCTCAGACCGCCCTGCCCGGCCAGCAGCGCCTTGCCCGACGGCAGGTCGGCGCAGCGCCACGCGATGGCCTTGACCGAGGCCCCGTCGGCCCCGACCAGACGACAGCGCACATGGCCGCCGGTCATGGCCACGGGCTCGCGCACGTTGACATGGTCCAGCGCGAACAGCGGCTCCGGATTGGCCGGCCCGAACGGTGCCAGCTGCTCGAACTGGTCGAACAGGGCCCGTGACGCGGCCCCCGGCTCGATCAGGGCGTCGATCTCGACATGGTCCAAAGCGTCGGCGGCGGCCTGTTCGCCTGCCATCCGGTCGTTGAGGAAATCACGCAGCCGTCCGATGTCACCGGCCTTGACGGTCAGTCCGGCGGCCATGGCGTGTCCGCCCCCGGCCATCAGCACCCCGGCCTCCCACGCCGCCTGCACCGCCTTGCCCAGGTTCATGCCCGGCTGGGACCGGCCCGAGCCCTTGCCGACGCCGTTGACCGCATCGACGCCGATCACGACCACGGGCTTGCGCCAGCGCTCGCGCAACCGTCCGGCGACGATCCCGACCACGCCCGGGTGCCAGTCGTCGCCCTCGATCACGACCACGGCCGATCCGTCGGCATGGGCGCCGGTGGCCTCGACCGTCCGCGTCGCCTGCTCCGTCACCTGCCGCTCGACTTCGCGCCGGGCGACATTCAGCGCATCCAGCTCCTCGGCCAGGGCCGCCGCCTCGTCAGGATCGTCGGTCGACAGCAGCCGCGCGCCGAGGTCCGACTTGCCGATGCGGCCGCCGGCGTTGATCCGCGGCCCCAGAATAAAGCCCGCATGGTTGGACTTGGCCGGACCCGGCTCGGCCCCCGCCGCCGCCAGCAGCGCCCGCAGGCCCGGATTGCTCCAATCCGACATCCGCCGCAGACCCAGACTGGTCAGGGCCCGGTTGAAACCCGTCAGGCCGGTGACGTCGCAGATCGCCCCCATGGCGGCCAGATCCAGCCACTGACGGATATCCGGCTCCTTGATCTCCCCGAACATCCCGCGCCGCCGCGCCTCGCGATTCAGCGCCGCCAGCAGCACGAACACCACCCCCGCCGCGGCGAGATTCCCCTGCCCCGAGTCGCAGCCAGGCCGGTTCGGATTGACCACGGCGGCGCAGACCGGCGGATGCTCGCGCATCATGTGGTGATCGATGACCACCACCTTCAGCCCGATCGCCGCCGCATGGGCCACCGCCTCGTTTGCCGCCGCGCCGCAGTCGACGGTGATGACCAGCTCGGCGCCCGAGGCCTTCAGCGTGTCGAACGCCCGGGCGCTGGGGCCATACCCCTCGGTCATCCGGTCCGGCACATAGATCGGCAGCTCCGCGCCCACGGCCCGGAACCAGCGCACCAGCAGGGCCGCGCTGGAGGCCCCGTCGACGTCATAGTCGGCGAACACATGGATCGACGCCTTCGCCTGCAGCGCGTCTAGGATCGCTTCCGCCGCCGCGTCCATGTCCATGAAACTGGACGGATCTGGGAACAGCGCCTTCAGCGTTGGCCGCAGGAAGTCGGCGCCCTGATCGGCCCGCACGCCGCG
Organism: Alphaproteobacteria bacterium; assembly: GCA_018820665.1. GTDB lineage: Bacteria > Pseudomonadota > Alphaproteobacteria > Caulobacterales > Caulobacteraceae > Brevundimonas. The sequence continues at coordinate 7,889 of JAHJNW010000178.1, read as the reverse complement.
CGCCGCCAACGCCCGCGCCAGCGGCTCGTCCAGCCCCAGCGTCTGCATGTGGCTGCGGATCAGCCCGGCCTCGGCCGGCCTCTGCCGCCAGGCTCGTCCTGACAGGGAGCGGGACACGCCGAGGAAGGCCGGCCCGAACCCCGGGACCGCGCCCCCGTCGGCCATCAGAGCGGCCGGATCGTGCGGATGCGCTGAACCGTGCGCGTCGAGGAATCCATCACCAGCGTATGCGTCGAGACGAAGCCGTTGGCGACCTTGACCCCGTCCAGCATGGCGCCCTTGGTCACGCCCGTGGCGGCGAAGATGGCGTCCTTCGACACCAGTTCGTGCAGATCGTATTTGCGGTCGAAATCGGTGACGCCTGTCTTGCGCGCCCGCTCCCGCTCATCGTCGTTGCGGAAGATCAGCCGGCCCTGGAAATGGCCGCCGACGCATTTCAGCGCGCTGGCCGCCAGCACCCCTTCCGGGGCTCCGCCCGAGCCGAGGTACAGGTCGATGCCCGTCTCCGGCTCGGCCGTATGGATCACCCCGGCCACGTCGCCGTCGGTGATCAGCAGCACGCGGGCCCCAACCTCGCGCAGGGCGGCGATCAGCTCGGCGTGGCGCGGCCGGTCCATGACGCAGACGGTGATGTCGCGCGGATCGACCCCCTTGGCCGAGGCCAGCGAGCGGACATTGTCCTGCGGGCTCATGTCCAGATCGACCGTGCCCGGGGCGAACCCCGGGCCGATGGCGATCTTGTCCATATAGGTGTCGGGCGCGTGCAGCATGCCGCCGCCGGGCGACATGGCCAGCACGGTCAGGGCGTTGGCCATGGCCTTGGCCGTAAGGGTGGTGCCTTCCAGCGGGTCGAGGGCGATGTCGATGGCCGGGCCCTTTCCGGTGCCGACCTTCTCGCCGATGTACAGCATCGGCGCCTCGTCCCGCTCGCCCTCGCCGATAACGATCTTGCCGTCGATATCCAGCGCGTTCAGCGCCGTCCGCATGGCGTCGACGGCCAGCTGGTCGGCCGCCTTTTCGTCGCCGCGGCCGATCTGGGCGTAGCTGGCGATGGCGGCCAGTTCGGCGACCCGCGCGGCGTCGGCGGCGAGCGTAGATGCATAGGGGGCCGTGGCGGCCATAGGCGTTCTCCTGAGGACGATGATCCCGGGATTCTTTCGTCCCGGCGACCGAATCTGTGGGTTAGCGGCGCGGGAGCGGCGGCGGGGCGCGCCCCCGCTCGCGAATGCGGCGGGCGTATTCCTCGATCTCGGCGGCGGTTTCCTGCGTCACCGGAGCGACAGTGACCGCGGCGACCCGGGCGCGCACCGCTTCGGCGAAGGCGACCGGGTCCCCGGAGGCCGACCATTCCAGCCGCGCCGCGGCGGCGTCCAGATCCTCGCCTGACGTCGCCAGCGTCGCCACCCGCCCGGCGATCAGCGCCGGTTCCGGCGGCTCGGTCGCCTTCGGAAAGTCGGCCCAGCGGGGATAGTGGCGATTCGCATCGACCAGCGCCTGAACCCGCGGCGCGACCGGCGACGTCGGGTCCGTTTCGGGGTTGAACGCCCCGACGCAGGCCGTCAGACCGGCCGCAGCGACGGCGACGGCGAGGACCGCTGCGAATTTCCGGATCGGCGCGTTCATGTCAGGGGCGGTCATATGCCATGATCGCCACCGGCGGAAGGGCGACGGCAGCCCTTGCGACCGATCCTGACGTCCTTCCGGAGCCTAACCCCATGGCCAAGCGTCCGACCGCCCCGACCACCGCCCCGGAATCGGCCGCCGCGCCGAAGCCGCGCAAGTCCGGCCGGCCGACCTCGGCCAAGCCGCCGCGGCCGCGCGCGGCCAAACCCAAGGCCGCGCCGGAACAGCCCGCGCCCGCCGCACAACCCGGCTCCGCGCCCCGGTCGCCGGCGACGCCCGAGGCCGCCTTCCCGCTGCCCGGCGCCGATCAGCGCCAGATGCTCGAGGCCCTGTCGATGAACCTCGCCAAGGCCGCCATGACCGCCCAAGCCGCCATCGCCGAGGCGGCCCTGTCCCAGGCCGACCGCCCCGCCGCCCTGTCGCCCGACCCGTTCAACATCGGCCCGGCGATGAGTCAGGTGATGACCGGCCTCGCCTCCCGGCCCGACAAGCTGTTCGCCGCCCAGGCCGATCTGTTCAATCGCTATATGGACCTGTGGGCCTCGACGACCCGCCGCGCCGCCGGAGAGGACGTTCCCGCCACGCCCTCGAAGGACAAGCGGTTCAAGGACCCGGCCTGGTCCGAGAACCCGATGTTCGACGTCATGCGCCAGTCCTATCTGGTCACCGCCGACTGGATGAACGGCCTCGTCTCCAGCGTCGAGGACGTCGATCCGCGCACCAAGCGCCGGGCTGAATTCTTCACCAAGCTCCTGACCGACGCCTTCTCCCCGTCCAACTTCCTCGCCTCCAACCCCGCCGCCCTCAAGGCCCTGGCCGAGAGCAACGGCGAATCGCTGGTCAAGGGGATGCAGAATTTCGCCGCCGACATGGAGCGCGGCGCCGGCAAGCTGAAGATCAGCCAGGCCGACTACGGCAAATTCGTCGTCGGCGAGAACGTCGCCACCGCTCCGGGCCAGGTGGTCTGGCGCGACGAACTGTTCGAACTGATCCAGTTCGACCCCGCCACCGAGAAACAGCGCGCCATCCCGCTGCTGATCTTCCCGCCGTGGATCAACAAATTCTATATCCTCGACCTGCAGCCGGAAAACTCGATGATCCGCTGGCTGTCAGCCCAGGGCTTCACCGTCTTCGTCTGTTCCTGGGTCAATCCCGACGTCGACAAGGCCGGCTACGGTTTCGACGACTACCTCGAAAAAGGGATATACCGCGCCATCGAAAAGGCGCTGGAGCAGTCGAAGGCGGAGCACATCAACACCGTCGGCTACTGCATCGGCGGCACCCTCATGGGCGCGGCCCTCGCCCACATGGCCGCCAAGAAGGACGACCGCGTCAGCGCCAACACCTTCTTCGCCGCCCAGCACGACTTCGCCGAGGCCGGCGACCTGCTGCTGTTCACCGACGAGCACTGGCTCAACGAGATCGAGCAGCAGATGGACGCCGCCGGCGGCGTCCTGCCCGGCGCGGCCATGGCCGAGACCTTCAACGCCCTGCGCGCCAACGACCTGATCTGGTCCTTCTTCGTCAGCAACTATCTGATGGGCAAGGATCCGCCCGCCTTCGACCTGCTGTTCTGGAACGCCGACCAGACCCGCATGCCCAAGGCCCTGCACATGGACTATCTGCGCTCGATGTACGGCCGCAACGCCCTGTCGCAGGGCGAGTTCGAGATCGGCGGCGTCAAGGTCGACCTGTCGAAGGTGACCATCCCGCTCTATTTCCAGGCCAGCCGCGAGGACCACATCGCGCCGATGAACTCGGTCTACCGCTCGGCCCGCGCCTTCACCGGCGCCGACGTGACCCTGACCCTGGCCGGCTCGGGCCATATCGCCGGGGTGGTCAATCCGCCCGCGGCTGAGAAATACCAGCACTGGATCAACCCCGCCCTGCCCGCGACCCTTGGCGAATGGCAGGCGAAGGCCGAAGAGCATCCGGGCAGCTGGTGGAATCACTGGGCCGACTGGCTGCACGCCCTGTCCGGCGACTGGGTTCCGGCCCGCGATCCCAAAAAAGGCCCCCTGCCCGCGCTCGAGCCGGCGCCGGGGTCCTATGTGAAGGTGAAGTCTTGAAGCGTTTCGAACCCAATCTGCTGCTGGCCCTGTCCACCACCCTCGCCCTTGTGCTCGTCGTGGTGACCAGCAGCGTCTATGGCGCTACCTTCCAGCTCCTGCGTAACACCTTGCTGGCGATCGCCTGCACCGTCGGCTTCGTGCTGCTGAACCCGATGCTGCTGAAGATGATGCGCATCACCCCGCGTCCGCCGATGATCTACCCCGACGCGCCCGGCACGGCGGTCTGGGCCGCCCTTTTCCCGCTGGGGGTCATCTTCGCCGCCGCCGTGCCGGTGTTGTGGCCGGGCCACGACTACTCCCTGCTGGTCATCATCGCCGCCGTCTGGACCGGCGCCGCCATCGAATCGGCGCTCAAGGCCCGGCGGCGCGAGTGACCGGATCGGCCTGACCGGTGGAGCGGCGAACCCGTCGCTGCTAAGCCTGCCGGTCATGACCCACCTCCGCGCCTGTCTCGCCGTCGCCCTGCTGCTGTCCGGCCTCGCCGCTGCCCCGACGTCCGCCCAGGACGACCCCGGCGTCCTGTTCTGGCCGCCCGAGCGCCGCGAGCAGGCCTTCCGGCAGATGCAGACCGTCATGCCCCATGCCGCGGTCAGTCGCGGCGACGGCCCGGTCCGCGACCTGCCCGCGGGCGAGCCGCTGGCGGTTGATCCGACCGACTATATGCAGGCCCAGCGGGTCGCCGGCGTTCTGGTCATCCAGGACGGCCAGGTCCGGCTCGAGCGCTACGGCCTCGGCATCGGCCCATCGGACCGCTGGGCGTCCTTCTCGATGACCAAGAGCCTGACCTCGACCCTCGTCGGGGCGGCCCTCGCCGACGGCGCCATCGGCTCGCTGGAGGATCCGGTCACCCGCTACCTCCCCGACCTGGCCGGCGGCGGCTATGACGGCGTCACCGTCCGCCAGCTGCTGACCATGACCTCGGGCGTGCGCTGGGACGAGAGCTACACCGATCCCAATTCGGACGTCGCCCGCTTCCTGTCCGAACCGGTCGGGCCCGGCGAGGACGCCGTCGTCGCCTATATGAAACGCCTGCCCCGCGCCGCCGAACCGGGCACGACCTGGAACTATTCCACCGGCGAGACCAATCTGGTCGGCAGCCTCGTCGCCGCCGCCGAGGGCCGCCCGCTGGCGGACCTGCTGGCCGACCGCATCTGGTCGCGCGCCGGCATGGAGGCTGACGCTCTATGGGCCCTCGATCAGGCCGGTCGCGAAATGGGCGGCTGCTGCGTCTCGGCTGCGCTGCGCGACTGGGGCCGGATCGGGCTGATGGCGCTGGAAGGCGGCGAACTCGGCGGAACCCGGATCGTCCCCGACGGCTGGTTCGCCGAGGCCGGGGTCAAACAGGCCGAAACCGGCGAGCCCGGCGAAGGCTATGGCTACCAGTGGTGGACCGAGGACAGCGGCGTCTTCGCCGCCTATGGCATCTTCGGCCAGATGATCCGCGTCGACCCCGAGCGCCGTCTGGTCATCGTCCTGCTGTCGGCCTGGCCGAACGCCACCGGCCGCGCCCACAGCGCCGCCCGCGAGGCCTTCGTCGCCCGCATCGTCGCCGCCGTCGATGCGGCGCCGGCGGTCACGCAGCCTTGAAAGTCAGCGCCACGCCGTTGTTGCAATAGCGTTTTCCGGTCGGCCTCGGCCCGTCCATGAACAGATGACCCTGATGCCCGAGGCAGCGGGCGCAGTGATACTCGGTGCGCGGAATGCCGATGCCGAAGTCGGTCTTGGTGCCGATATTGGCGGCGATGACCTCGTAGAAGCTGGGCCAGCCGGTGCCGCTCTCGAACTTCCATTGCGAGCGGAACAGCGGCAGGTCGCAGCCGCGGCAGACATAGGTCCCGGTCCGGCTCTCTTCGTTCAGCGGGCTGGTGTACGGCCGCTCGGTCGCCTCGCGCCGCAGCACGTCATAGCTGGCGCGGGGCAGGCGCGCCCGCCACTGGGCGTCGGTGATGCGCCGGAACGGCGAGTTGGCGTACTGCCGCTCGGAGGCGTCGGCGGGGCCGGGCGAACAGCCGCTGACGGCGACCGCGCCGGCGGTCAACAACAGATGGCGGCGGGAAAGGGCGTGGGTCATGACCCTTGATACGTCGGGAACGCGCCGGCGGTTTCAACCCCCTCGCATTGATGGCAGACTGGCCGCCATGACCCCGGTCGCCCTCCTTCTCGCCGGCGCATTGCTCCAGACGCCGCCGCCATCGATGACGATCATCGAGCCGATCCTCTATTTCGACTCCGGTTCAACCACCCCGCGCCCGCTGAACCGGCGCAATTTCGAGGTCATCGTCGAATACGCGCTCCGGCCGGATGTCAGCGAGGTGATCATCCAGGCCCACACCGACACCGTCGGGAGCGTGGACGCCAATCTGGCCCTGGCCCGCGCCCGGGGACAGGTGATCGCCGACCGGCTTGCGGCGGAGGGCGTGCCGCCCGCGATCATTCGCATCGAGGCGCTCGGCGAGAACCGGCCCGCGCGCCCGACCGCGGACGGGGTCGCCGAACCGCTGAACCGGTACGTCTGGGTGGATATCAGTTCCGGGGTCAGGTGAGCCCCGCTCTCTCGTCCAGACCCAGCATCAGGTTCAGGTTCTGCACCGCCGCGCCCGACGCCCCCTTGCCGAGATTGTCCAGCAGGGCGACCAGCCGGACCTGCTCGCCCGCCCGGTCGCCGAACACATGCAGACGCATGGTGTTGGTCCCGTTCAGCCCCTCCGGATCGATCCCTGTCATGGCCTCTGTCTCCTCCAGCTCGGCGACCTCGACGAAGCGCGCCCCGGCATAGGCCTCGGCCAGCGCGCCGTGCACCACCTCGACCGAGGGCGACCCCGGCAGGGCCGCCAGCTGCAGCGGAACCTCGACCAGCATCCCCTGCCGGTAGGCCGCCACCGCCGGCGCGAACAGCACCGGCCGCTCCAGCCCCGTATGCCGTGTCATCTCCGGCACATGCTTGTGCTTCAGCGACAGGCCATAGGCGCGGAAGGCCCCGGCCCCGCCGGCTTCGAACTCCGCGATCATCGCCTTGCCGCCGCCCGAATATCCGGACACCGCGTTGACCGTGACCGGCCACCCGGCCGGAATGATCCCGGCGCTGACCAGCGGCCGCACCAGGCCGATGAACCCCGTCGGATAGCAGCCGGGGTTCGACACCCGCGTCGCCTTGGCGATCTTCTCCGCCTGCCCCGGCGCCATCTCGGCGAAGCCATAGGTCCAGGCCGGATCGACCCGGTACGCCGTCGAGGCGTCGATCACCCGCACCGCCGGGTTGTCGATCATCGCCACGGCTTCCTTCGCCGCGTCATCGGGCAGGCACAGGATCACGGCGTCGGCCGCGTTCAGCGCCTCGCGCCGCGCCGCCACGTCGCGCCGCCGGTCACCCAGGGCGATGATCTCCAGATCATCCCGCGCCTCCAGCCGTCGCAGCACGTCCAGCCCGGTGGTGCCCGCTTCGCCGTCAATGAAAACCGTACGCATCATTCCAACTCCGTCCCCTCTCCCGGTGGGAGAGGGCTTGAGCGCGCGAGAGCGAAGCGATCGCCCTTGCGCGAAAGGGTGTGGGTCGTCTGTGTCCGTCGGCGTCAGCCGCCGCGCGGACCGGGCCTCGGCTTACGCCGACTGCGACAGCCGACCCTCATCCGGCGCTGCGCGCCACCTTCTCCCATCGGGAGAAGGACAGGATTGAGGCGGTCATTGAAACCCCAGAGCAGTCAGCGCGACTGCCCCCTTCCAGGTGGCGAGCCAGACGCCTGCCATGACCATCGCGAGGTGGCCCCCGATCAGGAACCAAAACGTGGCAGGCTTTTCCTTTCTAGAGACATCCCACATCTGGACAGGGCTTTTCTTGAAACATTGCGCGCGCCATGCCGCGGTCATGTCTCTAGCGCTCGTCCAAGCTGCGAATGCTCCAATAATCAAAGACCCCAATCCTGCCAACGCATCGGTTGATCGCCTCGATTCCCAGCCAAAAAAAAGCGCCCCGGGTTTCCCCGGAGCGCCTCTTGTAAACCAAGTCGCGGTGGCGACTAGCGCTTCGAGAACTGGAAGGACTTGCGGGCCTTGGCGCGGCCGTACTTCTTGCGCTCGACGACGCGGCTGTCGCGGGTCAGGAAGCCGTGCGGCTTCAGGACCGGGCGCAGCGCCGGCTCATAGTGGGTCAGGGCGTGCGACAGGCCGTGGCGGATGGCGCCGGCCTGGCCCGACAGG
>JAHJNW010000177.1 GCA_018820665.1 Alphaproteobacteria bacterium | reverse complement strand
GACTACGGCGAGACCGCCAATGAAAAGGCCAATGAGCTGCTGATGCACCTCGCCCTGGCCACGGTCTCCATCGTCATCCTGATCGGCTTCGCCATCGGCTGGCGCGAGGCGGGCGTGACGGCGGTGGTGATCCCGACGACCATCCTGCTGACCCTCTTCGCCTCCAATCTGATGGGCTACACCATCAACCGGGTCAGCCTGTTCGCCCTGATCTTCTCGATCGGCATCCTCGTCGACGACGCCATCGTCATGATCGAGAACATCGCCCGCCACTGGGCCATGAACGACGGCCGCAGCCGCGCCCAGGCCACGGTCGAGGCCGTGGCCGAGGTCGGCAATCCGACCGTGGTCGCCACCCTGACCGTGGTCGCCGCCCTGCTGCCCATGCTGTTCGTCTCGGGCCTGATGGGCCCCTATATGGCGCCGATCCCGGTCAACGCCTCGGCGGCCATGGTCTTCTCCTTCTTCGTCGCCGTGGTCATCGCGCCCTGGCTGATGATCCGCTTCGCCCGCAAGTCCCTGTCCGGCGGCCACGGTCACGACCAGGACGGCGGCATGCTGGGCCGCCTCTATCGCAAGGTTGCCACGCCGGTGATCCGCACGCGCCGCAGCGCCTGGACCTTCCTGATCGTCGTCGGCCTCGCCACCCTGCTGGCCATGTCGATGTTCGGCTTCCGCGCCGTGCCGGTGAAGCTGCTGCCGTTCGACAACAAGTCCGAACTGCAGGTCGTGCTCGACATGCCCGAGGGGACCAGTCTCGAAACCACCGAACGCACCCTTGCCGGGGCCGCGGCCGTGGCCGGGAGCCTGCCGGAGGTGGAGTCGCTGGAGAGCTACGCCGGGACCGCCGCCCCGTTCAACTTCAACGGCCTGGTGCGCCACTACTTCCTGCGCGCCGGCGCCGAACAGGGCGATCTGGCCGTCATGCTGGCCCCCAAGGGCGAGCGGAGCCGCAGCAGCCACGCCATCGCGCTGGACCTGCGCGAGCGCCTTGCCGACCTGCCGCTGCCGGCCGGCTCGTCGATCAAGGTGGTCGAGGCCCCGCCGGGACCACCGGTGCTGGCGACCCTGCTGGCCGAGGTCTATGGCCCCGATCCCGCCACCCGCCGCGCCGTGGCCGCCGAGCTGGAGACCCTGTTCCGGGCCGAGCCCTCGGTGGTCGACGTCGACAACAGCTATGGCGTCCGCCGGCCCGTCCTGCGCCTGATCCCCGACCGCGAGAAGATCGAGCGTTTCGGCCTGTCCGAGCGCGAGGTGCACGACTCCATCGCCGCCGTCATGGGCGGGCAGGTGCTGGGCTACGCCGCGCGCGACGACGAGCGCACCCCGGTCGAGATCGCCGTGCGCCTGCCCCAGTCGGCCCGGACGTGGAACGAACAGATGGCCGTCATGCCGGTGGCCGTGACCACGATCGATGGCGGCCGGCGGCTGGTCGAGCTGGGCGAGGTGGTCGAGGCCCGTCAGGAACTGGCCAGCTGGCCGGTCTACCGCCGCGACGGCCGCGCCGCCGAGATGGTCACCGCCGAATTGGCAGGCCAGTTCGAAGCCCCGATCTACGGCATCCTCGCCATCGACGCGGCCATCAAGGCCCACGACTGGAAAGACCTGCCGCAGCCCGGGGTCCGGCTGAACGGCCAGCCGACCGACGAGACCGTCCCCACCGTGCTGTGGGACGGCGAATGGGAGATCACCTGGGTGACCTTCCGCGACATGGGCGCCGCCTTCGGCGTGGCCTTGCTGGGGATCTATGTTCTGGTCGTCGCCCAGTTCAAGGATTTCCGCATCCCGCTGGTCATCCTGACGCCCATCCCCCTGACCCTGATCGGCATCGTCATCGGCCATATGCTGTTCGGCGCGCCCTTCACAGCCACCTCGATGATCGGCTTCATCGCCCTGGCCGGGATCATCGTGCGAAACTCGATCCTGCTGGTCGACTTCATCCGCCATGCCCGGACGCCGGGACGGCCCCTGCGCGAGGTGCTGCTGGAGGCCGGGGCCATCCGCTTCAAGCCGATCCTGCTGACGGCGCTGGCGGCCATGATCGGCGCGGCGGTGATCCTGTTCGACCCGATCTTCCAGGGTCTGGCCATATCCCTGCTGTTCGGCCTGATCTCCTCGACGATTCTGACGGTGCTGGTGATCCCGGCCATCTATATCGCGTTGAAGGACGACGGCCGGCTCCTCGGCGAGTCGGCACCCGTGCAAGAGACGCCATGACTGACGCCCTGCCCACCCCGAACGCCGCCGCCCTGGCCGAACTCGAGGCCAGCGCCGCCCCGGCCGCCCGGCTGATGCGACTGTTCGCCAATGAGCAGCGGCTGATGCTGATGTGCCGGCTTATCGAGGGCGACTGCGCCGTCGGCGACCTGGCCGGCTACGTCGGCCTGTCGCAGTCGGCCTGTTCCCAGCACCTGGCCCGGCTGCGCGACGCCGGCGTCATCGCCCCGCGCCGGGACGCCCAGACCATCTACTACGGCATCGCCGACCCGGCCGCCGCCCGGGTCATCGCCCTGCTGTGCGACATCTACCGCGACAAACCCAAGGAACAGACCTCATGAGCTATTTCACCGCCCGCACCGTCGAGGGCGATTTCGACGCCGTCCTCGACCGCACCCGCGCCGCCCTGCAGAAGCACGGCTTCGGCGTCCTCACCGAGATCGATGTCCAGGCCACGCTCAAGGCCAAGATCGGCGTGGACTTCCGCCCCTACCGTATCCTCGGCGCCTGCAATCCGACGATGGCCCACGAGGCCCTGAAGATGGAGCCGCACGTCGGCGTCATGCTGCCCTGCAACGTCGTGGTCCAGCAGACCGAGGGCCGCGTCGAGGTCTTCGCCGTCGACCCGGCCGCCTCGATGAGCGCCATCGACAATCCGGAGTTGCTGCGTCACGCGCAGAGTGTCGGCGAGCACCTCGGCGCCGCCATCGCGGAGATTTGAGCTTCGGGCGCAGGGTCGCATCACCGCCTCCGGTGTTCCCCTTAGGGAATGGCGCCTAGGGGGAGGTCCCGAATGTCCGTTTCGGCCCTCCCGGCCTAACCCTTCGCCATCGACAGGGAGGCTGACATGACGCCCATCGACTTGCCTGACAGCGTTTTACCCGTCCCGACCAGCGCCAGCGATATCTGGAGCGGCGCACTCCGCATGGATTTCGCCGACGGCGAGGAAATCTACGGCCAGGACGAGGCCGCCGACCTGATCTACCTGGTCGTCAGGGGTTCGATCCGGACCAGCCATCTGCTGGCCGATGGACGGCGGCAGATCGGCGACTTCTACTACGAAGGCGACGTGTTCGGCGTCGAAACCGGACCGGCGCACCGGTTTTCGGCGGAGGCCCTCACCACCTGCGAGATTTTGGTGGTCAAACGGTCGGGATCGGTCGCCTTCGCGCCCGGGCGGGTCGAGAAACTCGTCTGGGCCGCCACGACCCTCGAGCTGGGCCGCGCCCAGGCGCACATGCTTCTCCTCGGCCGCGCCACCGCCTGCGAGCGGGTGGCGCGTTTCCTGCTGGATATGGCCGACCGGTTCCGCGGCGACCTCGTGACCCTGCCGATGAGCCGGCAGGACATGGCCGACTATCTGGGCCTGACCATCGAAACCATTTCGCGGATGCTCGGACGGCTGCAGGCCGACGGACTGGTCGAGTTCGTCGGCTGCCGCCACTTCCGCATCCGGCGCCGCACCGATCTCGCCCGTCTCGCCTCCATCTGACGCGGCCCCCATCCGCCTTACCGACCGTAGGAACCGACTCCATGAACCGTCTCACCGACAAGGTCGCCGTCATCACCGGCGCCGCCGTGGGCCTCGGCCGCGCCATGGCCATCCGCATGGCGGAAGAGGGGGCCTCCGTCGCCGTGCTGGACATCCTCGACGTCGAGGGGCTGGAACTGATCGAGAGCCTGCGCGCCCGGGGACTCCCGGCCGCCTGGTGGCATTGCGACGTCTCCAGCGAAAGCCAGGTGAAATCGGTGATGGCGGAGATCGTCGAGCATTTCGGCCGCATCGACATCCTCGTCAACAACGCCGGCGTGGCCGGGGTCAACAAGCCGACGCACGAGATCACCGAGGCCGAGTGGGACTGGGTCCAGGCCATCAACGTCAAGGGCGTCTTCTTCTGCACCAAACACGCCATCCCCCACCTGAAACAGGCCGGCGGCGGTTCGATCATCAACCTGTCGTCGATCTACGGCCTGGTCGGCGGGCCGGACATTCCGCCCTATCACGCCTCCAAGGGCGCGGTGCGGCTGATGTCCAAGACCGACGCCCTGATCTACGCCCCGGACCGCATCCGGGTGAACTCCATCCACCCCGGCTTCATCTGGACGCCGATGGTCGAGGGCCATCTGTCGGGATCCGGCGATCTGGAAGCGGGCCGCAAGGCGACCGCCGCCCTGCATCCGCTGGGCCACATGGGCGAGGCGGACGACATCGCCTGGGGCGCGGTCTACCTCGCCTCCGACGAGGCCAAATTCGTCACCGGGGCCGAGCTCGTCATCGACGGCGGCTACACCGCCCGCTAGGCCGGGTCGCCATAGGCCGCCACCAGCCGGCGGGCGCGCTCCGCGGTCGCCTCGGCATGGCGCTGCACGACATCCTTGCGCAGGCCGCCGACCACCCCGCCGATGTTGTGGTGGGCGATGATCTCCAGCCCGGTGACGGCCGCGAAATGCTGGTCGAAATGCGTCTGCATGGCGTCCCAGGCGCCCGAACTCTCGACCCACGCCTGGGGCGCGCCGGTCGAGGTGAAGGTGATCATCTTGCGGCCCGGAAGGCCGGGCTGATTGCCGCCCTGCTGCTGGGCCGTGTAGCCGAACCCCTTGCCGAACACCCGGTCGACATAGCCCTTCATCATCGCCGGGGTCGCGTTGAACCACAGCGGATAGAAGAAGGCGAAGACGTCGGCGCCGCCGATCGCCTCCCGCTCGCGCGCCACGTCCGGCCGGACTTTCGCCCCCGGATGGTCCGGCATCTCCCCGGCGCGCAGCCGCGGATCGAAGCCCAGGCGATAGAGTTCCCGCTCCACCACCTCGGCGCCGGCGGCGCGCGCGGCCTCTGTGAAGGCCGTGCTCATGGCGATGGTGAAGCTGCGCCGCCGCGGATGGGCGACGATGACGGCGATGCGGGGGGCTGGGTTCTGCATGGCTCCACTGTCCGCCAACAACCGGTGCCGGACCTTGATCTGCCTCAAGCGGCCCGGACGGGATCGACATCGGCCGGCCGTCAGTGCGCCAGCAGGAGGCTCGGCCCCTCGGCCCGGCGCAGGAAGCTGCGCGTCGCCCCGCCGAACACCGTCTGGCGCAGGCGGGAATGGCCCCAGGCGCCGGCGACGAACAGGCCGGCCTGCAGACCTTCGGCCGCCGCGATCAGCGCCTCGCCTTCGTCGGCGCCTTCGACGAGCGTCGCGACCCCGACGCCGACGCCGTGAAGCTTCAGGTAGCGGTTGAGCAGGTCGAGGTCGGGATCGGCCTGGCGCGGGTCCAGACCGGTGACGCATTGAAGCACATGGATGGAGCTGGCCATCGCCAGCAGCGGCAGCGCCGCCCGGACGGCGCGGCCGGCCTGCGGGCTGGCGTCCCAGGCGATCGCCGTCGCGCCCGTCAGGCGGTCCGGATCGCCGCGCGCGATCAGCACCGGCGCCCGATCCCCCAGCAGGGCCTGGCTCAGCAGCTCCCGTCCCGCTCCGGACCCCAGCCCCGCCTGGGCCAGCACCACCAGATCGGCCAGAGCCGTCTGCCGGGCGAGGGCCAGCGCCGGCCGCAAGCCCCGCGTCAAGACCGCCATCCGCGGCGCCCCGTGTCCGGGACCGAAGACCACGTCCGCCTCATTGGCCGCCTGCCGGGCCGACTCCGTGACGCGGTCCTGCAGCTCCCGTTCGGCCGCCGCCAGTTCCTCGACCGCTTCCGGCGACAGCGTCGCGCCCAGCGTCATGCCCAGGGCGATCATGTCGGCGGCGGAGTCGGGGAAGACCGGAACGACCTCCGCGACGCTGTCATGCTGCCCGGCCAGATGGGCGGCGAAGGCCAGGGCGGTCAGGTCTCCGGCGCCGCCGGAGGCAAGGGCGAGGATGCGTTTCAGGCTCATGGCGGATCTCCCTTTCGGGGCGATCCTCGACGCTGGCCCGCGCCGCCGCCTTGATCGGTGTCAAAGCCTCATCGATCGGCCTTCAGGGTCTGGAGATAGGCGATCAGATCGTCGATCTCGCTGGCGCGGAACACGAACGGCGGCATCCCCGGGTGGGTCGTCGCCAGTCCCTCGGCGAAGCGCGTCTCCAGCTCGTCGAGCGGATAGCGATGGGCGATCTCGCGGAACGGCGGCGCCGCGGCCATCGGGCTGGCGCCGGCCTGTCCGGTCGCGTGGCAGCCGGCGCAGGTCCCGGCGGCGAGCATACGGCCGCGATCGGCCGCCTGCGCCGTCACCGTCGGCGCGGCTGACGCCGGCGCGAGCGGCGCCTCCTGCCCGGCGCACCCGGCGGCGACGAGGGTGATGACGGCGGCGGCGGCGAGGCGGGGCGTGAACATGATCGTCTCCAGATGGGCTGACCGTGGCGTCGGTATCTGCGCATCGCGTTGATACGGATCAAAGCGCGCGGCGCCGGGACGCGGTTCTCTGTCTTCAGAAAGTGGAGACCACCATGACCTATGCCAGCCTGCTTGTCGCCGTCGAGGAAGGCGCGGAAAGCGACAGCCGGGTCGAGCTCGCCTGCGATCTCGCCCTCGCCTTCAACGCCCACCTGACCGGCCTGTGCGCCGGCTCGATCGCCCCGCCCCTTTATGATCCGCTCGCGGCGGGGGCCATGGTCGGCGAACTGCTGACCCTCTACCGCGACATGGCCGAGGCTGACGTCGAGCGCGCCCAGGCGGCCTTCACCGGCATCGTCCACGCCCGCGAGGTCAAGGCCAGCTGGCGCGGCGAGATCGGTTTTCCGGGCGAGGTCTGCGCGCGCGCGGCGCGGGCGGCGGATCTGGTCATTCTGGGCGGTCGCAACAGCCGCGCCCCCTATCATGCGCCTGATGTCGCCGAGGTCCTGATGGGCTGCGGGCGGCCCGTGCTGGTGACCCCGCCGACGCGCGTGCGCAGCCCCGTCGGCGAGCACGCCCTGGTCGCCTGGAAGGACACCCGCGAATCCCGCCTCACCCTGACCGCCGCCATCCCCCTGCTGCAACGGGCGCAGGGCGTCACCGTCCTCGCCATTCGCCCCGACGGGGAAAGCGGCGCCACCGACGCCGAGATGGCCGACATCGTCCAGTATCTGGCCCGGCATGAGATCGCCGCCGAACCGGTCACCACGCTCCGCGGCCAGACTCCCGCCGGCCGCCAGATCCTCGACGAGGCCCTCGCCCGCAACGCCGGCCTGATCGTCGCCGGCGGCTACGGCCATGCCCGGCTGCGCGAATGGGCCCTCGGCGGCGTGACCCAGACCCTTCTGACCGAGAGCACGCTCTGCTTGCTCCTCGCCCATTGATTCCGGAGACCCTGATGACCAGCCCCCTGCACCACATCCGTCTCGAACTCGCCCGCGAACCCGGCGCGCCGGACGGCGACCCCCACAGCGGCTATGATCTGGTCGCGCCGCTCGACGCCTCGGGACAGCTCGACGCCGAAGCCGCCCGGGCCCTCGACAAGCCGTGCCGCGTCCGCCGCTTCGACCAGGATGAAACCGTCGCGGTCGGCGAACTGCGGCCCGCGGGCCGTCAGGGCTGGATTCTGGACTTCCCGGGCGACGCCAATGACGAGACCGGCTTCCGCTTCGGCGAGGAGCGTTTCAACCTCGGCGAATACGTCTCGGTCCAGGCCCCGGACGGGGCGATGCACACCTTCCGGGTGACCCAGCTCCGGGCTCTGTAACCCATGCGCATCGGCATCCTCGACGGTCACCCGGACGGCGACCCGGCGCGCTATTGCCACGCCCTCGCCGAGGCCTACGCCGCCGGCGCGCGCCGCGGCGGGCACGAGGTCCGCCTGCTGCGCCTCGCCGATCTGGACTTTCCGGTCCTGATCGACCGCGCCAGTTGGGAAGCCCCGCACGCCTGTTCCGACCTCACCACGGCCCAGGACATGGTGGCCTGGTCCGAACATCTGGTGATCGTCCATCCCCTGTGGCTCGGGGCCCAACCGGCGCGTCTCAGGGCGCTGCTGGAGCAGGTCTTCCGGCCGGGCTTCGCCTTCAAGGCCGGACAGCCGATGTCGGGCCGGCTCACTGGCCGGTCCGCGCGCATCATCGTCACCATGGGCATGCCGGCCGCCTTCTACCGGCTCTGGTTCGGCGCCCACGGGCTCAAGGCCCTGAGGCGCAATATTCTCGCCCTGGTCGGCATCCGGCCGGTCCGCGACACCCTGATCGGTAATGTCGAAGGCCTGAAACCGGCGCGACTTCAGGCCTGGCTGGCCACCGTCGAGAAGCTCGGCGCCCGCGGACGCTGAGCCCGAGCCGAAGGCTCCGCCCTCAGGGCGTCGGCGCGTCCGGCGCCTCATCGTCCTCGTCATCGATCAGCACGCGTTCCGCCGAGCCCTGGATGTCGTCGTACTGGCCCGAGCGCAAGGTCCAGACGAACGCCCCGACGGCGAGAAGTCCCAGCGCCACCGAGAACGGGGCCAGCAGAAAGATGACGTTCATCGACCCCTCACCCTCAGCGCGTTGAGCGTCACGACCAGCGACGACCCCGACATCGCCAGGGCGGCGACGAACGGATTGACGAAGCCGAGCATGGCCGCCGGCGCGGCGACCAGGTTGTACAGCGCCGCGAAGGCGAAATTCTCCAGCGCCCGCCGTCGCGCCGACCGGGCCACGTCAACGGCTTCGACGATGGCCATCAGCGCGTCCTGGGTCAGCACCAGATCGGCGGCGTTCTGGCTGGCTTCCAGCGCCGAGCCCGGGGCGATGGCGGCGTGGGCCCGGGCCAGGGCGGCGGCGTCGTTGAGACCGTCGCCGACCATCAGCACCTTGCGACCGGCGGCGGCGAGGCGATCGACCGCCTCGGCCTTCTCCTGCGGCAGCAGTCCGGCTCTCCAGTCCGCCACGCCGACGACTTCCGCCACCGCCGCGACCGCCCCGACCTGATCGCCGGACAGGATCTCCACCGTCATCCCGCGCGCTCGCAGGGCCGTGATCGCCGCGGCCGCATCGGGTCGGACGATATCCGAGAACCGCAGACGCACCTTGGTTTCGCCCTCGAAGCCGAACCACAACTCTGTCTCGCCCGACTTCAGGGTCGGAGCGCCGACAAAGGCCGCCCGGCCGAGACGGGCGCGGCGGCCGTCGATCAGGCCTTCCACGCCGAGGCCGGCGTGTTCCACAACGTCGGTCGCCACCGGCCCCTCCCCCGCCGCCCGCACGATGGCGCGCGACATCGGGTGGCTGGAGGCCCGCGCCAGCGGCGCCGCCATGGCGATGACCGTCGCCGACGCCCCGACCAGCGCGGGTCGCCCCTCGGTCAGCACGCCGGTCTTGTCGAAGATCACGTGATCGATCTCGGCCAGCCGCTCCAGCGCGGCCCCGGATTTGACCAGCACCCCGCGGCGGAACAGCCGGGCCGAGGCCACCACCTGCACCGCAGGGACAGCCAGGCCGAGGGCGCAGGGGCAGGTGACGATCAGCACGGCGACCGCCCGGATCAGGGCCTCGCGCGGATCCAGCCCGAGCGCCCATCCGCCGGCGAAGGTCGCCAGCGCCGCCAGATGCACCACCGGCACATAGACGGCGGCGGCATGATCGGCGAGCCGCACATAGCGTGAGCGCGACTGGGCCCCCGCCTCGACCAGCCGGGCGATGGCCGACAGGGTCGAATCCTCCGACCGGGCGCTGGCCCGCAACGTCAGCAGGCCGGCGGTGTTGACCGCCCCGGCGCGGCACAGCCCGCCCGGCAGGACCCGTTCGGGCACGCTCTCGCCGGTCAGCAGGCTGTTGTCGAGCAGCGCCTCTCCGGCCTCGAGCATGGCATCCACCGGGATGCGATCGCCGGGTCGTACGCGCAGGATATCGCCGGGCCGGATGTCGCCCAGCGGGACGGTCCGCTCGCGGCCGAGCGCGTCAACGACACAGGCGCTCGGCGCCTGCAGCGCCAGCAGATCCCCGGCGGCGCTGCGCGCCCGGGCCCGCAGCGTATGGTCGAGCCAGCGGCCGATCAGCAGCAGGAACAGCAGCGAGACGGCGGCGTCGAAATAGGCGTCGCGGCCGTTCAGTATGGTCTCGGAAAAGCTGATCGCCAGGGTCAGGATCACCCCGACCGAGATCGGCACGTCCATATTGGCCCGGCCCGCGCGCAGCGACCGCCACGCCGACTGGAAGAAGGTCATGCCGGCGAAGATGGCGCACGGCGCCCCGACGATGGCGGACATCCACATCATCATCGAGCGGGTCGCCGGGCCCAGCTCCTGATCGAACAGCCCGGCCCAGATCGGCACCGAGAACATCATCGCGTTCATGGCGCCGAAGCCGGCCACGGCGAGGGCGAGGATCAGCTTGCGGCCCTCGCGGTCGCGCTGGGCCACGGCGGCGCCGGGATCGAATGGCGTCGCCGGATAGCCGAGGCGGTCGAGGGCGGAAATTATCCGCGCCGGGTCGACCCGGGCGTTGGCGAGACCGACGGCGAGCCGGCCTGTCGACAGGTTGAGCCGCGCCGACTCGACTCCGGGCAGCCGCGACACCTCGCGCTCGATCTTGGAGATGCAGCCGGCGCAGCGCGCCCCGGTGATCAGCAGGTCGACGCTGGCGCGGCCGTCGTCCGTCTTGCGCAGAAAGGCCGACATGTCCGGGGCCATCGCCGCCTCGAAGGTCACGGCCACGTCAGCCTCCGCTCGGCGATGAAGCTGTGGCCGGCGCCGTTGACCGCCTCGATGCGGACGTCCCAGGCGCCGGACAGGGCGCGGTCGACGCCGTACTGGCCGGGCGCCCGTTCCACGAGCACGACCTCGGCGCGACCATGCTCGGTCGCCGGGCGCTGCAGCGTCGCCGTCACCTTCAGGCCGGTCAGGGGGCTCCCTTCGCGATCCTGCATCAGCACGGCCAGACCGTTCGGTCCGGCCTCGGCCCCCGCCCGCCAGCCCAGCGCGTCCTGGACCCGTTGGCGCTTGAGTTCGGCGTTGTAGATCAGCCCCGCCTCATAGGGTCGGGGCGCGACCTGGCCGGGGTGGGTGCGATAGGCCGTCACCAGAAAGGCGGCGTCGACGCTGATCACCACGACGAAGAAGGCCACCACCCCCGCCGCCACATGCCAGCCCTTGACGGCGAACGGCGGCTTGGCCGGATGGATCGGGGCGGTCATTGCGGCTGGCTCCCATAGTCGAAGGCGGTCGGGACGGTCAGGGTCTCGTCGCCCGCGCGGATCTCGAAGGCCGCGTCCCGGCTGCCCTCGCCGATCTGGTCGGCGGGGGCGGTGACGAAGATGCGCAGCGGGGTGACGCGGTTCGGCTCGACATCGAGGCGCAGCGGATCGGCGCCCGGCTGGCCGGGGATCCTCAGCGTCGCCCCCGGGACCCCGGCGTAGCGGATCTCGACGGTCGCCGTTTCGAACCCGTGGTTGGCGATCTTCAGGGTGTAGCCGTTGCGCACGGCGCCGTCGTGCAGCCGGATATAGGCCGGGTTGCGGTCCCGCAGCGCGTGCACGCCCAGCTGATCGCGGGTGCTGAAGCCCCAGATCATCAGGCCGCCGACCAGCAACAGCGCCACGCCGTAGTAGAGGGTGCGCGGCCGCACCAGCCTGTGTTCGGGCTTCTGGCCGCAGCTACGCGCCGCGACGGCCGCGTCGGTGTCATAGGCGATCAGCCCGCGCGGCCGACCGACCTTGTCCATGATCTCGTTGCAGGCGTCGATGCACAGGCCGCAGTTGATGCACTCCAGCTGCGCGCCATTACGGATGTCGATGCCCATCGGGCAGACCACGACGCACTGGTTGCAGTCGATGCAGTCGCCCCGGCCTTCCCACGACTCGGTCTTCTTGTGCGGGCCGCGCGGCTCGCCGCGGTCGTAGCGATAGGTCACCTGGAAGGACTGGTCGTCCAGCATGGCGCCCTGGATGCGCGGCCACGGGCACATATAGGTGCAGACCTGCTCGCGCATGTGGCCGGCGAAGACGTAGGTAGTGAAGGTCAGGATGGCGCACGAGACATAGGCCGTCATCGGCGCGGTCCCGACCCAGAAGGTGCGGATCAGGTCGGGCGCGTCGTGGAAATAGAAGATCCACGCCCCGCCGGTGCCGAAGGCGACGCCGATCCAGACCAGATGCTTGCCGGTCTTGCGCCACAGCTTGTTGAACGACATCGGCGCCGCGTCGAGACGCATGCGGGCGTTGCGGTCGCCCTCGAACATCCGCTCGATATAGATGTAGAGGTCGGTCCAGACCGTCTGCGGGCAGGCGTAGCCGCACCACAGCCGCCCGAACAGGGCGGTCACGAGGAACAGGGCCAGGGCCGAGATCACCAGCAGGCCGGTGATGAAATACACCTCCTGCGGCCACAGCTGGATCATGAAGAAGTAGAAGCGGCCGCCGTCGAAATCGACCAGCACCGCCTGGTCCGGCAGGGCGCCGGGACGATCCCAGCGCAGCCACGGCGTGATGTAGTAGATCGCCAGCATGACGATCAGCAGGGCCCATTTGATCCACCGCCACCGGCCGTGGACCAGCTTGGGGTAGATCGGCACCCGCGCCTGGTACAGGCCCTTGGGCCGCGCCTTCTCGCGCTGCTGCTCGGCGACGGAGACCGGACCCGTCGTCGCCGGGCGTTCACGGGTCCGGTCGATGATGATGGTCATGGCGTGGCGGGCGCGCCCGCTTCGGTGGGCGTGGCGGGCGCCGCGGCTTCGGCGGGCGCGGCGGGCGCCGCCGCCTGGGTGGGACTGGCGGCCG
>JAHJNW010000176.1 GCA_018820665.1 Alphaproteobacteria bacterium | reverse complement strand
TCTCCGAACCCGCCGCGGCTTGGGCCGGCCCGAGCCCGGCCACCGCATCCGGCAGCGAAGACGCCGCAGCGGCTCCCGGCGCCGCACCCTCGTCCGCCGGCTCCCAGCGCGCGCCCGGACGGATCGCCGCCGAGCCCGAGAAGGCGCGCGGCGACTTCCATCAGGCGCTGGCGGCCGAAGGCAAGGCCAAAGGAGGCCGGATGGCGACGGGCGCCGGACGCGGCGGGCGGTCGGCGGCCTTCCAGACCTATTTCGCGGCCAACGCCGGCCGCTCCCTGTTCCCGGGCGCCGAGACCAGCGGCTCGGTCTCGCCTCAGCTCAAGTCGGAGGACAGCTGACCGATGCACCCCTTCTTCAAACCCAAACGCGCGCTGGCCGCCGCACCGGACAACACGCCCTATCAACGAGCGGGACAGGTCTGGGACGACCGCATGGGCCTCTCGATCGCCCACGCCCGCAACTGGCGCCGCATCGCCTTCGCCAATCTCGTGCTCGCCGGCGCGCTCGGTGCCGGCTGGTGGGCTCAGGCTCAGCAGGCCGTGGTCAAGCCGTTCGTGGTCGAGGTCTCCGACTGGGGGCAGACCCAGAGGATCACCGCCATCGACGGCCGTTATGAGCCGACCGAGGCCCAGACCGGTCACGCCCTGGCCGAATGGATCAAGGACGTCCGCTCCAAGTCCACGGATCCGGTCGTGATCCGTCAGAACTGGCTCCAGGCCTATGACCTGGTTACGCCCAAGGCCGCCGCCTTCCTGAACGCCCACGCCCAGGCCCACGACCCCTTCGCCGAGGCCGGCCGCGAGGCCGTGAACGTCGAGGTGCTCAACGTCGTCCGCCGGACCGAGCGCACCTACGACCTGCAATGGCGCGAGACCCGCTTCGTCAACGGCCAGCAGGCCGGCGAGGACCGCTGGCGCGCCCTGATCACCACCCGGCTCCAGGCTCCGCGCACGGAACAGGAGCTGATGAAGAACCCGCTCGGCATTCGTATCGAGGACATCTCATGGACCCCCGACGCCTCCTGATCCTGGCCGCGCTCGGCCTCGCCCTTTCCGGCTGCGCCTCCGTCCGCGAAAGCCTCGGCTTCGGCCGCGCCTCGCCGCCAGCCGCGCCGATGCTGGCCAGCGTCCCACCATCGGCCTCATTGACCCCGCCGCCGGAACCCGTGGTCGCTCGGAGCTCGACCGAGCGGCCTTACCTGGCGGAGGTCTCCGGGACCGCGCACGCCTCGCTCCCGTCAGAGGCCGCCGCAGCGCCGGAGCGCCCAACGGAGTCTGTCCCGGAGAGCGCACCGCCCGAACCCACCCGTCGCACGGCGCGCACGCCCGCCGCCACGGGTCCCACCGCCATCGCGGCCGCCAACACCGAGGCGCGCGCCCGGTCCCAATCCGATCAGTTCGTCGGCGGGGTCCAGGTGTTCGCCTGGGAGCCCGGCCGCGTCTATGAGGTCTGGACGGCTCCCTTGCGGGTCACCACCCTGACCCTCGGACCCGGCGAGACGGTCGTCTCCAAAGCCGCAGGCGACACCGTCCGCTGGCAGATCGGCGAGACCACCTCGGGTGAAGGCCCCTCGCAACGCGGCCACGTCATGATCAAGCCGCTTGAGCGCGGGCTAGAGACCAACCTGGTTCTCACCACCTCGCGCCGCGTCTACCTTCTGCAGCTGAAAAGCGGTCCGCCCGAAGGCTTCAACGCCGCCGTGGCTTGGGACCTGGCCAGCGTCTTTCCCAACGGTCCGGACGGGTCGGTCGGGGCGATGCAGACCGAGCCCGACCCGCTGGTCGAACCAGCCGGGCCGCTGGACGCCCGCTACCGCATCGAATCCCGCGGCCGCCGCCCGGCCTGGACGCCGGCGTCCGTGGTCACCGACGGCGTGCGCACCTTCCTTCACTTCCCGCCGGATCTGCAGGCGACCGAGGCTCCGGCACTGTTCGTCCTGGGACCCAACGGCCAGACCCAGACCGTCAACTACCGCCAGCAGGGCGGGCTCTGGGTGGTGGATCGGGTGTTCGACCGCGCTGAGCTTCGGCTCGGCGATCGCCGCCCGCAGATCGTCCGCATCACGCGTCTCCAACCCTAGCCCGAGGTCCGACATGTCCTCAGATCCCGTCAGTTCACCGCCGCCGGCCGCTCCCGCTGCAAAAGCGCCGCCGCCGCCTCTGACGGCGCGCGCCCCGCGTCCGTCCGCCGTTCGCGTGAGACGCTCCGTGGTTATGCTCGCCGTGCTCGGCGCGTCGGGCCTGCTCGCCGGCG
Source organism: Alphaproteobacteria bacterium (assembly GCA_018820665.1). Taxonomy (GTDB): domain Bacteria; phylum Pseudomonadota; class Alphaproteobacteria; order Caulobacterales; family Caulobacteraceae; genus Brevundimonas. The sequence continues at coordinate 20,235 of JAHJNW010000176.1, read as the reverse complement.
CCTTCGCCTGGGCCTTCATCGTCAGTCCGGAGCTTCGGGCCGAGGCGCGCGAGCGCAAGCTCGAGGGTCGGACGGAAGAGGCCCGAGGCGCGGTGCGTCCATCGGAGGCCGTCACCGACGGACCGGCGACCTACGGCCAGCTCGACCAACTGCCGCCGCCACGACGGCTGAACGGCGAACCGAAAGATTCGGCCGATCCATCCGCTTCAGCCCCTGCCCCCGCCCGCATCTCCAGCCCGCGCTACGACGCCTATCCCCCGTCCTCGCCGGTGACGCGCGGGCCGAACCCGGGCGAGGAAGCGCGTCGCTCCGGCCTGTTCTTCGGCGGCGACGGCGGCCGCCCTGCCGCGCAGGGCGAGGGCGAAACCGCTGCCGCGTCGTCCGCGATCGGCCGCGACTACGCCGCCGTCTACAACGGCCACCAGCTGCTCCAGCCGCTCAGCCCCTATGAGCTCAAGGCCGGAGCCGTGATCTCGGCGGCCTTGCTAAACGGCGTCGATACGACCCGGCCCGGCCCCGTGGTGGCGACCGTCACCCAGCACGTCTTCGACACCGTTTCCGGCCGGCACCTGGTCATCCCGCAGGGCTCGCGTCTAATCGGCCGACACGAGGGCGAGAGCCGCTACGGCGACCGGCGCGCCTTCCTGGTCTGGCAAAGGCTGATCCTGCCGAACGGCAAGAGCTTGATCCTGACCGACGAGTCCGGGGTCGACGCTCAGGGCACGGTCGGCGTCCAGGGACGGGTCGATCGCCGGCTGGGCGCCCTGGCCGTCGCCACCCTCTTCGCGGGCGCCATCACCACCCTGGGCACGATCGCGCGCAGCGACGACGACGGCGGCGGCGTCTGGGGCGACGTCGGCGACGCCGCCGCCATTGAGGGAGCCCAGGTCGGCGGTCGCCTGATCGGTCGCGAACTGGAGGTCCGTCCCTCCATCCGCGTTCGCCCCGGCGCGCCCGTCCGCGTGCTGCTCACCCGCGACCTGATCCTGGAGCCGTACCGGCCATGACCCGCAACCGACGCCTTCTCCTGTGGACGGCGGTGCCTGCCGCGGCGCTGCTGCTACTCGGAGCGACCCACCGGGCCGGACCGCCGCTCTTTCTCGTCAACGAAAGCCCAAGCCTGCCGGAAGGGGTCTATCTCAGCACCCGTACAACGGCGCTGGAGCGGGGTGCGGTTGTGGCTGTGCGCCACCCTCCATCCGCCCGACCCTATCTCGCTGGTCTCGGCATGCCGCGAGACACGGCGTTGCTCAAGCGGGTCGCCGCGACCGCCGGCGACCGGGTCTGCGCCAGATCGCATGCGGTCGAGGTCGCGGGCCGGCTAATCGGAGTTCAGGCCGTTGATCGGCTCGGCCGTCCTCTGCCCCGGTGGAACGGTTGCCGCGTCCTCGCGCCGGGCGAGCTGTTCCTGCTCGGCGACACCCCTTCCAGCTTCGACAGCCGCTACTTCGGGCCGGTTTCCCGGAACGATGTGGTCGGCGCCTATCGGGAGTTCCTCCTATGGTAAAATCTCTCCGTATCGCGCTGCTGACGGCGGGTCTTCTCGCGACCTCCGCGCCGGCCTTTGCCCAGACCGTCGTGGACTGGCGACCCGCCGGCGGCGATCTGTTCGCCGGCGGCCCGCTCGAACCGGAAACCGCACCCGTAGCGGCGGACCTGGACGCGCCTGCCGAGCGCGCCCGCCTCGCGCCTCTGTCTCAACCCTTCATGAGCGCCATCGCCGACGCCGCCGAGCGTCACGGCCTTGATCCTAAGCTTCTCCATGCTTTGGTCGTCGTCGAAAGCGCCTATCGCCCGACCGCCTGCTCCCACGTCGGGGCATGTGGCTTGACGCAGCTCATGCCCGCGACCGCCGCCGAAATGGGCGTCGCGGACCGGTTCGATCCAGCCGCCAACCTGCGCGGCGGGGCGGACTACCTCGCTCGGCAGATGCTACGCTTCGGCGATCTGCGTCTCGCCCTAGCCGCCTACAACAGCGGTCCGGGCCGGGTCGCTCGGCTCGGGCGCGTCCCCAGCATCCCCGAGACCCAGGCTTATGTGGTGAGCGTGGTCGATTGCTACCTCGCCCTGACCGTCGGGCGGGGTGTGCGATCGTCGCGCGAATGCCGCACGCCGGAGGCGGCTCGATGATCCCCCACGCCGAGCCGGACCCCTCGCGCCTCGCGGCCGAGCACGAGGAGGATCGCCTCACCCGCGCCGAGGCGTCGGAGTATCTGCTGCGCTTTCGGATCCAGCTGAAGCCGGCGACACTGGCGCGCATCCTCTGCACCGGCGGCGACGGACCGCCTGTCGAACATGTGCGTGGCAAGCCCTGGTACCCGCGGGGCGCGCTGCGGCGATGGGCCGAAGCTCAGACCTCGTCTCGCCCCGTGAGCCCAGCTCAAACGACCGGCGGTCGCGCATGAGCGTTCGCGACGCGCGACCCAGCATCGACGAGCTCGTCCGCGACCCCGCCGTTCGCGGCCCGGTCAAGGCCGTGCTTCGCGCCTGGGCCGATCGAGACCCTCTGGACGCGGCCGAGGACGCCACTCTTTTGGCCCAGGCCCTCGAGCGCGCCGCTGACGAGGCCCTGGCCGCAGCCTCACGGGATCTACGCAGGAATGGATCAGGAGCGCCAGCATGAGCGGGCATTGGACCGACTTTCTCGACCCCGAGGGCCCGATCGGACGCTACCTTGACTGGAGCGAGGTGGCGCACGACGCGGGCTTGTCGCGCACCACCGCCTGGCGGCTGCGCCGCGCCGGTGAATTCCCGGATCCCTATTCTCTGTCCGCCGGACGGGTCGGCTATCGCGAACCGGAGATCGAGGCCTGGAAACGCTGGCGTGCGCACCATCGGGCCGCGCCTCCAGACCGACGATCAAGCGGCCGACCCCGGTCCCCATCACGACCGACCGAGCCGTCCCCGGAACCGGCGCTACGATCCATGACCGCGAAAGGCGCGCCGCCACCCTCCTCGCCTGTCTCCGAGCCACCGTCGTTGTTCGATACATGCCCGCCAACAGCGCCCGAGCCGACCGGTCGTCGGAGAGGTCGCAAAGACGACAGGGAGCGCGGTCAGTTCGCCTTCGACTTCTAGGCGCCTCGGTGGGAGCGCTGCTGCTGCTCTGGGCGTTCGCCTTGGCCTGGCCGCAGTCCGTGCGAACCGATCCCTGCGAGGGACCGTTACCGCACCGGCCCGGGCAGGTCTTCTCTGGCGTTGTGCGTCATGTGGGAGACGGCGACAGCCTCTGCCTGAGCGAGGCAGGAGGTCGCGTGGGGTGGATCGAGGTGCGTCTCGCTGACTTCGACGCACCGGAGTTGTCCGCTCCTGGGGGTCAGCAGGCCCGCAGGCGGCTCCGGGGTCTTGCACTCGGCCGCCGTCTGGAATGTGTCGCGGTTCTCGGCCGGGCGGGTCGCGTGGTCGTCTATGATCGGGTCATCGCCGCCTGTCGGCTCGATGGCCGACCGATCGGCGAACGCCTTCGCGCCGCCGGAGGCCGAGAGGGCGGACGCTGAGACAGCCGCTTCGCCGGCAGCCGCCATAGGCGTGAGTTCAAAAACAGTCGCTGTCGGCGAACAGGAAGACCCTGCGTCCGATCCTGACGCATTCTGCTCTTACGCGTCGGCGAGACGGTCCGTTCACATCGGCGCAGCTCTCGCGGCAGGGCGAGGGGCTGGGCCATGTCGATGGCTCCACGACTCGCAACGAGCGTGTTAGGTATTGAATCGGCGGCCGTGCGAGGTCGCGGGACAGGCAATGGCGCGTAGCGATCTTCTGATTTCCTTGGTCCGAGCCGGAGCCGCCGGCGATCGCTCGATGCTGACCTCGACCGTTGAGGCCATCGTCGCCGAAGAGAAGTCGCGCAGCCATCATGTGCTGGCCGACCGTCTTCAACGCGCGTTGCAGTCCGTGCCCGTGACGAACTCGGCGGAGTTGCGCCGGACGGGCGGCGCCGGCGGCCGGGATTTCGTCATCGAGAGCGAACCGCGCGTCGAACTGGGCGATCTGATCCTGCCGCTGCCCGTTCGGCGGCTGACGGAGCAGTTGATCCAGGAGCAGCTCCGCTCGGATCTCTTGCGGACCCAGGGGATGCAGCCTCGGCACCGTATCCTGCTGTCCGGTCCTCCCGGCAACGGCAAGACCTCGCTCGCCGAGGCGATCGCCCAGGCCGCCTCCCTACCCTTGTTGACGGTGCGATACGACGCCCTGGTCGGCGCCTATCTGGGTGAAACCAACGCTCGTATGGCGAAGCTCTTCGAATATGCGCGCGCGACGCCGTGTGTTCTGTTTTTCGACGAGTTCGATGCGGTCGGCAAGGAACGAGGCGACGTCCACGAGACCGGCGAGATCAAGCGCGTGGTGTCCTTCCTCCTGATGCAGCTCGACCAGTTGCCGAGCTATGTGATCGCCATGGCGGCCACCAATCATGCCGAGCTCTTGGACCGGGCCGTTTGGCGCCGCTTTCAGCTTCGCCTGGACATGCCGGCCCCCGAAGTCTCGGGCCGCGCCGTCCTCGTGTCGCGGTTCATGGACGCCTGGCCTGAATCGGTCGGGCTGTCCGCCGAGGCTGTCGCCCAGAGGCTGGGTCCCGTCAGCTACGCGGAAGTGGTCGAGTTCTGCCAAAACGTGCGGCGTCGGCATATCCTTGCTCAGGGTTGTGAGTCGCTGAAGCAGGCGCTCGGCGACGAACTTTCACTGTGGGCGTCCCGCGTGACGCCGGAGGGCCATGGCGAGACCGACAAGACCCCTGCTGCGGCTGGACCCGCCGACGCCGCGCGCCCGCGTCACAAGACCCGGCTTTCCAAGCCCGCGCACGATTGATCGCGACCTCCAGATCGCGACGCCGGCAGGTCAGCGTCTTCAGGCCCTGTCCCGCGTTCTGTCGTCTGGAACGCCGGCCCTGCAGCTGCGGGCGGATCCTTCCGGTCTGGCCCCGGAACGGCTTCTCGTCTTCGAACTGACCGCGGATGTCGGCGGCTTCATGCGCGCCGCGGCCCGTGTGCCCGGGCTTGAGTTTGTCGGCGCCGACGAGCTCGAGCCTGACGGCCTTGACCGGAACCCGGCACTCTATCTGATGATCCCGGACGGCCGCGCCCTGACGCAGATGGCCAACCTTTGGCGCGACTATGCGGCGGGCCGGGAGTTGCCCTACGGCTTCGCACCTTGGCGCGACCTGTTTCAGCAGATGAAGGATCTGCGTGCGTGGGGACCACAGGACAGACTCACGCCCGAGGACGCCGCCGTGTTGGCCGAGCAGCGCGCGGACGCGCGCGGCCGGGTCCGCCTGGAAATCGAGCTCGTGTTTCGCGCCGTCAGGGGAGCCGAAGCCGAGGTCTCCGGCCTTTTGGCCAAACGCGGCGGCACGGTCATCTCAACGAGCCGGATCGACGGCGCTCGCTACCACGCCCTTCTGGCCGATGTGCCCTTGGCAGAGGTCCAGGCCATTCTCGCGCGCGGCTATGAAGGCCTGATCGCCTCAGAGGCGGTGATGCACATCCGCCCCCAAAGCGCGGTTCACCTGACTGTGGTGGAGCCGGATGACGCCCAGCCTCCCCCGGTCGCCGGAAATCCCACAGGCGATCCGATCGTCGCTGTGTTCGACGCGGTGCCGTTGGCCGGTCATCCACGGCTTGCCGGACGCTTGTCCGTGGAGGATCCCTTCGACCTCGAAAGACGATCGGTGGGTCCTCGGATCCATGGGACGGCTATGGCCTCCGCCGTGCTTCACGGCGATCTGCAGGCGTCAAGCCCGCCCCTCGACCGCCGCGTTCATTTCGTCAATGTGATGTACGCGCCCGCCCCGATCGACGATGTTGAGCGCTTTCCCGATCGGCTTCCCGCCGACCTGTTCCACGCCGCGGTCGCGCGGATGAAGACCGGACCGGACGCGACGGCTCCCCACGTCATCGTCATCAACGCCTCGTTAGGCGACAGCAACAAACCGTTCGCGGGTCGAATGTCGGGTTGGGCGCGGGTCATCGACTATCTGTCGTACGCCTACGGCGTGCTGTTCGTGATCAGCGCCGGCAATCACGGGGCCGAACTCGAGACGATCGACGTCGATGTCATCGCCTTCGAAAACCTCTCGCCGGCCGAACGCGCAAAGGTGGCCTTGCGGGCCAGCGGATCGGCCATGGCCTATCGTCGCGTCCTGGCGCCGGCCGAGTCCATGAATGCCTTGACGGTCGGGGCCTTGCACGGCGACGCTGGCGGCCCGACGGCCCAGGCCGCCTTGACCTTCGACGTCTGGGCGGACACCGGGTTGTGCACCGTCTCCAGCGCGCTCGGCCCGGGTCATGCCGGTGCGGTGAAGCCCGACATCCTAGCTCCCGGAGGACGGCATCACGTCCGGTTGAGCCCCCGCGGCCAGGGCCACGCCCTGACACCGCTGCGCAACGCTGGCGCGTTCGGCGGGGTGCTGGTCGCCGTTCCACCGGACCAGCGGGTCGCCCGGCCCGACGCGGTGGGCAAGTCGATCGGCACCAGCGTCGCCTCGGCCTTGACCACCGGCCTCGCGGCGAGGGCTCACGAGGCGCTCGAGGCGGTCTATGAGGATTTTCTCGACATCCCGGCAGCCCACCGCGCCGTGCTGATGAAGGCACTTCTGGTCCATTCGGCCCGATGGACAGCGGCCAGAGACCTGATCGTCGAAACCTTGGGCCCTGCGGACAATCGGCTCCACGTGCGCCAGAAGGACAACGTCCGCCGGTATCTTGGATTCGGCGCGATCGACGGGGATGTCGTGCTGGACTGCACCTCCGACCGCGCGACGCTGTGGAGCGTCGGCCGGCTCGGTTCGGACCAGGCGCATACGGTCAGCATTCCGATCCCCGCGACCATGGCGGGTCGGGCCACCCCTCACGAGGTCTGCGTGACCGTCGCCTGGATGGCGCCCCCGCGGATCGGCGCGCCCCGCTATCGCGGCGTTCAGATCAAGATCGTCGAGCCCCATGACGCCGCCGCCCTGCTCGCGGTATCCGCCGACGGACTGCAGCCGGATTACAACCAGGCGCACAACGGGACGGTCGTCCATCGCCGTTGGGAGGGCGCCCGGGCGGCTGCATTCGGGGAAAACGCGACCTTCGACGTCGTCGTCCAGCGCCAAGTCGACGATTTCGCGGACCTCACGCCGTATGCCGTGGCGACGACAGTGAAGATGGCGGGCGTTAACGACATCTACGCCCAAGTCCGAGATCGCCTGGCGGTACGTCCACGAGTACCTGTCGTCGGCACCTGAGCCGAAGAGAAGCAGGCGCCGCTCCTCTTCGCCTACCGAGAACCGCTACTCGTATTCTCGCATAGCGTTTCCGCGCCGATTTAACGGGAAGACTGCCCTACCCGCGAAAATCTCATGACTGGAGAGCGCCAACAGCGGACCTTCGCACGCGCGCCCAATCCGGACCTTCGGACGCGGCGAACACCGGACCGCCACAAGCGCGTCAGTGCCCGAGCGCCTGCCCGCGCCAAGCTTCGGAGCGCAACCGCCCTCACCTCTGCGACCCATCTACCCTCCTCGCGGATTTGGAGGGCAGCTTGGTTTGCGTCGTCGTCGTCGCGCTCGACGAACAAAATCCGATCCGTGAGCACTCCGACCGGTGCATATCGGTCTCGCCTTTCAAGCTGCATGATCCGCGGTCGAAAGGGTAGCTTGGTCACGGTCGAGGCCACATACCGAAACCTGCGCCGGCCGGAGCGCATCGTCAGCGACCCGCGCCAGGTGGGCATGGTGCGTAAAGAACAGAACTTGGGTCTTGCGAGCAAGCTCGCCCAGAACCCTGAATCCCGCCGCCGCTCGTTCTTCGTCAAAGTTGATGAATAGGTCGTCGGCCAAAAACGGAAGTCGTGTGCCCTGAGCAATCATAACCTCAACGGCCGCGATGCGCAGCGCCAGATAAAGCTGGTCGATCGTTCCCTCGCTCATGCCCTCAAGGCCCAAGTATGGGGCGTCTTCAGACCGCACACCCTTCAAGGTGGGCGTTTCGTCGTCATAGTCCACGGCCAATCGGGTGAATGCACCTAGCGTCAGTTTTGCGAACAGCTCAGACGCGCGCGCCAGGAGAGGTCCTTGCTTTAGCTGACGGTAGCGCTCGATTACGGTTCGGAGGACGCGCGCCTCCGTGCGTCTGCGAATATACTGCTCGGCATAGAATGCCATCTCCGTGCGCGCTTCAGCAATTCCGAAGCTTGCGATCGCAGCGTCGGGACCATCGTTGAGCGCCCGAAAGTCAAGTTCAGCTGCGCTTCGTTCCTCACTCTTGGCGTCGATCAGTGGGGCGATTTCGTCCAAATCTTCTGCGATGCGTGCAGCTTCATCAGCAAGGGCATCCGCGTCCGCTGACGAGGCTTCGTCCAGCAGCGTCTCCAAGCTGCGACCTTCTCCGTGCCCCAGGATTTCACTCTCAATACGGCGCAGGTCGTCACGCAGCTGAGCCGCTTCTTGAGCTCGGCTCAGCATCGCACGGAGGTCGCTAGCCTCCCGACCCGAGCAGAACGAGAAGAACGGCTCGAGCAGGGCCTCTGCCGAAGACAGCGCCTCCTCGCGGAGTGCTTTCTTGCTGGGCACCTCAGCCGCCTGCCTGAGGAGTGTCTCGACGCGGTCGGCCTGACGCCTGGCATTGGAAATCTGCGCTTGCAGCTCAGCGTATTGAGCGGCGGCGTCTTCGGCTGTGCCGAGGCCAGCCGCTTTCGAAGCATCCACAAGCCGCCGCTCGAACTCCGAAATTGACGCATTCGCCGCCTGGATCGATGCGCTTCGATCCACAAGCAGCTGTAGGTCGGTACGAAGCTCCTCGATCAGTTCCATCTTTGCACGACATGCGGCAACGCTCGTTCCGTCAGGCAGGCCGGCACTTTTCAAAGCTGCGGCCCAAGCCTTTAGCCAATCAGCATGAGCACTGGTGGCACGCGCCAATTGGCGCTCAGCGGCCGAGCTGGCTTCCACCGCCGCCTCGAGCTTCACCTCCAAGTCGCGCAGGCGCGCTCGTGCTTCTGCGGCTACTTCAACAGCACGTTCAGCCTCAGTGAGCAGGGCGCCCAGCGAGGCAAGCGAACGATCGTCAGTGCCTAGGACAGCACGAAGTTGAGCACATGCCGCAGCCTCTGCCGACCGAGCGCGAATGGCTCCCGCTTCAGCCAAATCTGCTGCGTCCGCCCTCTCAAGGACGTCCAGCCGGTCATCATGCCAGGTAACGTAGCTCGTCGGCGACGCTTCGAAACCACACGGTGAAACGAGTTGGGCGAAGGCCTTTTGGCATTCCAGCACTCGTCCCTGCGCTTGGTCTCGCCGCCGCCTCGCTTGATCTAGCTTGAGCTTTGCGCGCTCGATATCTCGTTCAAGCGCTGCCAGTACGCCGGATTGCTCAGCTCCAGCGAACCTCTCGTCCGCGAGGCGGTCACTTTCGGACACTGCCGCCTCGAATGCGGAGGCCGCTCTTGCGGGCTCTTCAATTACTGCCTCGCCAAGGATGTGCCGGTGTAGTGGCGCCCAGAGCTGCGATCGAACGTCCCGTGCGGCCTCTAGCGCGCTCCGCGACGGTGCAAGATTGATCTGCGCCGCCTGGGTTCGGTCGAGCTCAAGTTGCTCGGTCGCGACCAGTTCGCGATCGTAGCCTTCGCGGGCCGCCTTAAGTTCATCCTGTGCGCTGACAAGGTCGGACAGCGCGCTCTGGATGTCATCGAAAGGAGGTAACGCGAGGGCGCGTAGAGCCTCGATGTCACCCGACCATGGCGCAAGCTTCCTCAGTGCGGCTTCGCTATGCTTCTGAAGTTCGTCGCTAGCCCTCTCCGCCTCTTCGCGAGCTGCAGTTAGCCCCGCCGGCCTGTACGTCCGCAGCAGATCCTGGAGCGGTCCGACATCAGATCCTCTTGGAAATTCGGAGACTAGCGCTTCCAGTCGTTCGACGTTTGCCTTCGCCTCTGTCGCAGAAGCGGTCGCTGTTCGAAGCTGCTCCTCGATGCCGCTCCAGCGCTCAATGAGCCCCTTTAGCTCCTCGATGGTAGGGAAGTCAGGGAGGGCAGCTCGCAACGCGTCGCTCGTAGAGCTCGTCTTTCCCAGCTCTGCTGCCGTAGTCCCGACCCGCGTCTGCACGACCTCCAGCTCGGCGGTCAGAGAAGGCAGGCTAGCCGCCGCTTGATCCACTACGCCCTTAAGCTCGCGCAGAGCGTCTAGCTCAGCCTCAACTGCAAGCAAGGCGGCGCAGGGCTCTTCGGACGCGATGTCCTTGTTGAGGCGTTCGAGCTCCTCATTCGCGAGGCCAATTTCGACCCTCGCGCGCTGCGCCGTCTCGAGCGCCTTCTCGACACGGGTTGCCATATCGTGTGGCACGTCCGGCACCGTGCCCAACTCCGAGAGGCGCTGCTTCGCGCGCTCGAGTGTGGCCATGGGCCCGCGCACAAGCTGTTGCCGTTGAACTTGACGCTGAAGCTTGGTGAGTTCGGCCCGTTGCAGCTTGAGAGTTTCGAGTCCCTTCGTGATTGCCTCGAGGTGTCGCTTCGCTTTGCTCCAAACGGACGGGCGAACCTCGACCTCACGCAGGGATTGCTTACCGTGTTGATAGTCGCTGAAGGCCTTGTTGAGGGGGCGCCCCTCGCCGGCATTCCTGGCCCAGATACCTTTCGCGACCTTCTCAAGGTCATCGCAAGATTGGACAATGTGTGTCAGGCCTGAGCCAGCCGCAAACAGGGCCGCTCCAACGTCATTCTTGTTGTCCAGCATAAGCCTTCCGCCTTCACGGAGACGCTCATGGTCAAGGCTGAACATCCGCTCGAACGTCTCGCGGGTTTGGCCCGCGAGATAAGGGTCCAGCAGGCCCTGATCGGCGACTTCGTCACTAGGCGTCAAAAGAGTGTTCACTCGTCCCTTCTTCCGGCGCACGTCTAGACTGGTTTCGCCCGCCTCAATGACCGCTCCGACGCGAAGAGCCGTTTGGTCAAAGCGGAAGGCGAAACGAGTCCTCTCTTTGAAGCCGAACAGCAGATCCGTTACGGCGGCACGGGTCGTGGACTTGCCCGCTTCGTTGGGGCCCAGGATCAGCTGCAAATCGATCTCGCTGTCCTTGAACACGAGATCGCAATCTTGGAAGCGGCCATAGCGGGCGAGCTTGAGAGAGGCGAATCTCATGCGTGCTCTCCTCTCTTGAGAAGGGACCGAACTGCCGGCAGAGCGGCTTCGAGCGCGGAATTGATAGCGCCCTGGCGCAGAGCTGCGACCAGCTCACTCTCGCCGTCCAGCTCGGCTGGGAGGCGGGAGATCAGCTCCCTCAAATCCTCCCTTACCAAGTCCTCGAGACCGCCGCTTTCGATCAGCCCCTGCAATAGGTCATCGAATTCGTCGCTGACCTCAGCCGCCTCCTGCGGAGCAGTGGTGTTGAAAATGACTTTCTCCAGCCAGACCTGTTGAGTGAGGGCTTCCGCGATGGCTCGCGTCGCCTCTCGCCAGGAATTCTCGTCGCGCGCTAACAGGTCGTGGAGAGGAGTTTCGCCGCCCAGTGTCACTCGAGCCATCAACGGTCGACCGCCAGATTGCTCGGTGACCAAGGCGTCAAGGGTCAGGCGGATGCGCTCGTGGACTTCGCTCTCCAAATCCGCGTCAGTTAGATCGACGTCCGCCGTGGCCCACCGCACTACGTCCAACGCCACGTGATCGATCGACGCGACGCGGTTGTCGGTGACAGTGACTAGGGCCGCGCCTTTGGGACCAACCTCGCGAGCATGCCTGCCTTGAAGATTGCCCGGGAAAACCATGGGCGGGTCTCTACGGACGACATCAAACTTGTGGACGTGCCCCAGGGCCCAATAGTCATAGCCCTTCGCGGCGAGCTGATCCGGGTGACATGCTGCATATGGCGCGTGACCCCGGTCTCCATTCAGCGCCGTGTGAAGAAGCCCAATGTTAAAGCCACCTGGGCTCGCGGCGGGATAGCCGGCCGCAAACTCAGGTCCTGGATCGCGGGTTTTGTAGCTCTGCCCGTGTAGCCGCGCGCCCGTCTTCTCGTGTTGGAAAGTCTCAGGCTTGGCTGCCGAGAAAACCCTGACATTCAGAGGCAGCGGCAGTTGCTTCGTGAGGTGGGACTCCGCGTCATGGTTTCCATAGACCACGAAGACTTCGATCCCTGCCTCCTGCAGCCGCGCCATCGCGCTGCAGAAGAACAGACCAGTCGCGAATGCCTCCCAGTCACCGTCATAGAGATCGCCGGCGATGATGAGGAAGGCGACATCTTCCTCGATTGCCAGGGCGACCAGGTTATCGAGCGCTCCGCGGGTCGCGGTTCGTACAAGCTCGGCCGGTACTGCGCCATACCTGGACAAACCACGAAGAGGGCTGTCCAGGTGGATATCGGCGGCGTGCAAGAACTTGAAGTCCATAGGTTCTCCCTTGCCGGACGGTACCGCTGAGGTTCAGCAAGCGCCACCGTGTCGGGCTTAAGTTCGTGGCCTCGTCCGTAGCGTGCGCCGTGAGCCGGAGGTACGCATCAGGAAGACCATTGCGGCCGGTGAAAGCGGCGCCTCCGAGGCGGCCAGTGAGGCGTTCGTTTTGTTCGACATGCTGAGTCCCTTTTGATGGACCCACCATGCTTCAAAGCTGCGTCAAAATCGGACGTAGGGAAGCGTGTGAGTGGCTCGGCCTGGACGGTGAAGCCGAGCCACTCAGCACTATTAGGCCCCCAGAACGGCCTTCCAGAACCGCCGCCAGAGGCTTGGCCTCGGCGCCTGGTCTGGCTTCGGCTGAGGGGTGGCCTGTGGAGGCGCAGCAACCGGCTGTTGGCCGTAAAACTGTGCCTTCGCAGCTCGGTCGCGTGCGCGTTCTGCAGCGACCTGTTCCTCACTCCACGGACCCGCCCCGATCACTCGGCCCCGCTCGATCACGTAATGTGATCGGCAAGGAAGCGACCAGTTGCCAACCGAGGGGAGTAGCGAGACGGACTCCCCGTCGTAGATCATCCGCCAATCCGTCGGGCCCAGCGGTGTGACGACTTCTTCGCCGCAACCGCAGCAGCAACGATGAGCGACGGTCCCGTAGGTCATCGACACATACAGGATGCCTGGTGCGAGCTGCTCCGGCAGTCGCTCGACGAACTCATGCTCGAGGTGGCTATGCCTCATCATCCTGATCCCCGTTGAGCAGCAGGTTGCCGTCGGTCGTGAACGTGGAGTGATTTTCTCGCTCCAGGTCCGAGTAGAAGCTGCGGATTTTCTTCCACTTGATGACCGCTAGGACGGCGTTGAGACAGTTGAGGTCGGCGACCTGGATGTTCGACGCGTAGATGCCATCGGCCCCTCCGCCAACGAAGGAAATCCGCCCTTCGTGCACGTGGCTCCGCTTCCGCGGCGTGCTGGCGGTGACGCGAAGGATCCCGCCAAGGGCGCCGTCCACCAGCTCGAGACCCATTCCCACATCGACGAAAGGAACGTTCAGCGCCTCGAGCTTGCGGACCACCGCGAGTTTTTCCTCGCCGGCATCCATCGACAGGAAGGCAAAGGTCACGCCGTCGAGCAGGTCGACGTTAGAGGCGTCTAGCGCCACCGCGTGGGCCACGATGCCCCGGTGCATGCGGCTATACATGCCCTTTAGGTAGTCCACCTTGAGCGGCGCTTCCCGAAGTTCATCGAGGCTCGGCGCCCCGGGAGCCCGGAACGCGTTGTGCTGAAGGAATTCATCGGCGTCGAAAATGTGGATGTCGGCGACAGGCGTTTTGGCCACAAAGTCGAGGATGTAGGACCCGGTGCCCCCCAGCCCGATGATGGCGACACGCTCGCCGGCGAGGCGCTCCGACAACGCCCCGATGCCGACGCGGTCTGACGCATTTTCCGTGTAGTTGAAGACGCTGTCGTCTTCGTCCTCCGGCTCCTTGAACACCTTCGCCGTGACGCCGGGTTGAACGACTGCTGCCGGACCCGAAATGATGCCCGCGTAGGTGGTCATCTTTTCGAAAAAGTCCGGGTAGCCGCCAGCCGGTTTGCTGGAGAAAGACTGCCGCGCGACCAGGCCATGTCCCATGTTCTGGCTGATGTTCGTCTGATGCGCGATGGCAGTGAGCCGATTACCCTCAGCGTCGCACGGCGGGTCGCCGTCGAAGTACATGACGTGGGTGTCGGGGGTGCGGGTCTGATCTCCAGCCAGGGTAAGGCTGGAGATCAGGGTGCCGTAGCGGACGCGCTTTTCGCTATCGACGTAAGGAACCTCCCGCATCAGCAGGAGGCCCCCCACGTTCTGCACGAAATAGCCTTCGTCCCGCAGGCGTTTCAGGTCGGCGTTACGACTGAACAGTGCGCGTGACATTGAAGATCGTGCCCTTCTTCTTGACGGTGACGGTGCCGCCGGCGCCGAGTTCACCCGCGTGCGGGACAGAGTCGGCCTTGCGGTAAGTCATCGAGAACGAGACGTTGGGATCGTGCTGGCCCGGGAAGGCGAGCTGAACGATCTCTTCGTAGGTGACGACGGCGTGGTCGATGTCGCGAGCGCGCGAGTTGACCGTGATCTCGTAGGTCAGTTGGACCGGCGCAGTGATGAAACGCTCCACGCCCGGACCTTCGAGGCTCTCGACCGTGCCCGTTTCGAGCAGCCGATCTTCACCGCCACGAACCTCGAGATAGACGCCCTCGTCCTCGCCGATGCCCGCGAGACTGCGGAGAACATTTTCGGAGATCGTGGGCTGGCCCCAGGCGATCTGGCTCTCGTTCAGCTTGAAGCGGAACACGCGATCGGACTGGAACACGATCAGCCGCTCGACACCCTTGCCCCGCAGGTCGAAGGGCTCGTCGAGGCGGATGTCCTCGAAATCGCCCGAGGGCAGGATCGCGAAGAGGGTGTAGCTGTCCAGATCGCGCAGCTTCGCAGCCGTAAGGATCTGGCGACCCAGCGGGACCGGATCGGCCAGCTTCAGAGCGTGGAAATCGACGCTGCCCTCGGCGAGAAGCACAACGTAGCTGTCGGCGTCGCGCTCCAGGAGGGCGAGGTCGTCGGGAGGGATATCGGATTTAGTCATTGGGGAGGAACCGTCCATGTCGGCCCATGCGGAATTGCCTGGGGCTCACATGACTGATCGGTGCGACTTCCCCGGTCCGGTAACGCCGTCAGAAGATTTTTTCGACGAACCCTTCGCCGACCGGCCCGCAGATGAAGAAGGCGGGACATCTCGGGCAGGTGAAGGCGGACACCTCTGTTGGAAAGCGTCCAGCGGCGATGTTGCTCAGCGCTTCGTTGACCTTGCCCCTTCGGTTTTCCAATGCCTGAGCTTTGAAGCTTACCGGCGTGCTCGCCGCGTCCGCCAAGTAGACTAATTCGACCCGTGCGCCCGGGAATGCATCGACAGCGGCTAGGTAGAACGCTGCGGCCGCCAGGCCGTCCTCCGCCTTCGACGACTTATGGCCGCTACGAACTCTGCGGAATAGGTGTCCGTGACCGTCGTGCAAGACTTCGTCAGGCGTGATGACGATCTCCCCTCCTGGCACAGCTAGCCGGATGGGGGTGACCTCCCTCAACGACTTTCCACGCCGGCTCTCGGCGAAAAAGTTGATCAACTCGCCTGCGATGCGGCGGAAGTCCGGCGCGTAGCCGTGGCTCGCGATCTCATGCTCGTCAAAAGCGCTCGCGAATACGTCAGCAACAACTGCGTCATCGGCCTCTTCCGGAGGCCGCTGCGACAGCGAACGCACGACCGACTGCACTAAGTCGTGCATATCCATGAAGGCGCTGCCCGTTCGTCGACCGCCGACCTCAAGGATGTGCGTGTAGAAGAACCGACGAGGGCATCGATCGTAGAGTTCAAGCTGGTTCTCCGTGAACCGCATCCCAGCTGGAAACTTCACCGGGATCGGAACGGCGTCGTCGTCCAGGTCGCTCCCCAAAACGGGGGTGACCGCGCGGGTGTCGAGCTGCCCGAGACGCTCAAGGTACGGAGACGGCTTCCGTGGCCGACCGTTCGTTGTCGACTGCGCGGAGTAGAGAAGGAGCCGGTCTCTTGCTCGTGAGAGTGCGACGTAAAATAGGCACTCTTGTTCTTCTGCTTCGCTGGCCGCAGTCGCTTCCTGAGAGGTGCCCTTGGCGCCTTCGATCATGTCGTCCGGGGGAGGGCACTTGGGGCCCGGGCCTCTCCACGGGAAAGCCTGCGCATTCAAGCCAAGTAGATGGACGACGTCGAACTCAAGACCTTTGCTACCATGGATCGTCATAAGTCTGACGGCGTCGATCGACTGGGCAGCGAGCGGCAATTGACGAAGGTCTCGTTCATCGGCGAGCAACACAAGACGCCTGATGCGGTCCAGAAGGCGGGTGATGGGTCGACCCTGCTGAGGCTTGTCCGCGCGGACAAAGTTCAGGAACTGCCAAACGGCCAGCCCTCGGCTGCGACTGGAAACATCATCGGCAGCAGCGATTTCCGCGGCAACCCTAGTGCGATCCAATAGGATCTTCGACAGTACATCCCAGGGCTGATCATCGCTCGAAAAGCCAGCCAATAATTCGGCCATCTTGGTGAGGGCGATAGCCCCTTCTTGGCCGACACCTTTTGCAAAATCAGCTTCCAACCAAGCGAGCGGTTTCACCTCGCTGCTTCTGAGGTTGCTTAGGACGCTTGCGACGTCGCCCAGTGCCATTGGGGACGTGGTCAAACTAGTTCGTCTCGCCAGCGCCATCGCGCGACGATCGACCAGCAATGAAAGGACTGAGAGCAGGTCCTTGATTTCCGGCCGCTCAAATAGGCTGCCGAGGAAAAGGACAGGTACGCCACGACGTTCAAGCTCGGCGCCAAGTCGCGCTAATCGATCGTTGCCTTTGCAGAGCACTGCCTGGTCGCGCCATGCGCGGCCTTGGGCATGCTGTGCCTGAATTGCGTCTGCGAGCGCTGCGCCTTCGAAGTCGTTCGTAGGAAACTGCAGATGCTGCGGCCGCTCCTTGCTCGGACCACGTTTGGCATCAAGGTCTGCGGGGCCAACCCCTGCCGCCATATCGCGTGCGAAATTCGAGTACGCCGAAACAATCTCTTCCGTTGATCGATAGTTCGCTACGAGACGCCCACTGATCCCACCCGGAAAATCCTCCTTCGTGAAGCGAGCCATGTTGAACGATGACGCGCCCCGGAAGCGGTAGATCGACTGGCGCGCATCACCAACTGCCCACAGATTCTCGCCTCCGCCAGTCAGGCTCTGAAGTAGTTTCACGCTCGCGCGATTCACGTCCTGGTACTCATCGACGAGCACATGTTTGTATCGCTCGCGCAGCTGCTCTGAGACGCCGCTATTGTCCTGAAGCAACCGCGCGGGCATCGACATCAGATCACCGAAGTCGACCGCACCTGCGGCGTGCTTCAATCGCTCATATGCCTCATAGACTTTAGCGACTTCCGCGGCAGCGGCAGCGGCCTCAAGCGCCTTGGTTGCTTCACCATTGCCCGCGATAGACGCAGCGCGTTTTCTCATCGCCTCGGCGAGGCTGGCGTACTCCGCCGGGCCGACAACCTCGTCCTTCGCGCGAGAGATCGCGTTCAGCAGATCGCGAAGAACCTCACTAGGATCCCAGAGATTTCGGTAGTGGCTGATGTCCAAGCGAGTGAACTCGGCCTCAAGGAGGTCGATCGCCTCTGGGCGATCCATCATCCTGGGCTCCTTGGCGAACTTCAGCTCCTTGTGAAACCTCTGAACCAAATCCAGCCCAAACGCGTGGAAGGTCCCGATCCACATTGCCGCGGCGGCCTGCGGCTGACGCGCTGCTATGCGGTCCGATAGCTCTGCCGCTGCCTTATTCGAGAAGGTGAGGACGAGAATTTCGCGGGGATCGACCTTGCGCTCTTCCACGAGGTAGCGAACTCGCCCCACCAGAGTTTGGGTCTTACCGGTGCCAGGCCCGGCTTCGAGCAGATAGGGAATTCCGAGGTGCTCCGCTGCGTCCTTCTGCTCGGGGTTTAATGGCTTCTCGGGCTTCTCTGCCGCGTCCTCGAGGGTGACAGGTGGCAGCAACAGCGCGTCGAGCAATTGCTGCGCAACCGCGTCGAACGGCGCACCAAGTTTTTCCGCGATCTCAGAGGCGGACATTCCCCCCAAGTGCAGTTCGCGAAGCCATGGCCGAGGCATGAGCAGCTCGCGGCCGAACAGATCCATTTGGACTTCGCGCCGCTGTCTCCGGCTGTAATCGACGACCCGATCTTCGCCGACCGGAGCTGATTCCGCCGACGTCGCGGGGTTGATCTTTGGCACGACGACGGGGTCTTGGTCGTCACCCAGTGTCGCGTGACCCAGCTCATGGCCCACCAAGAACGCGTTGAGGAAGGGGCTGTTCGTCTGCTCGTGAAGTATAAGCCGACCTGAGGGATCGAAGAGCGCCTGACCGCCATTCAACGCCGCCGCCTTCGGCGCAACGACGTCGACGTCGAGGCTGATCTCGTCTGCCGCCCACTTGGCTAAAGCATAACTATTGTAGGGATCGACCCCGGCCTGCACCGCCTTTTCGTGCAAAGCCGCAGCGGTCTGGCGCGCGACTTCGTAGGCATCCATCAGGCAGGCCCTCGCATCAGCCGAGCGCGCTCCTCAGGCGAAAGCAATGCCTGTTCGAGCAGAGCTTCAAAACTCACCTTCTCTAGGGAGATGGTTGGAGTGGTATCAGCCCTGTACTGAAGGCCGCCGGCCAACCGGCGCGGTTGATCCTGGAATGCGCGGAAGTTGTCGTTTGCGACGTTGAGCAACGAAGCGAAGCGATCAACGACCCAATCAGGCACCGTTGTCATATCGACAGCGCGATCTCGGAATGCGGTCGCGACACTCGAAGGTAGGCCGGTCGCCCTGCGCACCTCTGCCCATCTTGTCGGTGTTAGAGCCTCGAATGGGTCGGTGACTGAACTCTCGGCATTTGCCGCACTGACAAAGCGCTGCCAGGACTCCTCCAACCAAGCGTCGTCAGCCTCGACGTCTTCCGCATCGGCTTCTTCTGCGAGCGCGAGCTGGCGTGCGTATTCGACAATTTCCGAGGCATGCTCAGGATACCGGCGCACGTATTCCATCAGGACGTCGTCGCCCTGCCGAGGTTCGAGCGCGAACGCCTCGAGCACGTCGTCTAAATCGAGACTGCGTGGCATCACATCGTATCCCCGAGGTCTAACGCCTGGCGTAGTGCGCGTATGGCAGCATCGCGGCGATTGCGAACGGTCTTCTCTACACAGCCTTCGATCTTGCAGATTGAAGGTGCATCCGGATCTTGCGACTCGATGGGGATTCCTTTTTGGAGCATCTCGATGATCCTGCTTTGTTCAGGTGGCAGGGCATCTATCGCTGCCTGAAGCCGAGACCGGTAAAATGGATCGTCCCATTTCTCAGATGAGGGCAAATCCATGCTGCCGGCGGCGCGCTCCACCTCGATGCTTAGCTCGCCGGTTTCTTCAAGAGGCTCGAGGGGCCGGCGGCGACCGTCGTCCCGCCAGATTCTCTCTTGGGCCGTCTTGCGAAGCTTTGCGACGCCGGCGGCAAACCTCGCTTCGAAGAAGTCCAGGCGGGTCGCGGCAGCGTTCCGGTCTGCGATGATCATTTCAGCAAGCCGATCTCGGACTTCGTCGCGAATGCGAGCGCGACTCAAATCCACGCCGGTGTCGTCGCCAATCTCGTATTCGAAACGAGGTAGCGCCCGATCCACACGAGCCATGAGGGCCTGATAGAGTTCCTGAAAACAGGTGTGGCGATTGTCCATCCGAGTGCGTCGGATAAGGTGCAAGATGCATTCTGACGGCAGGTATTTTGGATCGCTGCGGTCACGGACTGAAAGTGCCGCCCGCACGTCGTCACGGGGTAATCCAAGAATGCGCTGGAGGGCGGATTCTACCTCTGCCGGACGGGTGTAGACCGTCCCGTCGGGTTTTCGTTTTGACAACGGCGGGGGCGACACCGGGACCTCATAAGCTAGGGTCAGTTCGAATCTACTGCACAGCTTCAGGCTGCCAACAGAACAAGCATCTCGCTACGTGTGAAGGGAATTATCTCTCGTTATGAGCGCGTCCGGTTACGCGGTGCCGAGCCCCGGGCCAAGCCGAGCAGATGATCCCGGCGCCCACCCGGGTGGCTCATTTTCTTCGTGATGATAGCGGTAAGAAGCTGAGCAATGCCGTCCGCCAACCGACCTTTGGAAGGTCAGCTATGAGTCGAGGCTGTGTGAAAACCCAGTCAGATCGGGCAAATCAGGGTAGCCTTCTGAGGTCATCAGGAGGTGGATATGAGCCGCTTCGTCCAGGGTTCAGACCGCCGGCAGCAGACGCTGCTTCCCGAATGTCTCGACGA
>JAHJNW010000175.1 GCA_018820665.1 Alphaproteobacteria bacterium | reverse complement strand
GGGCTGGTCGCGGAAGAAGATCGCCGCCAGCACCATGGTGGCGACCGTGGTCACCGCATAGGTCTCGAACAGGTCGGCGGCCATGCCGGCGCAGTCGCCGACATTGTCGCCGACGTTGTCGGCGATGGTCGCGGCGTTGCGCGGGTCGTCCTCGGGAATGCCGGCCTCGACCTTGCCGACCATGTCGCCGCCGACGTCGGCGCCCTTGGTGAAGATGCCGCCGCCCAGACGGGCGAAGATCGAGATCAGCGAGGCGCCGAAGCCGAGCGCCACCAGACCGTCGATGACCTCGCGGCTGGTGCTGTCGAAGCCCATGCCCCCGGTCAGGACGGCGTAGTAGCCGGCCACGCCCAGCAGGGCCCCGCCGGCGACGAACATGCCGGTGATGGCGCCGGAGCGGAAGGCGAGGTCGAGGCCCCTGGAGAGGCTCTCGGACGCGGCCTGGGCGGTGCGGACGTTGGCCCGCACCGAGATCAGCATGCCGGCGAATCCGGCCAGGCCCGACAGGACCGCGCCGATGACGAAGCCGATCGCGGCCCACGGGCCGATCAGCAGATACGCCGCGATCAGGATGACGACCCCGACCATGGCGATGGTGGTGTACTGCCGCCGCAGATAGGCCGAGGCGCCTTCCTGGATCGCGGCGGCGATCTCGCGCATCTTGTCGTTGCCGGTCGAGGCCTTCATCAGCGAGGCCGTCTGGACGAGCCCGTACAGGACTCCCAGCGCGCCCGCGGCGATGACCAGCCACAGATAGTTACTCATGGCGTTTCCATACCCTGTGTAGCGGCGCCCGGACCCTTGGCGCGGCGGGCGTTGTTCGCCTCTGTCCGCCTTCCGGTCCCCCCGTGCGCACCGGACGCGAGTTGCGTCCCTGGGGATTGCGGCGGAAACGTGCCGCATGCGTCGGTGTGACGCAACAGGGTTGGTGAACGCGGTTCAGCCGGCGCGGACGCCGGTGCGGCGGCGCGGGGCCTGGCTGAGGATCTCGACCCGGGTGACGGCCCCGCGGCCGGCGATCGTGGCGGCCGAGCGCATCAGGCTGGCCGACAGGGCGGCGGTGTCGATGCGGGTCCAGTCGTTCTCGACCACGAAGGGGGTGCGATGGCCCGCGCGGACCAGGGCGTCGCGCAGATAGGCCGCCTTCGGCCGCATCGATTCGGGCGTCGCCGCGCCGCCGAGGTGCAGCCGCAACGAGACGAAGACATAGTTGCGAATCCGCCCGCCCGAGATGATCGGCAGGCCGACCCCGGCGATGCCGAAGCTGGCGCCCCCGGACGCGGGGGCGTCGTCGGCCTGAGCCAGGGTCGCGGCGGCGACGGACGGCAGGGCGACGGCGGCGGCGATAAGGTCACGACGGAGCATGGCGTGATCATGGCGCGGACGCCTTGAGATTTCGTTGTCAGCCGTGGATGAAGCCGGGCCGGGCGATGGCGACGGGCTGGCCGGCGAACCGGGCCTCGACCCCCTGCCCCGCCGTGACCTGGCCGATCCGGGTCAGGCGCAGGCGGTGTCTGTCCGCCTCACGGCGCAGGGCGGCCTCCTCGCCCGGGCGGGCGGTGAAGGCGATCTCATAGTCGTCACCCCCGGTGACCAGGGCTTCCAACGCCGCCTGTTCGTCGACCCGGCCGTCGTACCAGGCCTGGGCCGCGGCCGAGCGCGGCGTCAGTTCGAGGTCGATCCCGATCCGCACCCCGCTGGCCTCGGCAAGGTGGCCGAGGTCGGCGACCAGGCCGTCGGAGACGTCGAGGGCGGCGCTGGCGTTGTCGCGGATGGCGGCGGCGAACTCCAGCCGGGGCGTCGGGGTGCGGTAGTGGTCGATCAGGGCGGCGAGGCGGTCGGGCGCGAGCGACAGCTTGTCCTGAGCCGCCTGCAGGCCCAGCCAGCCGTCGCCGATGGCGCCGGTGACGAACACCAGATCCCCGGGATGGGCCCCGTCGCGACCGACGGTGCGGCCCTTCGGCGTCCAGCCCAGCAGCGTCATGGAGAAGCTGGCCGGGCCCGGGGTGACCACGGTGTCGCCGCCCAGCAGGGCCACGCCGAAGGTCTTCTGGTCGGCCCGCAGGCCATCGACAAAGGTCATCCGCTCGGGCCAGCCGCAGCGTCCGGACCAGTGGCAGGCCAGCAGATAGCCGAACGGCTCGGCCCCCTTGGCGGCCAGGTCGGACAGGTTCACCCGCATCAGCTTGCGGGCGACGCTGTCGAGCGGATCGTCGGGCAGGAAGTGGACGCCCTCGACGATGACGTCCTTGGTCAGGACCAGGTCGTGGCCGGGCCGGGACGGGACGACGGCGACGTCGTCCTTCAGCCCCCGGCCCCATTCGGGATGGGCGAGGGGCGCGAGGAGCCGGCGGATGGTTTCGAACTCACCGGCGACATCGACCGAGGCCATCAGCTGGCGCGGGCGTCCCGGGCCACGCCGTCGAGGGCGGCGTTGACGAATTTGGCCTCGGCGTCGTCGAAGAAGGCCTTGGCCAGTTCGACGTATTCGTCGATCACGATCTCGCGCGGCACGTCCTTGCGTTCACGCAGCTCCCAGGCGCCAGCGCGCAGCAGGGCCCGCAGGGTCGAGTCGAGCCGCTCCAGCCGCCAGTTGGAGGCCAGCCGCGCCTTGACCGCGCCGTCGATGTCCTTCTGGCCGCCGACCACGCCGCGGACGATCTCGGCGAAATACTCCTCATCGGCCTCGGCCAGGGGCTCGCCCTCGATGTCGGCGTCGAAGCGATGGTTGGAGAATTCGGTGATCACGGTATCGACCCCCTCCCCGGCCAGCTCCATCTGGTACAGGGCCTGGACGGCGGCGAGGCGGGCGACCGTGCGGGCGCGGCGCTGGCGGCTGGTCAGCTGCGGCTCGGCGCGCTGTTTCTGGGCCTCGGCGAGTTGCTCGAGCACGGATTTGAGGCTGGCGGGTTCGGTCACGAGGCCAGTCCTACGCGCAGCCGCTTGCGCAAGGCAATCAGGTCGAGACAGGCGCGGGCCGCGCCGCCGCCCTTGTCGCCCTCGCTGAGCCGGGCGCGGGCCCAGGCCTGGTCCTCGTCCTCGGTGGTCAGGATGCCGTTGCCGATGGCCAGGCCCTTGAGGCCCAGATTGCGCAGGCCGGCGGCCGACTGATCGGCGACGATCTCGAAATGGTAGGTCTCGCCGCGGATGACGCAGCCCAGGGCGACATAGCCGTCGTAGCGCGGCGCGGTCGGGAAGCGGCCGGCCTCCTCGGCCATGGCGATGGCGGTCGGGATCTCGAGCGCGCCCGGCACCGAGACGACGTCGAAATCGGCGCCCTGGGCGCGCAGGGCGTCCTTCGCCCCGTCCAGCAGGGCATCGGCGAGGCCGTCATAGAAGCGCGCCTCGACGATGAGAACGCGGTAGGGATCTTTCACGATGGGTCTTCTCCGTCCCGGGAACCGGCCATGTCGCGCCAGCCGACGATGCGCAGGCCGTAGCCTTCCAGCGCGGTGGGATTGGGGCGGGTCGCGCTCATGACGATCATGTCGCGCACGCCGAGGTCGACCAGAATCTGGGCCCCGACACCGTAGTTGCGGATCGACCGGTCGACGGCCGCCGGCTTCTCGACCCCGGCCAGCCGCTCGGCGAGGCCGTGCAGCTCGGGATCGCGCAGGAAGACGGTGACGCCGGCGCCGTCGTGGTCGCTGATCGCCTGGAGGGCGCGCGGCACATAGTTCTGGCGCGCCTCGACATGGCCCAGCAGGTCGGCGGCGAAATCGACCTGGTGCATGCGCACCAGCGTCGGCTTGCCGGGCTCGATCTTGCCCTTGACCAGGGCGACGTGTTCGACGCCCTCGATGGCGTTGCGGTACAGCATCAGGCGGAAGGGTCCGCCGTGGACGCTGTCGAACGGCGTGTCCATGACCCGCTCGACCAGCCGCTCGGTGCGGCGGCGGTAGGCGATCAGGTCGGCGATGGTGCCGATCTTGAGGCCGTGCAGCTGGGCGAAGGCGACGAGGTCGGGCATGCGCGCCATCGAGCCGTCGTCGTTCATGATCTCGCAGATGACCCCGGCGGGCGTCAGGCCGGCCATGCGGCTGATGTCGACGGCGGCCTCGGTGTGGCCGGTGCGGACAAGCACCCCGCCGTCGCGGGCGACCAGCGGAAAGACGTGGCCGGGCGAGACGATGTCGTCGGCGCCACGGGTCGGATCGGCGGCCACCTGGACCGTGCGGGCGCGGTCGGCGGCGGAGATGCCGGTCGTGACCCCCTCCTTCGCCTCGATCGAGACGGTGAAGGCGGTGCCCATGCTTTCGCGGTTCTCGGCCGCCATCGGCGGCAGGCGCAGCTGGCGGGCGCGGTCGGCGGTGATGGCCAGGCAGATCAGGCCGCGGGCGTAGCGGGCCATGAAGTTGATCTGGTCCGGCGTGGCGAACTGGGCCGGGATGATGATGTCGCCCTCGTTCTCGCGATCCTCGGCGTCGACGAGGATGTAGGGCTTGCCGTTGCGGGCGTCCTCGAGGATGTCCTCGATGGGGCTGATCGGGCTGTCGTTCATGTTGGCGGCCAGTTGCATCACACCGTCTCCTGCCATCGCGCGAGGTATCGCGCCAGCATGTCGATCTCGAGATTGACCGTATCGCCCGGTTTGAGGCCCCCGAGCGTGGTCGCTTCCCAAGTGTGGGGGATGATGTTGAGGCCGAAAGTCCGGCCCTCGACGGCGTTGACGGTCAGGGAGACGCCGTCGACGGTGATCGAGCCCTTGGGCGCGATATAGCGGTGCAGCGGCGCCGGGGCTTCGATGTCGATGCGGTGCGAGCCGCCCTCCGGCGTGACCGAGACGACCCGGCCGAGGCCGTCGACATGGCCGGAGACCACGTGACCGCCCATTTCGTCGCCGAGGCGGGCGGCGCGCTCCAGATTGACGCGATGGCCTTCGGCCCAGGCGCCGAGGGTGGTCTTCGACAGGGTCTCCCCTGAGACCTCGACGGCGAACCAGCCGGGGCCCTTTTCGGTCACGGTCAGGCAGCAGCCGGCGTGGCTGATCGAGGCGCCGAGATCGATGCTGGCCGTGTCAAAAGCAGTCTCGATCTCATAGCGGCGGTCGCGGGCGGTCTGTTCGACCCGCCGCACCTTGCCAATGTCGGTGACGATACCCGTAAACATCAGAGCCTCTCGTAGCGCTCCCACAGGTCGTCACCGCAGGGCGCGACCGCAAGGCGTCGGAACCGCGGGGCGTCCGAAAGCCGCGCCAGCGCCAGCGCCGCGACACAGGGCCGACCTTCCCCGCCCAGCAGAATCGGGGCGCGGAACCACTCCAGCCGATCCACCAGCCCGGCGCGCAGGAAACTGGCGGCTACCTGTCCCCCACCCTCGATCAGAACCGAGGTCGCGCCCTTGCGGCGGATGGCGGCGAGGGCGGCGGCCGGTGTCGGACGGCCCTCGACGGCGGCCACCTGTTCGACCATGGCCGAGCCCAGCGGCGTCGGGGCGCAGGCGGTCAGGATCAGACTGTCGCCGCCGGCCGCCACCCTGGCCGTGGGCGGCGTGCGGAGCCGGCTGTCGAGCACCACGCGCAGGGGCTGGTCAATCGGACGGCCGGGCAGACGGGCGGTCAGCTCGGGATCGTCCATCAGCACGGTCTCGACGCCGACCAGGATGGCGTCATGGGCGGCGCGCTGTCGGTGGCCTTCCAGTCGGGCCGCCTCGCCGGTGATCCAGCGGCTCTCGCCGGACGCGGTCGCAATCCGCCCGTCGAGGGAGGTCGCCAGCTTCAGGGTGACGCGCGGACGCATCACCGGGAGCCGGAGCCGTCGTCTCCGCCGCCTTCGTTGAGGCCCTCGGCG
The DNA here is from genome assembly GCA_018820665.1 of Alphaproteobacteria bacterium. GTDB lineage: Bacteria > Pseudomonadota > Alphaproteobacteria > Caulobacterales > Caulobacteraceae > Brevundimonas. The sequence goes on along the minus strand of JAHJNW010000175.1, from coordinate 853 downwards.
CCGAGGAATTTGGCGAAATCGCCGGTGTGGCGGAAGTCCTTGTAGACCGAGGCGTAGCGGACATAGGCGACCTCATCGACCGACTTCAGCGCCTTCATGATGAAGTCGCCGACGGTCGAGGACGGGATCTCGGTCTCGCCGAGGCTTTCCAGCTGGCGGGTGATGCGGCTGACCAGCTGTTCGACCTGTTCGGCCTGGACCGGCCGTTTGCGCAGGGCGACGTTCAGCGACCGCTCCAGCTTGTCGCGGTCGAACGGGGTGCGGCGGCCGTTGCGCTTGAGGATCATCAGCTCGCGCAGCTGGACCCGTTCGAAGGTGGTGAACCGCCCGCTGCACTGCGGGCAGGACCGGCGGCGACGGATGGCGGCGCCGTCGTCGGACGGGCGGCTGTCCTTCACCTGGGTGTCCTGATGGCCGCAGAAGGGGCATTTCATCCGCGGCTTATCCGTAAATCGGGAAGCGACGCGTGAGCTCGCGCACCTCGTCGGCGACCCGGGCCTGGACTGTGGCATCTGCCTCGTCCGTGCCCTGCATCGAGTCGATCACATCGGCGATCCAGTGGCCGACCTGCTGGAACTCGGCGACGCCGAAGCCGCGCGTGGTCCCGGCCGGGGTGCCCAGACGCACGCCCGAGGTCACGGTGAAGGGCGCGGTGTCGAACGGCACGCCGTTCTTGTTACAGGTCATCAGCGCGTGCTCCAGCGCCGCCTCGGTGGCCTTGCCGGTCACGCCCTTGGGCCGCAGGTCGACCAGCATCAGATGGCTGTCGGTGCCGCCCGAGACGATGGCGGCGCCGCGCTCGACCAGCACGGCGGCGAGGGCGCGGGCGTTGTCCACCACCTGTTGGGCGTAG
>JAHJNW010000174.1 GCA_018820665.1 Alphaproteobacteria bacterium | reverse complement strand
CCTGAAAGAGGGTGTCGAGATGATCATGCCCGGCGACAACGCCGAGCTGAACGTCGAGCTGATCACCCCGATCGCCATGGACCAGGGCCTGCGCTTCGCCATCCGCGAAGGCGGCCGCACCGTCGGCGCCGGCGTCGTGTCAAAGATCACCGAGTAAGCTCGGTCATCTGACCTCAATACAGAACGGCCCCCGGAGCGATCCGGGGGCCGTTTTGCTGTGCGCCGGCTGAAGTCGTGAGCCTGCGCCTTGCGGGCCAGGCCCTGCTCAGGTGAACCGCACCTCGACGCCTTGTTCGACCGCGCCCGCCAGCTGTTCGGCGTCCCAGTTGGTCAGGCGGACGCAGCCGCTGGAGGCGGTCTTGCCGATCTCGGCCGGCTCGGGCGTGCCGTGGATGCCGTAGGTGTCGCGCGACAGGTCGATCCACACCGAGCCGACCGGATTGTTCGGACCGGGCGGCACGACCACCTTGTCGCCGCCGTCGCCATAGCTGACCCGCGACGGGTCGTAGGTGTAGTTGGGTTCGGGGGCGATGGCCCGCACCGTGTGCGTGCCGGACGGGGAGGGCATCTCGCCGCTGCCGATGGTGGCGGGATAGAAGGCCAGCAGCTTGCCGTCGGCGTCGAAGGCCCGCACCGAGCTCTCCTCCTTGTCGATGACGATCCGGGCCACTTCGCCCTGCAGTTCGTTCGGTCCCGGGGCGGCCACGACGATGGTCTGGCCGGCGCGCGCGAAATCGACGCCCGGATTGAGCGCGTCCAGCAGGGCCTCGCTCATGTGGAATTTCTCGGCCAGGGCCTCGCGGGCGTCGGCATAGCCGACCGTCTCGAGCTCGCCCATATCGGCGATGTCCTCGGGGACCTCGCCGATAAAGGGGCCGGCGGCGTCGGCGTCGGTGATGGTGTAGTCGGTGAGCACCTTGCGGCTGTCGCCGGAGGTCAGTCGTTCGAACACCTCGGCGTCCAGTTCCCCGTCCACCTCCAGGTCGTGCGCCTCTTCGAACGCGGCGATGGCCTGGCGGGTGTTTTCGCCACCGAGACCGTCGACGATCCCCGGGGAGAAGCGGGTGCGGTCCAGCAGAATCTGGGCCCGCGCCATGGCGGGGTCGGGGCGGGCGTCGGCCGGCAGCGCCCCGCTGACGGCTCCGCCCCGGCCGCTGGATGTCTGGTCGCCCCCGGCGCCCTCTCCGGACGTCGGCTCGCTGGAGGTTCCCCCGTTGTCCGACGTCTGATCCTCTTCGCTCGTCGCGGCAGGCGGGCTGTAGGACGCCGTCTCGATCGACTGCCGCAACTGCGAGGCGGCTGCGGCGGCCGGGTCCGCGCGTTCGGGCGTCGACCGGGTCTCCTGCGCATTGTCGCCACAGGCTGCGACGACCAGAAGCGGCAGGGCGGCGACGAGGGCGAGATGGGCGGGGCGGCGGCGAACGATCATGGCGGGCTCCAGCAGTCGGGAACCAGACCAACACCGTGCGCCGCCGGCTGTTCCGCTCAGCGGAGGGCCGCGGCCATTCCTTCCGCCGTCACGGCCGCCCAGCAGGCGTAGCCCGCGTCACTCAGGTGCAGGTCGTCGGGGCCGACGCCGCCCCGCTCCAGACCGCCCCAGGCTCCCATGGCGTCGAAACGGTGCAGCACGGCGTAGCCGACCCGGCCGCCCTCGAGATCGATCAAACGCGCCATTTCGCCCAGCGCCGGATTGCGCCCCCGGAACGAGGCATTGGTCGTGCCTTCGGGCAGTCGCTGGGGGTCGATCAGCAGGACGTCGACCCCGGCCCGGTCGAGGATGGCTTCACCGCGCCGGAAGTCGGCGAAGATATCGTCCATGGGCCGGTCGCGCAGGATGTCGTTGGTGCCCAGCTGCCAGATCACCAGGTCGGGGTCTCCGGCCTCGATCTCGCGGACCAGACGGTCGGCGGTGTCCTTCGCCGTCTCGCCGCCGATGCCCTTGTTGATCACCGTCACCTCGACCCCGGGGAGGCGCTGCTCCAGACCCGCCTCCAGCAAGGGCGTGAAGCTGAGCTCGCGCCGGCTCGCGCCGACCCCCTCGATCGAGGATGAGCCCATGGCCAATATGGTGAGGCGTCCCGAGGCGACGGCGGCCCGGCTGCGATCAAGACCGCCGTTGGCGATGACATGGTCCGCCGAAACCGGGCAGGCTGCCGGCGCGGCCGGACCGGACTGGGCGACGGCGGCGGGGGCCGCGGCGAGCAGGGCGAAGGCGAGGGCGGCGGCGGCTGATTTCAAGGGTTGGGCTCTCCGGTGGCGGGGTCGGTGGCGGTTTCGCCGCTGTTGCTGCTGCCCTCCGACCCGGGCGGCTCCTGGGCCGGCCGGGGCGGTTCGCCCTCGTGGACGGGCGGGCGCTGCTCTTCATATTCGTTCTGCCGACCGCGCGCGCGGCCTTTTTCGGGTGAGGGGGACATGCGGGGCTCCAGTGCACGAGATGACGATGGAAGGGCAACGCCCGTCGGCGGCGACGGCTCCGCAGCAACTCGTTCACCAAGCCTCTAAACCCTGTCGCAACGGCGGCCGGCGCATGCTGGGGCTGAACAGCCGGATCAGGACATATGGACGGGGCCACCGAGATCGAGATCATCCGGCCGGACGCATTGCGGCCGGAGGACCGGGCGGCGTGGGAGGCCATACGGGCGGCTGAACCCGGCCTGGACCACCCCTATCTGGATCCCCGATACACCCTGGCGGCGGCCGCGGTTCCCGGGGCGGCCCTGGCCGTGTTCCGACGCGGCGGCGCGGCCGTCGGTTTCTTCCCCTTCCAGCGGCGGGGCCGGCTGATCCAGCCGCTGGGGGCGCCCCTGACCGACTATCACGGCGTCATCGCCGCGGCGGGTGAGGGCCTCGATCCGGCAACACTGGCGCGGCGACTGGGCGGGGTCCTGCGCGCCGGCGGCTGGATGTCGCCCGCTGGCGCGGTGCCGGGCTTCATCGTCCGCACGCGGCTGGCCACCGATGTGACCGGCGGCCGCGAGGCCCTGTCCGCCCGACTGGAGGCGCGCAGCCATCGCTTCTTCAAGAACATGCGCCGCCTGCGGCGCGGCTTCGAACGTGAATACGGCGAGCCGGTCTTCACCTGGGACGAACGCGATCCGGCGGTGCTGGACTGGATCATCGCCCACAAGCGGGATCAGTACCGGCGGTCGCGGCGCCACGATGTGTTCGCCTGCGGCTGGACCGGGAACATGCTGCACGCCCTGCTGGCTGGCCGCACCGCAGGGTTCGGCCTGCGGGTGGCGAGCCTGCGTACGGCCGCAGGAGAGCTCGTCGCCGCGGAAGCGTCGCTGGACGACGGCCGCACCCTGCACCTGTGGTTTCCGACCTATGATCCGGCCTTCGCCCGCCACGGTGTCGGCACCCTGCTGACCCGGCTGGAAATGGAGCAGGCGGCGGCGCTCGGCTACCGGATGGTCGACTTCGGCGCCGGCGATGAGGGGTACAAGACCGCCCTGGCCGAGCCGTCCGGGGTCGTGTTCGAGGGGGTGGCCGAGGGGCCGCGCCCGGATCTGACCCGGCTGGCGGGGCGCCTGCTGTCCGGAGGGCCGGCGCCGCTGCGCCGCTTCGAACTGAGCCTGAGCCGTCGGTTCGACATCATCAACGCCTGCGAGACCCGCGCCGGGGACTGGTGGGCCGGGGCGGCGTCCGCCGCCGCCGCCGCCGCGCGCAAGAGTCTGGGAGCCGCCGCATGACCGATCCCCTGATCCCTGCGCTTGACGCCGCCACGCGCGAGGCCTTCGGGCGCGCGCCGCTGACCTACAGCCACCGGCTTCTGGAGACCGGCCTGTTCGAGGACGAGGCGCTGGCGCGCCAGCTGGAGCGCCACCCGGCCGAACTGTTTGACATCAACATCTTCCACTACGACGCCGACGACCAGGCGATGCTGCAGACCGGGACCAAGGGCCAGCGCGGCGGCGCGGCCCTGCTGGAGGCGGCCAAGGCCGGCCGCATGTGGATCCAGATGCGCCGCATTCAGGACCACTGGCCCGAACTGGCCGACGCCATGCGTCAGGTGTTCGCCGAGCTGTCGCGGGAGGTTCCGGGCTTCCGGCCGGTGCAGGTGACGGGTCAACTGATCCTGTCGGCGCCCTCGGCCAAGGTGCCGTTCCACGCCGATCCGCCGGGGGTGACCCTGTTCCACCTGCGCGGCGAGAAGCGGATGTGGGTCTATCCCGTCGATGAGACCCACCTGCCGACCCGGGTAATGGAGAACATCCTGCTGGAACAGCAGACCGAGGACCTGCCCTATCGCCGCGACATGGATGCGGCGGCGCAGGTGTTCGACCTCAAGCCGGGCATGGCCATCGCCTGGCCACTGCACGCGCCGCACCGGATCGAGAACCGGGGCAGTTTCAACGTCTCCTTGTCGTGCGACTACCAGACCTGGCGCTCGCGGATGACCAATGGAGCCCACTACGCCAATGGCGTGCTGCGCCGCTGGGGCGCGCCGGTGCTGCCGGCCGACCGGGCCCCGATGGCCGCCCGCGCGGCCCTGTGGAGCGCCTCCCTCGGCCTGCGCCGACTCGGCGTGGTCAAGACCCGGCTGGAGTCCTACGAACGGGCGTTCGAGCTGGGCGACGAGCCGCCGCCGGCCGACAAGGGGCTGATCTCGCCGCTGGCGATGCGCTGAGCCCGAGGTTCCTTACAACGAGGTCATGACCTCGATTTAAAGTGACTCGGCCGGGGCCCGGTCGCACCCTTTCGGCATCGTCCGGAGAGGGAGCCCCGCCATGAAGTCCATCCTGCTGTCAGCCGTCACCGCCATCGCCGTCAGCGCTGCGAGCGCCGGTTCGGCCTTGGCTGACCCCGGCCCCGAGGTCGATATCCAACACGCCGTCGCCCGGGTCGTGGTCATCGTCGAGGATCGCGCCGAAGTCGGCGTCGAGATCCAGCAGGGCGCGTCGCGCCTGCCGGCGCTGAGGGTCGAGCGCCGCGGCGCTGATGTACGCATCAGCGGCGGCCTCGGCCGCCGTGTGGCCGGCTTCCGCGCCGGCGACAGGATCGGCGACTGCCGCTCCGGCCCGGACCGGACCCGGCCGGGGCAGGGCGCCTCGGTCGAGGTCAGGGGCATAGGACGCGTCAACGTCGACGACGCGCCGCTGATCGTCATCCGCGCCCCGCGCGATGTCAGGATCGACGCGGGCAGCGCCGTCTTCGGCTCCATCGGTCGCGGCGCCGCCTCGGTCGAACTGGGCAATGGCGGCTGCGGCGACTGGGTGGTGGCCAATACCGACGGACCGGTCGAGGTCTCCTCGGGCGGCTCGGGCACGATGATGGTCGGGACCTCCCGTTCGCTCGAGGTCAATCTCGCCGGCTCGGGCGACGTGACCGCGGGGGCCACCGGCGAGCTTGAGATCAGCCTCGCGGGATCGGGCGGAGCGACGGTCGCCGAGGCCAATGGCGACGTCGAGATTTCGATCGCCGGCTCGGGAGAAACCACCATCCGCCGCGGCCGGGCGCCGAATCTGGAGATCGCCATCGCCGGATCGGGCGACATCGACTTCGGCGGTACGGCGGGCGACGTCAGCATTTCGATCGCCGGCTCGGGCGATGTCCGCGTCGCCGAGGCCACCGGTTCAGTCGAGCGCAGCGTCATCGGCTCGGGAGATATCCGCATCGGCCGCTGATCGCGGCGCCCTTGCGGATCAGAGGGCCCGGTGCGTGGAACCCCCGGGCCCTCTTTCATTTTCGTCGGCCAGCGAAATAGGGGCGCGGCATGACCTCTGCCTTGCTTTCGCCGCTTGACGAAAGGGGACTCAATCGTCATAAGCGCCAACTCTTGTTGGACCGGCTGTGCACCTCGCTTGAGTTTGTGGTGCAGACGCGGTTCGCAGGAACGACCTGAGACCCTGTTCTTTGCAGTGACCCAGGACTTCAACGGCCTTCGCGGGAGACTGCGTGGGCCGATCGTTTTTGCGGACGTGCGTACTCTGAAGGCTTCACGCCTGAAGACCTCCGGTCTTTGAAATGGTTCACAGGGACGCAGGTTCGCCTGCTTGGGAAATACGACCGATATGGATCAAAGCATCCGCATCAGGCTCAAGGCCTTCGATCACCGCGTCCTCGATTTTTCGACGCGCGAGATCGTCAATACCGCCAAGCGCACCGGCGCGACCGTTCGCGGTCCGATCCCGTTGCCCACCCT
>JAHJNW010000173.1 GCA_018820665.1 Alphaproteobacteria bacterium | reverse complement strand
CGCCGCGGTTACGGGCAGCGGTCATGACGGCGGCTCTGGCGGTTCGGCCGGCGCTGGCGGCGGCGGCGGGGGCGCGGGCGTGACGGCCGGCGGCCCTGGCGGATCGGGCGCGAACGGCCGCGTCTGGCTGATCGCGGAGGGGTGAGCGCCATGTCCGGATATCGCAATGACCCCGAACTGGCCCTGCTCGACCTTGAGGCCTGGGACTCGCCGTGGCGGCTGTCCGAGGACGAGCTCTACGTCCAGGCGGGGGCGGATCATGTTCGCAACGCACGCGCCGTCGACGAGCGGGAGGACGACCGATGAGCGGCCCGGTCGAACATTCCGTCGCGCCTTCGCCGCTGGCGGAGGGGCGCTGGCTGTGGCGACGGCTCTATGTCTTCGCCACCAGCGGCGGCGCCTGGCTGCTGCTGGATCGCCTGATCGCCCAGACCCCGCCCGAGGCGGCGCTGTCGCTGGCCAAGGGGCTGATGGCGCTGCTGGCCCTGACGATGATCCTCTATCTGGTGGCCCCGACGGCGCAGCAGCTGATCGCCAGCCTGCGCACGCTTCGGCCGGGCGGGGAGGGGCGGTGATGGGGTACCGTCTGTCCGAACGGTCGATGCGGCGTCTGGAGGGGGTGCATCCGCGTCTGGTCGCCCTGGCGCGCGAGGCCGTGGCGCTGAGCCCGGTCGATTTCATGGTGACCGAGGGCCTGCGTACGCCGCAACGTCAGGCCGCCCTGGTCCGGGCCGGGGCCAGCCGGACCCGGCATTCGCGCCACCTGACCGGCCACGCCATCGACATCGCGGCGCTGGTCGACGGCCAGGTGCGCTGGGACTGGCCGCTGTATCCGCGCATCGCCGCCGCCTTCAAGGCCGCGGCCGCGAGGCAGGGTACGGCCATCGTTTGGGGCGGCGACTGGCCGACGCTGCGCGACGGTCCGCATTTCGAGCTCGACCGGAAGGTGTTTCCGTGAAGCCGCCCGCCCTTTCGCCCCTGAAGCCGACGGGCTGGGCTCTCGCGGCCGTTGTCGTGGCCATTGTTTTCGTCGTGGTGGTCGAGGCGGCCGGGTTCCGCTGGGATCCGTTCGACCGCGCCGGGCGCCGGCTCGAGGCGGCAGAAGCCCGCGCCGCAGCGGCGGAGGCGGAGGTCGCCGCGCGCCGCCTCGAAAGCGAAGGCGCCGTCGCCCAGCAACGCCGTCTCGAAACCCATCACCAACAAGCCCTGGAGCTCGGTCGCGCCACGACGCGGGCCGGGGATGAAGCGAGAAACGCCTATGACGCCGAACACATCCTGGATCCGGCTCGCGCCGCTCGTCTTGCTGGCCATGACCGCGAGCTGTGCCGCCTCGCCCCGGCCATCTGCCCTGCCGCCTCGACTGACCCTGCCGGCGGCGGCGGCTACGCCGTGCCGGCTGGAGCGGTTGCCGGAGGGGGCCGCCCTGGCTGATTTCGAAACCGCCTACATGGTCCGCGGCCTCCGTCTGGCGGAATGCGAAGCCGCGCGCGCCCTGGCGGTCGAGACTCTGCTGACCGAACGGACGCTTCAGGACCGCTGGCGCGCCGGGGCGGGTCCATGAGGCGCCCGGCGTATTCTGCCGGTAGGTCCGGCAGGTCTTGCCGGGCGCCCGGCAAGACCTGCCGGGCGAGGGACGTGATTAACAGAAACTAACGCAGCAAAATCAACGGAGGGAGCCGTGGCATGACGGATCGGCAACTGGTCCCGTCCTTGCTGCGTACCGCTCCGAGCAAAATGCTCCCGGCCGCCAAAATGGCGTCGGACACCTTGAAAAAAGGACTATCGTCATGGCGCTGAACAGCGTTAACACGAACGTGGGCGCAATGATCGCCCTTCAGAACCTCCAGGTCACCAACAAGGATCTGGGCACGGTTCAAAACCGAATCAGCACCGGCAAGAACATCTCCTCGGCCAAGGACAACGGGGCTATCTGGGCTATCGCCCAGGGGCAACGCGCCGAAATGGGTGCTCTGAACTCCGTCAAGGACAGCCTGAACCGTGGCCAGTCGGCCGTGGACGTCAGCCTGGCCGCCGGCGAGAGCATTTCCGATCTGCTTCTGCAGATGAAGGAAAAGGCCCTGGCCGCGACGGACACCTCGCTGAACACGGCTGCGCGCGACGCCCTGAACGAAGACTTCACCTCCATCCGTGACCAGATCACCACGGTGGTGGACAACGCGACGTTCAACGGCCTCAACCTGCTCGACGGTACGCTGACCGGCGGGTTCAAGGCGCTGGCCAACACCTCGGGTGACGCCACGACCGGCGTGATCACCATCAACGACGAAGACATGAGCCTGTCGGGCACCATCGTCACGCTCGGGGCTGCCGCCAAGATCGATACGGCGTCTGCGGCCACCGCGGCTCTGGGTGCTGTGGACACTTCGATCGACAACGTCTCCGCCGCCCTGGCTCGCCTGGGCACCGGGTCCAAGTCGCTCGGCACCCACCTGAACTTCGTCGGCAAACTCCAGGACACCCTGGAATCCGGCATCGGCAACCTGGTGGACGCTGATCTGGCCAAGGAAAGCGCCCGACTGCAAGCGCTGCAGACCAAGCAACAGCTTGGCGTGCAGGCTCTGTCGATCGCCAACTCCTCCACCTCGATGCTGCTCGGACTGTTCCGCTAAGGATCGACCGGAAGGGCGGGGCCTCACGGCCCCGCCCGACCGATCCGCGCCGTCACACGGAGACGCCGGCTGACCGTCGGCGGAAGGAGCGATGCACAACAATGCGAGGATAGATCCGACCGGCGCCGTCGCCGTTCCGCCCGCCGCCGCATCCACCGCGACCGGCGACTTTCACGACTCGCCCTTCGCGCAGGAGGCCGAGCGCGCCGCCCGCTACCGGCTGGTGATCGAGGAAGGGCCGCAGTCCGGCTCATTTATCTACAAGACGCTGGACCGGGTCACCGGCGAGGTCGTCAAGCAGTTGCCGCTGGAGCAGGTCGTCGACCTGATGCAGGCGGATCGTTACCGCGCCGGCTCGGTGATCAACACCAGGGCCTGACGCGAACCGCACCATCCGAACCGCCGCGCAGGAGCGATCCGCGCGGTTAAAATGCGTGGTTAGCGAGCGTTAACCATGTGTGCACGCTTGGTCCCATAGCCTTGGCCAAACCTGAAAGGCCGAGTCGGATGACGAACAGCGTCCATACCAACACTTCCGCCGCGATCGCGCTGCAGAACCTGACGCGCACAAACGAGCGTCTGGGCGACGTGCAGAGCCGGATCTCGACCGGACTGAAGGTCCAAGGCGCGAAGGACAACGCCGCCATCTGGGCCATCGCCCAGCAGCAGCGGGCCGATGTGGGCGCCCTGAGCGCGGTCAAACAGAGCCTCGACCGGGCGACCTCGATCGCCGACGTGGCCCTCTCGGCCGGCGAATCGGTCTCCGACCTGCTGAATCAGCTTAAGGAGAAGGTTGTCGCCGCCAAGGACTCTTCGCTGAAGACCCAGGCCCGCGAGCTGTTGAACGCCGACTTCCAGGCCCTGATGAAGGCGATCGGCTCGGCGGTCGAGAATGCGGCCTTCGACGGGGGCAATATCCTCAACGGCTCGCTGACGGACGGCATCACCTTCCTCGCCAATGCCGATGCCTCCTCGTTCGTGACCCTGACCGCCAAGGATCTCAGCCTGGGCGGGGCGATCATCGAGCTGTCCGCCTCGGACAGTCTGCTGACCCTCACCGGCGCGACCCAAGCGCTCGACCGCCTCGACGACTCGATCACCCAGCTGAACGCCTCGCTCGGCGCGATCGGCGCCCAGGCCAAGCAGATCGAGGCTCACAACAGCTTCGTAAGCAAGCTGGTGGACACCCTCGAATCGGGGATCGGCAATCTGGTCGATGCCGATCTGGCAAAGGAAAGCGCCCGACTACAGGCCCTGCAGGTGCAGCAGCAACTGGGCGCCCAGTCCCTCTCGATCGCCAACCAGGCACCGCAGATCATTCTGTCGCTGTTCCAGGGCTAGACCTTCAGCCCCGGCCGCCTCCCGAGCGGCCGATATAGACCGGCGCGGGCCGCCGCCGGTGGCCGCGATGACCGAACCCGTAGAGGGCGAGGAAGGATCTCAAGGTCTCGACGAAGGCAGACATGCGGCACGTCTCCTGCTTCCACGGCGAATCCCAAACATCCGCCGTCAGCCATTGTTCCCTGAGTCGCGTCCGGAGTCGTTCCGCGGGCGGACGTTAAGACCTCGTTACGGCCGAAAGGGGATACTGGAGGCCGGGAGCGCGGTGTGATCGACAACGGCTATCTTCTGGGTTTGTTCGGCGGGACCGCCACCACGGCGTTCAGCACGGCGACGTCCGCCGCATTGGCCCAGGCCGCCCGAAAGCAGCCCACGCCGCCGTGGTCGCCCGACGCGGTGGCGCCCGAGCCGGACGCCATGGTCCGTGCGGCGCTTGGCGGGCGAAAGCTGATCAACGAAGACGCCGCCCAGCTAGACGTGAAATCCGCGTCGGCCGACTACCGTAAACTGTTTGCCCTGTACCAAGGTCTCAGTTCGCTGAACGCCCTCGTAAACCGGTCGGCCACCAAGGGCGTCAGCAACCTTGAACTGACACAGTTGACCAAGCGCTTCAGTTCCGGCCTCGGCGAGATCGGCTCGTGGCTGTCCGCGTCGGAATTCGATGACGTCCGCATGGTTCAGGGCACGACCAAGGCGATCAGCAAGACCACGGCGGCTGTGCCGCGGGACAGCGCCCGGGCGGTTATCGGCCAGATTCACGAAGGATCCATCGCCACGCCCGTCGCCGCCTTCCAGGGCGACACCCGCTTCAGCATCACCATCAAGACGCCGGTGGGCATCTCCGACTTCCAGACCACCGCCGTGCCGATCGACCTGGCCGACATGGGGGCGACGCCCCGGACCCTCGACAATGTCGTGAGCCACATCAACACCCAGCTCGAGGTCGCCGGCGTCGAAACCCGCTTCGGCCGCGAGCAGATCAAGGCCGAGCCGCGGACCCTGCAGGTCAATGGCAAGACCGTGACCCTGCCGGCCAGCCCTGACAAATGGGCCCTCGTCATTCGCGGCTCCTCGACCGAGACCGTCGGCTTCACCGCGGCCGAAACGTCTGACGCAGTCTATGTCGTGCAGTCCTCGGGGACCGCCGGCGGCGCGCAGTTGCTGAAGTTCCAGAGCGACGGCGGCGCCGCGGCCGCGCCGACCGCCCCCGGCCTCGGCGAGACCCACTGGATCGAGGGTCGCCTGTCGCAGGACGCTTTGCCGGACGGGGTCGAGACGGTTCGCGCGAGCGCGGTCGGTCCGGATGGCTCCTTGTGGATCGTCGCCGATGTCACGGCGGGTCCGGACAGCCAGCCGATCAAGGGCGCGCAGGACGTCGCCCTGATGAAATACGACCCGGCCGGCCGACTGGTCGCCACCCGCACCCTCGGCGCCGCCTCGACCGCCAGCGGCTACGCCATCGCCATTGACGCCAATGGTCAGGTCGCGGTCGCCGGCTCGGTCACCGGCGCGCTCAACACCAGTTCGACGGACGCCGGAAAGACCGGCGTGGCGGCCGACGTCGCCGACAGCTTCGTCACCGTGTTCGACAAGGACGGGCAGGAAGTCTGGACCCAGCGACGCGGCGCTCGCGCCGCCGACGAGGCCACCTCGGTCAGCTTCGGCGCCGACGGCACCGTCTATATCGGCGGGCGCGCCAAATCGGCCGTGACCGGCGGCGTGGCCGTCGGCGGCTGGGACGGCTATGTCCAGGCCTTCAAGGCCGGGGAGCCTTATCCGACCGCCGGCATCGTCTCGAAGGCCACGGCGACCACCCAATTCGGCACCGCCAGCGACGACAGCGTCGACGCCATGACGATCGACGGTTCGAACCTCTATACGGCCGGCGTCGAGAACGGCCGCGCTGTCGTGCGTCGCTTCACGCTCGATGTGGACGGGAAGCCGACCTTCGCCTCAACCCGGGATCTCGGCGCCATCAGCGGCGACATCGCCGGCGTGTCGGTGTCGGGGGGCAAGGTGATCCTGACCGGCACGAGCCGTGACAGCGGCCTGACGGCCGGGGCCGAAACCACGGGCCACTCCGGCGGCAAGGACGTCTTCGTCGCCGCACTGTCCGCCGACCTGACGCCGGCGGCGGGCGACCGGATGACATGGTATGGCGGGGCCGGCGAAGACAGCGCCGCCGACGTCAAGATCCACGACGGCAAGGTCTGGATCACCGGCGTCGCCGACCGCGATCCGGCGGCGGACGCCACCGATCCGACGAAGGCCTATCTGGTCCGTCTCGATCCGCTCAGCGGCGCGGTCGAATACGAGCGGACCTGGTCGGGCGACGGCGACCGGGCCGGACCGATGACCCTGGCGGTGGCGACGGACGGCGCCAGCGTGCTGGACCGCCTGGGCTTCCCGCAGGGTGAGATCGACCAGAGCGATTCGAAACGACTGATCGACGCCACCTCGCTGCGGGTCGGCGACCGCTTCTACGTCAGCCCCGCCGACGGCGGCCGGTCGGTGTCGGTCACCATCGCCGCCAAGGACACCCTCGCCACGCTGGCGCGCAAGATCGAGATCGCCTCGAACGGCACGTTGAAGGCGACCGTGGCGTCGGAAGGCGGCTCGGTCACGGGCAAGGATGGCGAGATCACCACGACCACGGGCGGCTTCCAGCGGCTCTCAATCATGGCGCGAGACGGCAAGGCCGGGGCCGTCCTGACCCCGGGCGAGACCGGACGCGACGCGCTGGCCGGGTTGGGGCTGTCCTCGGGATTCATCGGCGCCTCCAGCGGCGACGACGTACGCAAGACCTTCGGCGTCGACCTGCCCGGAGCGCTCAATCTCGCCGATCCCGCGGCGCGCAAGACCGCCGGCGAACGATTGCAGGCGGCGATGAAGGCGGTGCGTGACGCCTACCGGGCGCTCGATCCCGCGACCGCGACGGCGGCCGCCCCCCGCGGCCCGGTTCCAGCCTATCTGACCAATCAGCTGGCCAACTATCAGGCCGCCCTGGACCGACTAACCGGCTAGGCGGGCGCCGAAGGTCGTTGACGCGGCATGGCCCGGCGGGGTTATTGGACTCTCCAGTCGCGCGAGCCCTCCATGCCCCAGAACAACCGCATCTTCATCGCCATCGGCGCCGGCCTCGCGGTCGTCGCGGCGGTGGTGATCGCCCTGATCTTTTCGGGCGGGCGTGACCGGAATGCGGGCCCGCCGCCGGCCGCCCAGGGTGGACTGACGGTCGCTGTCGCCGACGCCCCCGAGCTGAATACGACCCGCGAGCTGCGCTGCTACGTTGACGGCCAGTTCGTCGGCATGGCCACCCTGGTCGATTGCGCGCGCCGCAATGGCGTGGCCACGGACGCCCTGGACGTCGGTGTCGATGAGACGGGCGCCCTTGTGGCCCTGCCGGCCGCCCCGGTCATCGAACCGCCCGTCGAAATGGTCGACGCCGGGCCCATGCCCGCGCCCGAGACGCCGGAGCAGGGCGCTTCCCAGCCGCCGCAGGTCCAGGCCGCCGCGGGCGCCCAATGCCTGCGCCATACGGGCTCCGACTGGCGCTCCCTGTCGTCGAACATGAGTCTGAACGCCTGCGTCCAGGCGCTTTACTCCGGCACCTGCGTGCGGCCCGGCGACGCCCTGTACGGCCGTTGGGGCAATACGACCCTTCGGCTGGTGCCTCGCCGCGTCGAACAGTCGGCTGACAACAACCGCTTCCGCACCCTGGTCGAACAGGATCGCGGCTGCCAGTTCCCGGACCTGCGTTGATGATCCGCGTTTCCTTCCCGCTGGCGGTAGCCGCCCTCGCCCTGTCGCTCGCCGCCTGCAGCGGCGCCGTCGAGGCGCCGTACGATCCGGGCGTCTGTTTCGCCGTGGAAGTCGACGAGGCCGGTGGGCCGCCAGCCTTCAACAAACTGGCCGAAGATCAGCCCCAGATCGAGCATTGCGCGGCGCGGCTGGAGGAGATGCGGCTGCGGTTCCTGCGCCAGGGCGGCAGCCGTCAGGACATCACAGGCGCCTATCAGGGCAGCTATATCTTCATCGACCGCGAGGGCGTGTGGATCGGCAAGTCGCTGGAAGGCTCGCGCTTTATCGCCCTGGCCCGGACCGGGGACGGCCGTCTGGCGGTGCCTGGCGCCATATCGCGCGACGCGTCAGGTCGGCCGGTAGGCGTCGCCGCGCCGGTTGAAACGCCGCCCGCGCCCGCTGCGGGACAGTAAAGAACAAAACTGGAACATTGCGGCGCGATCAGTTAGATTGCCGCCGCGAAATCTCAACGGCCCTGATGGCGCTTCAGCGCTCCGGGGCCACGACAACCGGTCCGGACAGTGCGAAGCACGGCGGGCCCATAAAAAGGATTCGATGATGGCTGGCAGCGTCAACAAGGTCATTCTGGTCGGCAACCTGGGCAAGGACCCGGAGATCCGCACCCTTAACTCGGGCGAGCGCGTCGCCAATCTGTCGCTCGCGACCTCGGAGCAGTGGCGCGACAAGGCCACGGGCGAGCGCAAGGAAAAGACCGAGTGGCATCGCGTGGTCATCTTCAACGAGAACATCGTCAAGGTGGCCGAGAACTATCTGAAGAAGGGCTCGACGGTTTACATCGAAGGCTCGCTGCAGACCCGCAAATACGAGCAGAACGGCGTCGAGAAATACACCACCGAGATCGTGCTGCAGAAGTTCCGCGGCGAGCTGACCATGCTGGGCGGCCGGGCCGACAGCGGCGGCGGCGGCTCGCGTGGCGGCGGCGATGACGATTATTCGTCCGGCTTCTCGACCGGCGGGGCCAACAAGCCCAGCGGCCCCAAGGAAAGCTACGATCTGAACGACGACATCCCGTTCTGATCCGACGTCGGATCATCCCGGACACGGAGGGCCCGGGCGCGGAGGGCTTGCGTCGTTCGCGTCCGGGATCAGGCGCCGTGCTGCCAGCCCGCCGTCCGGGCCACATTTGGAAATGCAAAGTGTCGGCCGGCGTTCTCGCTTCGCACCCGGCGCCAAGCTAATCCAGCCGGGTGATCACCCCCGACAAACCCCACAGCCCGCTCTCCCTCATCGAGATCGCCGCCATCGTCGCGGTGGTGGTGATCTGGGGCGTCAATAACGCCGCGGCCAAGCTGGCGACCGAGAGCTTGCCGCCGCTGCTGACCGGGGCGCTGCGGTTCGCCGTCGCCGCCGCCTGCCTGATTCCCTTCGTGCGGCCGCCGTTTCCCAACTGGAAGAGCCTGCTGATCATCGTCGGCGTGGGCGGGCCGCTGCACTATGGCCTGATCTATCTTGCATTCTGGCTGGCCCGCGACGTCAGTCCGGTGTCGGTCGCGACCCAGCTGTGGGTGCCGTTCACCGCCCTGTTCGCCTTCCTGCTGCTGCGCGAGAAGATCTCGCGCGCCGCCCTGATCGGCATGGGGATCGCCTTCCTGGGCGTGGCCTGGATGACGCTGGACCCGCACGCCATCGCTGACTGGAAGGCCATCCTCGTCGGCGTCGCGGCCAGCGCCGCCTGGGCGATCACCACTGTGGTGGCGCGCCGGACGACCTCGATCCCGCCGCTCAAGATGCAGGGGCTGCTGGCGCTGACGGCCCTGCCGATTCTCGCCTTCGCGTCGGCCTTCTTCGAGCGGGGTCAGCTGGAAGCGATGCAGCAGGCCACGCCGATGGTGTGGGCCTGCGTGATCTGGGCCGGGCTGGTGTCGTCGGTGCTGGCCACCACCATGGTCTTCTGGCTGGTCCAGAAGCGCGAGGCCGGTCGGGTCACGCCCTATCTGCTGGCCACGCCGGTGGTTTCGATCCTGATCGGCTGGCTGTTCATGGGCGACGTGCTGACGACGCAGATCCTCACTGGCGCCGCGTTGACGATCGCCGGCGTGGGGGTGGTGGCGCTGGCGGAGCGCGGGCTCAGGGCCGGGGCGGCGAAAGCGTGATCGCTGAGTCCTAGAGGCCCGGCAGTTTGAAGCCGGTGTCCCGACGCGGGGCGATCACGATGCCGCTCTGACCGCCGGTCAGGGCCTGCAGCCGCGCGTATTCGCTGGCGGCGTCGATGGTGACGGCGCCGGCGGCGGTCTGGGTCGTGGTCGGCGCCTGGGTAGCCGCGTCATCGCCGCGCCAGAACAGGATGCGATTGGCCCAGCTCTCTTCCTTGTGCGCCAGGTCGCCGAACTCGTCGTCGATGACATAGCGGGCGAGGGGATCGGCGCGGTCGCCGCCCGCCTGGGCGATCAGCACCTGTTCGCCGGGTGACCGGGTCACGGCCTGACGCTGGCCCAGCAGGATCTGACGGGCGGCCGATTCGGGGGCCAACTCCTGCGGGCGGGGCTGGCCGGGCGCCGGCGGACGCAGGCCGTATTCCGGCGGCACGGTCAGGGGGGCGGTGGAGACTGTCAGGAACTCGTCCGGCGTCACCTTGGCCAGACCGATCGATTTGCCGAAGCTTCCGCACCCGCCCAGCACGAGGGCCGAGGCGGCGAGGGTCAGGACGGCGGAACGGGTAAGGCGCATGATCAATCTCGGCTGGTCGCGCCGACAGGCGCGCACATAGTCCCTTGAAGGAAGCGGCTGATTACGACTTTTCGGCGGCCACGCCAACCTTGGCCGCCCTTTCGGACAGCACGCTGTCGAGGATCAGCAGGACGATGCCGATGGTGATTGCGCTGTCCGCGACGTTGAACACCCACGGAAACACCCCCGTCCCGGAGAAGTCCAGGAAGTCGACGACGAAGCCGAAGCGGATCCGATCGATCACATTGCCAATGGCCCCGCCCATGATCAGGCCGATGGCGCTGATCAGAAGGCGGCGGTCGGCCCTGAGCGCCCACCAGGCGAGGACGCCCGACACCACGACGGCGAAGAGGCTGAGCATCCAGCGGGCCGAGCCGTCGCCGAACAGACCGAAGCTGACGCCGCGGTTCTCTACCCATGTGAGGTTGAAAATCGGCGGCAGGACCAGGACACGGCCCACCTCGCGCAGGTCGAGGCCGGACATCACCCAGGCCTTGGTCAGCTGGTCGATGACAACGATGATGACGGCGAAGCCGTAGGCGGCCAGGGCGATGCGTGGGATTTTCATTCGGGTCGCTGAAAGGTGAGGCCGTCCGGTTAGCAGCCCGTGCGCCGGACGCGAAGGGGCAATCGCTCCATGTGGCGGGCATCGAAGGTTGCGCCGGGGCGTTGCAGATCGCAAATGTGACGCTTCCCGACCGAACACTCCCTCCCCGCCGCAAGGAGCGCCGATGCCGCATGCCGACAACCTGATACTGACCCTGGTCGGCGGTTTCGTGCTGGCGTTCGTGTTCGGGATGCTGGCCAACCGGCTGAAGCTGTCGCCGCTGGTCGGCTATCTGGTGGCGGGGGTCATGGTCGGCCCCTACACCATCGGCTTTGTCGCGGACACCGAACTGGCGCCCCAGCTGGCCGAGGTCGGGGTCATCCTGCTGATGTTCGGCGTCGGGCTGCATTTCTCGCTCGCCGACCTGATGAAGGTGCGCAGGATCGCCATCCCCGGCGCCCTGGTTCAGATCGCCGCGGCCACGGGGCTGGGCTGGGGGCTGGGCCGGTTGCTGGGCATGGACGACCTTGAGGCCGTGCTGATGGGCTTCGCCCTCTCGGTGGCCTCGACCGTGGTGCTGCTGCGGGCGCTGGAGGAGCGCCGGCAGGTCAAGGCCGAGGTCGGGCGGCTCGCCATGGGCTGGCTGATCGTCGAGGACCTCGTCATCGTTCTGGCCCTCGTCATCCTGCCGCTGCTAGCGGCCGGGACGGGCGAGGCGGCGACGCCCCTGATGCTGGCGCAGTCGATCAGCTGGACCCTGCTGAAGGTGGCCGGCTTCGTCGCCTTCATGCTGGTGGTCGGGACGCGGGTCCTGCCGTGGCTGTTGATCAAGATCGCCCATACCCGGTCACGCGAGCTGTTCACCCTCGGGGTGCTGGCCATCGCCCTCGGCATCGCCTGGCTGGCCTATCAGCTGTTCCACTCCTTCGCCCTCGGGGCCTTCCTCGCGGGGCTGGTGCTGAACAGCTCGCCGCTTGGGCACAATGCGGCGGAGCGGTCGTTGCCGCTGCGCGACGCCTTCGCCGTGCTGTTCTTCGTCTCGGTAGGGATGCTGTTCGACCCCTCCATCCTGCTGCGCGAGCCGCTGGCCGTGCTGGGGGTGCTGGGCATCGTCATCGTTGGCAAGTCGATCGCGGCGATCGCCATCACCACGGTGTTCAAGCTGGACCGGGCGACCAGCCTGACCGTCGCGGCGGCCCTGGCCCAGATCGGCGAGTTCTCCTTCATCCTCGCCGCGCTCAGCGTCAGCCTGGGCGGGATGACGCAGGGGACACACGACCTGATCCTGGCCGCCGCCCTCCTGTCGATCACGCTCAATCCGTTCGTCTTCGCCTTGATCGACCGGATCGGCGCCCGCCCCCGGCCGCCGGCGAGCGGCTCGCCCGAAGGCATCGCCCTGGCGAAAGAAGAGGCCGCCGCGCCGAATCCCGCGACGGCCTGATCCCGCCTGGGGTCAGAGCACCCCGATCATGCTGGCCACCAGCGGGTGGCGGACGATGTCCTGCTCGGCCAGGGTGACGACGGCGATGTTCGGCACCGGCTCCAGCCGCAGGGCGATGTCCGACAGGCCCGAGATGCCGGGCAGCAGGTCCGACTGCTGCGGATCGCCCGTCACCACCATGGTCGAGTGCCAGCCCAGCCGCGTCAGCAGCATCTTGAGCTGGACGTAGGTGCAGTTCTGGGCCTCGTCGACGACGATGAAGGCGTTGTTCAGCGTGCGGCCGCGCATATAGCCGATCGGGGCGATCTCGATCAGCCCCTCGGCCATCAGCGCCTTGACCCGCTTCATGCTGAGCCGGTCCGACAGGGCGTCGTACAGCGGCCGCAGATACGGAGCGAGTTTGTCCTCCATGTCGCCCGGCAGGAAACCGATCGATTCGCCCGCCTCGACCGCCGGACGCGACAGGACGATGCGCCCGACCTTGCCCGCCTCCAGCGCCTCGACCGCCTTGGCGACGGCCAGATAGGTCTTGCCCGTGCCTGCGGGGCCGAGGGCCAGGACCATGTTGTGGTTGTCGATGGCCGTCATCAGTTCGGCCTGGCCTTCCGACTTCGGCTTCAGCGTCTTCAGATAGGCCTGCTCGCGATCGTCGTTGGAGGGATAGGGTGACCAGCCGGCCTGGGTCGGGAGACGCCGCACCTTGGCGTCCTCCATGAACTGCCGTGAATCCAGCACCCCGTGCTCACGGGACATGTCGCGGGTCTGACGCTTGATTGCCGCACGCTTGGTCATGGACGCCTCCAGGGCATGAAAAAAGGCGATGCCGACAAAGCATCGCCTCGAACGAAGATGGGGAGGAAGAAGACAGAGGATGCAACGCACCCGCCCGGGTCGGAGGAAGGTCCCCTTTGCAGGGACTGGGCTTCCAGCGGGAAGGCCCGCCGACCGGAACGCGTCACGCGCGTCCTCCTCGATTTGACCGGACCGGGGTTGATCCGGCTTCGGATCCGGGGCCGAAATGGCGGCCTCGAATCGCATCTGCACTATGATGCTAGCGTGGTTTACGAGAGCTTAAAGCCCTCGTTATGTTTAGAAATGACGGTGTTGTGATGAATGTATACTGTCTCGGTGACAAGCAACCGCAGCTCCCGCCTCAAGGCGAATACTGGATCGCGCCGACCGCAACCGTCATAGGAGACGTGATTCTCCGACAAGGCGCCAGTGTCTGGTTCGGCGCGACGGTCCGGGGCGATAACGATCCGATCACTATCGGGCGCGACACCAATATTCAGGACGGCAGCGTCTTGCATTCCGACCCCGGCGAGCCGCTGACCATCGGCGACGGGGTGACCGTGGGGCATATGGTCATGCTTCACAGCTGCGAGATCGGCGACAACACCCTGATCGGCATCGGCTCGGTGGTGCTGGGCCGCGCGAGGATCGGGAAGAACTGCCTGATCGGCGCCAACACCCTGATCACCGAGGGCAAGGTGATTCCCGACGGCTCGCTGGTCATGGGCCAGCCGGGCAGGGTGGTGCGGCAGCTGGAGCCCGGGCAGATCGAGGCGTTGAAGGCGTCGGCCGCCCACTATGTGCAGAACTGGAAGCGGTATGCCCGCGACCTGACCCCGGCGGGCTAGCTCGCATTCGTCCGGGGTTGTTCAGGCGATGCGGCGGCCGTTCACGGCGGCGAGGCTGAGCGGCGTGCGCGCCGCCTCGCCGACGCCGATCGACACCCGGGCCGTGAGCAATCGCGGCTCGTTCGTCGCCAGGGTCAGGGTCGCGGCGGGGGCGTAGAGCCCCAGCAGCCTGTCCGGCTCGCCGGACGGCCCGCGCAGCGGCAGCAGGGCGATCTCGATCTGGGCCTCGATGCTGCCGGCGAGGGCGACGACGACGACCGGACGGCCCTCGCGAACTGTCTGGATCAGGGCCGTGGACACCAGCGGCCGGGAGGCGGCGCGCCACAGCGACAGCAGGGAGTGGTCCTTCAGGGCCTCGCCATGGAAGCCCTCGATCCAGCTTCCGGCCAGCCGGATGACGGCGTCCTCGCCCGTTCGACGGGCCATGAAGGCGCGCGGCAGGCGCAGGCCGAGGACCTGGGGCTCGACGGCCGAGCGGTCGGGAATCCCGCCGCGCGAATCGGCTCGCCCCGCCAAGGACGTCCAGTGGTCGATCAGGAACTGCGTATCAGCGTGAAACATCGCCTTGTCCTCTGACCGGTCGGCCGCAAGGAGCGGGCCGGGCAAAACGCAACGGAAACGAAAGGCTTTTGCGGTTGAGATGAGGGCTGGAGCGGCTAGCCTGTTGCACGGGCCGCGGACGTTTTTGATCTGGAGGTCGGCCCATGCGGGTGCGGATCATGAATTGGACCCCGGCCGTGGCGACCTTCGTCGTCGTGACGGCTGTCGCCGGCGCCGCCGCGGCGCAATGCGGCCCCGTGTGCCCGCCGCCGCCGCCGCCATGCTGCGAGCCGCCTCCGCCTCCGCCGCCACCGCCGCCGGCCCCATGCTGCCAGCAGCCGCCGCCCCCGCCGTGCTGCGGCGGCGGTGGCGGCAATATCAACGTCAATGTGAACGTCAACGCCGGCGCCAGCGCCGACGCCAGCGCGCGCAGCCGGGCGGGGATAAATGCCCGCGCCGGCGGCAGCACCTGGGTCTCGGGCGGCGGCTCCGCCTATGTCACGGTCGACCAGCCTTATCCAACCACCATCAACGGCCTGATGGTCGAAGGCGCCCGGGTGCGCGAGACGATCCGCGTCCCCTATGAGGCGCGCCGGCGGTGGGAGAAGCGGGTCGTCATCCGCGCCTTCTGCATCGACGATCGCAATGTGCCGCACCCGGCCTCGCAGGTGCGCCCCGACCGCGATGTCCACGGCGACTATGAGGGCGAACTGTATCGCTGCCTGGCCGGGACCTGGCTGCAGTATTCGTGGGCCGAGTACACCGGCGACAGCGAGTTTGGCGAGGGCCAGACGATGGACTGCCGCAAGGGCCAGGCCTTGTGGCACGGTCGCGGCGGCCGGCTCGAATGCCGCGCCCAGAAGGCCGAGCGCGACTGCAACGAGCGCTCCCTGCTGCGTCGCTACGGCGCCGGGATCAAGATCCTGACCATGGTCCGCGAGGAGACCTACACTGAGTACCGCGAGGAAGTGATCGAGCAGACCGGCGTGGCCGTGTCCGGCGCGTCGATGACCCTCGACGGCGGCGTCGGCGGCCGGGTTTTCTGACGCCGACCTGAACAGCGGCGTTCAGCCGGGCTTCACCGCGCGCCCGGTAGGGTGTTTGTCGTCGGCTCTGTCGACGATCCTGAGTAGCAACTGGCCCCGATCCGCAAGGACCGGGGCCTTTTTCGTCGCTATTCCGCGGCGGGAGCGGATTCCGGGTTGGCCGAAACCACCTGGATCTTTACCGCCGTCGCATCGGTCAGATATTTCTGCGCCAGAAGCTGGATGTCCTCGGGGGCGACGGCTTCGAGCACGGCGATGTGGTTGACCGTCTGCGCGACCTGCGCCGGCTCCTCGGCGACGTCGGCCAGCTGGGTCAGCCAGTATTCGTTCGTCGCCTGGCTGAGACGCAGACGCTCGATAGCCGGCAGGCGGGCCCGGTTCAGTTCGTCGGCCTCGGGCGGCGCGTCGCGAAGCGAGGCGGCGATCGTTTCGACGGCCGCATAGAAGGCCGGGATGCTGCTGCGCGCCGTCTCGCCCTGCACCAGCATGAAGCCGTAGTCGGGGAATATGTCCGACGACTGGGCTCCGACCCCCGGAGAATAGGCCAGGGCCTGCTTCTCGCGAATCTCCTCCAGCACCCGCAGGCGCAGGACCTGGCTGAGAACCGAGAGCTGGCGGGCTTCGGTGCGGTCATCGACGGCGTCGGTGGTCGGCCAGGCGACAATGGCCAGAGCCTGTTCGGCCGGCCCGGTGTGGGTCAGTTCGATGGGCTGGCCGGTCGGCGCGGGAAAGCGCTTCTGGTCCGAGCCGGGCAGGGGCTGCGCCTCGGGGCCGCGCGGGGGCAGGGCCGCAAAGGTGGAGGCCACCGAGGCGATCGCGGCCTCCACAGTCACGTCGCCGACCACGGTGATGTGGATCGGGCCGCTGGCGAGGCCGCGGGTGAGCTCGGCCTTAAGCTGGTCGTTCGTCCAGCCGGCCACCGTCTCCGCCGGGGGCAGGCCGTCACGGGCGTCGCCGTTGCTGAGCAGGGCGCCGCCGTCCACGGCGAAGGCGCCGCCCGGCGTCGCACGCGCCTGCTCGAGTTGCTGACCGTAGGCGGATTGAAGCCGCTGGAACGGCGCGGGGCGCAGGCCGGGGTCGGTCAGATAGGCGGCGAGGACCTGCATCTGCAGCGCCAGATCCGCCGGTCGCGTCGCGCCGGTGAAGCTGTAGCGGTCGCTGGCGCTGAGGTTGGCCGAATAGACACGACCGTTCAGGACGCGGCTCATCTCGTCCGCGCTCAGCTTGCCGAGACCGCCAGCGGTGAAGATCGGGCCCGTTCCGAGGCTTTCGACGGAGGCCCGATCAGTGGGCTGGCCCAGCTCGCCGATGCCGGTGTCGACCCGCACGAGGATCTGCTCGTCGCGGAATGCGGTCGGCTTGACCGTCAGGGTGACGCCGTTGGTGAAGGTGACGACGGTGGCGTCGAGTTCGGCGATTTCACGCTGTTCCGCCACCGCGCCCGTCGCGCCGAAGGTGTCATAGGGCCAGTCCAGCTCCGCCTGGGCGGCGGGCGCCGTCACGGGTTGGGCGCGGGACGCCTCCAGAGCCGCCGTCACCGCCGCCTCGCCGCCCTCGATCGGCACCGGGGAGACCACAAGGGCCATGGGCCCCTCGCCCTGGAAGACCTGCGGCAGGCTTTGGTTGACGGTCGCGGCCGTCAGCCCTTCGACCGAGGCGTTGAACAGGTCGAGGCTGGTCTGCGGGGTGTTGAAGACCGTCTTGCTGTTGACCGACCCGGCCAGGGCGTCGGCCAGCACCGGCGTCCGACGCGTCGCGGCGCTGGCCACGGCGTTCTCCAGCGCGGTGCGGGTCGCCGTGATCTCGCGCTGCAGTTCGGCGTCGGAAACCCCGTACAGGACCAGGCGGCGCTGCTCCTGCTCGATCGCCTCGAGCGCGCGCCGCCATTCGCCGACATTGTACTGGGCCGAGACCGAGGCCGCGGCGAAGCTGTCGGCGAGCTCGAACTCACCGCCGCTGGCGGCGAGGAAGGGCGGGTTGTCGGCGCGCGCGATCTCGCCGAGGCGACGGTTGAGGACGGCGACGCCCAGGCCGCGATACAGGTCGTCGCGACGCTCGCTGACGCTGTCGGCGTCGCGATCGGGATTGCGGATGAAGCCCAGGTCGATCGACGACTGCACGCCGGGCTCGACGAGGATCCGCGTTTCCGGGCCGCGCGGGGCGACGGCGCCCAGATCGGGCTCGGGACCGGCCGGACCCTTGCCCTGCCAGCTTTCGAAGGCCGCGCGGACCTTGGTCTCCATCTCATCGACATCGAAATCGCCGACGGCCACGAAGGTCGCCCGCTCGGGGCGGTAGTAGCCTTGATAGAATTCGACGAAGCGCTCGCGGGGCGCCGTGCGGATGATCTCAAGGTCGCCGATCGGCAGGCGGTTTGCGATGCGCTGCCCCGGCGCGTACAGCGCCAGCTGGGCCTTGATCGAGCGCAGGCCGGGCGTGTTGCGCAGACGCTCCTCGCCGACGATGACGTTGCGCTCCGCCTCGACGGCCTCCGGAGCCATCAGGGCCTCGGACATTTGCTCGCGCAGGATGCGGAGCGCGTCATCCACCGTGCCGGGGTCGGCGTTCGGGATTTCCAGCATATAGACCGTCTCGTCGAAGCCGGTCGATGCGTTGGTGTCGGCGCCAAAGGCGAGGCCGCGGCGCTCAAGGATGCGCAGCAGCTCGTTCTCGGGAATGTTGGTCGTTCCGTTGAAGGCCATATGCTCCATGAAGTGGGCGAGGCCGAGCTGGTCCTCGTTCTCCATCAGCGAGCCGGCGTCGATACGCAGCCGGAAAGAGGCCTGCCCGGGCGGCGTGGCGTTGCGCAGGATGGCGTACTGCATTCCGTTCGGCAGGACGCCGAACCGGACTGCGGAGTCCGCGGGAATGTCGCTGGTCGCCTGCGCCCATGGGTCGGATGGCTGGACCTGCGCCTGGGCCAGTGCCGGGGACGCCGCGGTCAGGACCGTCAGGGACGCGGCGGCGAGAAGGAGCAGGCGACGGGGGGTGCGCATGGTCGGGACGACTTTCCGATAGGCGCGAGAGCGCCCGAATCGGGGCCGCGCCGGACAAGAGTGGTCGGGCGCGCGACCTCGTCGCCGGCGCCCCGGGGCGACCTTTCAGGCCGCCACGGGCGCGCTCAAGTTACAGAAAGTTAATTTCCCGGCCGCGAAACGTGGAAGGTCGCGGAGTTGCCGGTCGCATTGGCGCCGGTGATCACGGCGCGGCCCGACCCCGCCACCGTGGTGCTGGCCGTGGCGGAGACGTCGCCGCTGTTGGTCTGGCTGTTGCGGGCCTCAAGGTAGCCCGCGCATTCCGAGCAGGCGTAGCCGGTGACGCTGTTGCCCACGGCGTCGGCGCCGACATAGGCGTCATAGCCGTTCGTGCCGGAGAAGGTGGCGGTGACGTCGACGCCGCCCGAGTTGAACTGGCTGTTGTCGATCTCGACGTAGATGTCGTTGTTGCCGACCGACAGTTGGTTGCCCGCGCCCTGCGCATGGGCCTCCGCGCGGCCGTAGTCATAGGCGGTGGTGGTCGACGCCGAACGGACAAAGGCGCGGTTGTCCTGGCGGGACTCGACCACGACCGATCCGCCCTCATTGTACAGCACGGCCTGGTTGGCGGCCGCCTGCGCCCGTCCGGCCAGGTCCCAGGCGTTGCCGGCATTGGCGCTGGATTCGGCCTCGACGAAGTCGCCGGTCGAGGTCTGGACGATGCCGAGGGTCTGGCCCGAGGTCTGGCCGCTGTTCACGGCGATGGCGTTGACGATGGCCTGGCTGGAGACGCTGGCCTCGGCTGGAATATACTGGGTTTCGATACGGTCGTAGGCCCGCACTATGGCCGAGGACGACTGGTCGATCGTTCCGCTGACCGACGAGCCTTCGCCGTACATGGCGACCGTGTTCGAGACGGCCGAGGCGTTGATCACCGCCCCGCCCAGCAGGCGGGCGTCGTCCTCGCCCAACTGCGAGGTCGCACTGACCAGGGCCCCGGTGTTGGACTGGGTCGCATCCGCGGTCAGATCGGCGTCATAGGCGCTGACCGCCAGATAGTCGCCGCCGGCCTGGGTGGTGGCCGTGACGAGGCCCTGGGTGTCGCCGCCAAAGGTCATTTCGGTGGTCGCGACCGCGCTGCCCTGCATGTCCTGGGACGACTGAACCGGGATCGATCCGTTCTCGACGGCGGCCGAGGCGCTGTTGCCCTGGGCCGAGGTGCTGACGGTGACCTGTTCCTGGGCGTCGACGACGTTCAGCGTCGTCGAGGCGAAAACGTCCTGGTCGAACAGCTGCCCGTTCAGGACAATGGCGCCGCCTTCGGCAGGCGGCGTCTGCGCCGCGGCCTCAGTAGCGGCTGCGACGCACAGCGCCGTCGCGGCTATCGTGCCAGCGAGACGGATCCGCGCGGGTTTCGCCATTGTTCGTGTCCGTGTTGGGGTAGGCCGGATAATAGCCTCCCGTGGGGCCGGTGGTGCCGCCGAGCGGGTCCGGGCCAGCCCTGAGGCAGACATCGGGGCCCGGGGCGCCGTACAGATTGGCCATGAATTCGACCGTGGCCCGTTCGATCAGGGCGCGGACGGCCAGCTGGACCGGCTCGAGGCCGCCTTCTCCGGCGGAGATGTCGAAGACGTTGCCGTTCAGGAAGTCGAACACCCCGGCCGAGATCTCCCGGCCGATGATCTGCTTCTGGTAGGAGACGACGTCGACGACCTGCAGGGTGGTGGTCTGGATCAGCCGCAGGTCGATGGCGATGTTCATCACGAAGGCCTTGCCGGCGAAGGCCGCCGACAGCGGCGTGTCGGTGTCGGCCTGGCCGCCGGCGATGTCGAAGCCGCCCGAGCGGATGTTGTAATTGACCTCGGTGATGCCGCCGATGATGTAGAAATCCGTGCCCGGCACCGAGCCGGCGAGGATGCGGCGGTACTGGACGTCATCGACGCCGCCGGGCCCCTGGTCGCCGATCAGCCGGTTGTTGGCGTAGCGCAGCTCCATCTCCGACACCGAGGTGTCGTAGCGCTCGTAGATCTGGGCGCCGGACTTGGCGAGGGCGCTCATGGCCATCAGCGAGGCGCCGCCGGTGACCTGGCGTCCGCCGTCAGCCGAGACCGTGCCGGTGTAGTCGCTGATCCGGCCGACCGCGATTCGCGGCGACGGCAGGTCGTAGCGGCGGGCGTAATCCGCCATGCAGTACAGGGCGGCGGAGTAGGGGGTCGGGTTGGCGGTGACCGGCGCATTGCCGATCGGGGTCGCATACATGCCTTGCGGGCCCGCGGAGGCGGATATGCAGCCGCCCAGAAGCGCCGCGATGGCTGTCGCGGCGACGACCGTCTTGAGTCGCCGAACGGTCTGACCGTGAATCATGGAAGCCTCAGGGAGCCGTTCAGGGCTGTTCCGGCGTTGACGTTGCCGTTGTTGATCTGGGTGGAGTTGACGACGACGGTGTTGTGACTGCCCTGGACCACGACATTCAGGCTGTTGCCGATGGCGGTGGAGCCGCCGATGGCCGTGCCCCCGCTGCCGCCCGCGCCGGAATAGCTGGACGAGACGCCGCCGCTGGCGCTGGAGTAGCTGTTGGCCCCGGACTGGATGATGCCGTCGACGATCAGGCGGTTGCCGTTATGGTCGCGTGTCGAGCCGGTTTGCGGCCGGGCCGTCGTGTAGCGCGAACCGCCATAGCCGGCCTGGTAGGTCCCCATGCTGGAGGAGCCGGCCGATTGCGCGGCTGCGGCGCAAGGCGCCAGGAGCAGGGCGGCGCCGACAATGGCGGGGATGGCCTTCAGACTGACGGTCACGAGAACCTCCGCACGCGAACATGGTTTATGGGTTGGAAACCAACCCGGGTCGCAATCTGGATCATGGTTATTAAGAACCACTTGCCAGGCTTGGCTGTTAATCCAGATCACCGCCGAATCGCCCCGGAGCCCGCCCTGACCGATCAGCCGCCACACGAACCGATCTTCAGGGCGCCCGCGGTGGCGGTGATTCTGGCCGCTTCCCTGCCGGTTCTCTTCTGGTTCCAGAACGGCCTTGCCGATGGCGGCCTGTCGCTGGCCTTCCAGCCGGCGACCCTGTGGCGTGGCGAAGCCTGGACCGGCCTGTTCACCTCCATGTTCATCCACGCCAACTGGACCCATGTGGCGATGAACGCCCTCGGCGTCTTCGCCTTCGGCCCTCCGGTCGCCCGTCTGATGTCGGGCGCGCGCGGGGTGGTCGGTTTTCTCACCTTCTATATAGTGACCGGCCTCGCCGGCGCCTTCGGTTACGCCCTTGTCCATGCCGGCAGCTACGACGCCCTCGGTGGGGCTTCGGCGGCCGTGTTCGGCCTGATGGGCGCGGCGTTCCGGGTGTTGGGGCGCCGGGACGGAAGGCTGCGCGCCCTGAGCGATCGCCGATTCCTCGCTATGGCGGCCGTCATGATGCTGGTGAACCTGGCGAGCGGCCTTATCGGCCTGGTGCCCGGGGCCGGGGGCGCCCGCGTGGCGTGGGAGGCTCACGCCTTTGGCTTCGTCGCCGGCGCGCTGCTGATCGGCCCCTGGGTCAAACTGTTCCGTTCACGGCGGACGTCATTTGATTCGCCACCCGATCTGGGCGACCCTTCGGCCTGAAGCGGTCCATCCGCGGCCGCACTCTATATAGAGAGGGAGGAGCCGCGATGCTGGTCGCCGAAATTCTCAAGGACAAGGGTGACGCCGTCTTCAGCATCCGCCCGGACGTGCGCCTCGGCGAGGCTTGCGGCGAGCTCGATCGGCAGAAGGTGGGCGCGCTGATCGTCTGCGATGGTGACCGGGCCGTGGGGGTGCTGTCGGAACGCGACGTGGTCCGGGCGATCTCCCGGGGCGGACAGGCCGCGCTCGAAAAGCCGGTCTCCGACTTCATGACCGCCGATATCGTCTTCGCCGCGCCGGCCGAGACCGTCGCTGTGCTGATGTCGCGCATGACCGACCGCCGGATCCGTCACCTGCCGGTGCTCAGGGATGGCCGGCTGGCCGGGGTGATCTCCATCGGCGATGTGGTCAAATGCCAGATCGCCGAGGCCACCCAGGAAGCCGAGTCCCTGCGCACCTATATAGCGGCGGGCTGACCGGGATCGGGGAGGGGCCGCGGACCCGTCGCCGCGAGCTCCAAAAGGGCTTACAGCGTCCGTTGACCGCGACTCCGCGAGAAACTTCGCAAAACTGTCGGAATCGGCTTGCGAACAAAATGGCCGCTGCGTATATCGCCGCCTCGCTCGGAAACGGGCCGGCCGCCGGGGCCGCGGGGACGCAAGTCTCCTAAGGTTCCCCGGGAAGAAAGTCGCTTCTGCGGGTTGCTTCCTTAAGGTGTTTCGGTTAGCTTCCGCGCTCCAATCGAATCGTCGGACGAAACAGAGGCAAGCCTCTCGGCTTTCCAGACGGTTTTCTGCGGCCCGAAATCTCCGGATTTCAGTCCCCGCAAAATGGCTGAAAAAGCCCGGTTGACACGGAGAACGACCTTCCTTAGGAAGCCGCCTCCGCCGCCCCACCAGGGTGGTTTGCAGACAGAGGTTCTTCTTTAAAAAGAACCACTTGACGCAGGAAAATGAGGCGCTAAACAGCGCCTCCCTCGTCTCCGGACGGGGCCGCGGAAAAGAGATTGTTCTTCTGAATGATCGCTTGACACGGGAAAGCGAGGCGACTACATCGCCGCCTCCGCCGCAACCGGGCGCTAAACGGTGGGATCGGTTCTCCGGTCTCTTGGTCTTTGAAATCGTTGATCTGGAAAGAGAAACGCAGGCGGCGGTGTCCTAGCGACAATCCTAGAGATTGTCTCGACACTGACAACTGCGGTCTTTTTGAAAAGACACCATGACGTCGCTCTTCGGAGAGACGTTCGTGGGATCTCGTCAAGAATACGTAGAACTAACGCCAACCGGCCTTCGGGTCGGTCTGCTTAGGTCAGATAGTCAACTCAACCTGAGAGTTTGATCCTGGCTCAGAGCGAACGCTGGCGGCAGGCCTAACACATGCAAGTCGAACGGACCCTTCGGGGTTAGTGGCGGACGGGTGAGTAACACGTGGGAACGTGCCT
>JAHJNW010000172.1 GCA_018820665.1 Alphaproteobacteria bacterium | reverse complement strand
GGGTGGAAAGGGGACGTCGCTTCCGCCCGGACGAATCGTCTCGTCCGCTATCCCTCCTCCGCCGTCATCCTCGGGCTTGACCCGAGGATCAGACCGTCCGGTGCTCCGTCGCGGACGGCACGGGCACGGACGTGGGGCCGTCTCCACCGCACAGTTCGCCACGGGCCTCTGATCCTCGGGTCAAGCCCGAGGATGACGGCGGGTGAGGTCGGCGCGAGCTGCGGAATGCAGACATCGGGCAGGTCCGCAACGGGTCTGATCCGGTCTCAGCCAACCGGCCGAGAAGCGGACGTTCCACGCTAGGACGGAATGGATGAATGTCCTGTATCCGGCGCTTGGCGAATGACCGATTCTAGCGCTTTCCGGCTGTCTCGTCGCCTTGGAATATCCGCTCGGCTAGTGGTCACTCCGACGAGGAGAGCGCCGCGGGGCCAAGGGACGAGACAACCTCTGTCGTAGGCCCGGTGAGCCCAACCGCAGACGGCCAGCAATCGCGGTCATCGTGTCGACTTGGTCTGCCAAAGAGGATCCAACTTGGGCTGACAGGCTGATTCTTCGGAACGATACCGCTCCGGATTTCTGGGACGGCGGGTTAAAAGTGGTCCACGCTAAGTCACTGCTTCGTAGGCCTGTTTTTTACGCCCTGTGAGGGTGGACTACTTTTAGGCGCGCCCCTACTTTTTATTGGCCGTTTAAAACAATAACTTGCTGCCCCGCAGGTGTGCGTAAGGTGTGCTCGTCTCAAAGAGACGTTCTCTACGATGGCCCGTTCGAGGCGATGTCTCGATTCCAACGGGGGGACGGGGATCTTGCGCAGGGCCTTCACCCCCTCCAGGCGCTCGGCCGAAACTCGCGGACCATGGCTGTTGGTCATGATAGGTTTCGCGCCGGCTTGTCTGACAGCCTTGGCCTTGGTGGGCCGGGCGGATTTAGTCGGCATCCCGCCGGCGTGGTCAGCGCTTCAGGTCGTCTTGGCCGCGGACGAGCAAAGATGAGGTACACCTGAATGGGGTGAGCCTTGGTGATGATCGCCTGCCGTTTCCGACGCCGAGGGCGGCAGGATCAGG
Source organism: Alphaproteobacteria bacterium (assembly GCA_018820665.1). Classification (GTDB taxonomy): domain Bacteria; phylum Pseudomonadota; class Alphaproteobacteria; order Caulobacterales; family Caulobacteraceae; genus Brevundimonas. Next base: position 6,217 of record JAHJNW010000172.1, on the reverse strand, counting down.
TCGCGGCGGACGGGCTGGTCAAGGCGGTCATGGCCCTCACCGCGTCCGCGACAATGTCATGTTCGGGCCCGCCTTCGTCCGCCATCCTGTGGGCAGCCACGGCCAGCTTGCAGGCGACCTCATGCAGGGTTCGGGCGGGCCGTTTGGACAGGGCGTCCAAGCGACGATCACCCTCATCGCTGAGCAAGCGCAGGCGGGCGTCGATCTCATTCATCTCGGTGGTGCAAGGCTGACGCACGGCCTGATGGATGATGAAGGCCTCGAGCCGTGCCCAGCGCAGGCTCAACTGATCGATCTCCAGCTTGAGGGTCAGCCACTCGGCGCACTGGTCGGCGAGGTTCGGCGCGCTCGGCGTTCCCAGCGCCCCCAAGCCGGGAGCGACCGATGCTCCACCCAGCAGCGAACGACGCGATATCGCCGACGCGAAACTCTTTCTGTCAGGCATGCAAGGGCTCCCGCGCAGACGCTCGGCCCGGTCAGGTCGCTGATCGGTGGAGTTCGAGGACAGTGTGCGCAATAGTGAGCACGTTGGACTGACCGTGTCAACACGACGTGCGCACCTCGGAGCACCCTGTGCCGATTATGACACCCCTGCAGATGAAGCTGGCTCGCACAGCCGTCGGCTTGGGCGTCCGTGAGCTGGCGGCTGAGGCCGCGGTCGCGCCCTCGACCGTCCAGCGGTTCGAATCCGGCCGGGGCGATATGCATTCCCGGACTCTCGACCGCGTTCAGCGGGTGCTGGAGGAAGCCGGTGTCATCTTCATCGGCGCAGACGCCGAGGGCGGTCCTGGGGTTCGCCTGAAGGCCTGAGGTCCCTCGATCAGGCTAAACGGGGCGTTCGTCGGCCGTTAAGGCCAAAAGACAATCACAACACAGTCTGCGCCGCCCTGATGCTCGAGGCGCAAGGCAATGCACGTTAAAGCGAGGTGGGCTAAACCGCGTACGAAGCAAGCGTTACGACACTCCCTTTTTGTCGGCCCCCGACCCTATTCTCATGACGCACAAGTCTAACCGGATGTCGTCTACGAACATGATCGACGGGAGGGCATCATAGGTCAGGTTCCGGCACCGTCGGAGACCGTCTGCACCACCTTAACCCGAGCCCAAGGCACGGTGGTCATTGTCACCGCGGGAAAGGCCGAGCCGGACGGGCAGTGTTCGCCTTCGTCTATAAAATCGCCGGCACTTGCATCCGCCTTTTGGCATCGTCTGGCCCCCAACGATCGCGGCGGCGGCGATGGCCCTGTCCTCGGTCAGCGTGGTCGCCAACGCCTACGATTTGATTCGGGCCGCTTCTAGGGACGACGGCCCTGCAGGGCCGCCACGCCCTTTCCGGCCAGAACGACGGCGAAGACCACCATCAGCACGGCGCTGTGCCGGAACAACCGGGCGATGGGGAGGCTCGGCTGAGCTGCAGCATCAGCCAGCCGACGACCGCCACACACGACCGATCGAGGAGCAAGCCTTTGCCGTGAACGCTTTGGCGACATCGCTTCCGATCAAGAACCGGTCGAGGTCCGAAGAACGGCAGTTCGGCCCGCAAGATTTTTCCGAGGCCGCATAAAGCCTTGAAATCGCTGATGCCCATTTGGCCGGTTTTTTCCAGCATGGCCTTGAAGCAACGAGAAATCGGCCCGCTTCCCAAGCTGAATGTCGCGGGTTCGATTCCCGCCGGCCGCTCCAGTCCCGTTCAGCCCTTGGCCCCCGCCCGGTTCTTCACAAGGTCGTCGACCACGGCCGGGTCGGCGAGGGTCGAGGTGTCGCCCAGGGCGCTGACGTCGTTCTCGGCGATCTTGCGCAGGATGCGCCGCATGATCTTGCCCGAGCGGGTCTTGGGCAGGCCCGGAGCCCACTGGATCACATCGGGCGCGGCGATCGGGCCGATCTCGTGGCGGACCTGGTCGATCAGCGCCTTGCGCAGGTCCTCGCCCGGCTCGACCCCGGCGTTCAGCGTCACATAGGCGTAGATGCCCTGGCCCTTGATGTCGTGCGGGAAGCCGACCACCGCCGCCTCGGCCACCGCCTCGTGCAGCACCAGGGCGCTCTCGACCTCGGCCGTGCCCATCCGGTGGCCCGAGACGTTGATGACGTCGTCGACCCGGCCGGTGATCCAGTAGTAGCCGTCGGCGTCGCGGCGGCAGCCGTCGCCGGTGAAATATTTGCCCGGATAGGCGCTGAAATAGGTGTCGAAGAAGCGCTGGTGATCGCCCCAGACAGTGCGCATCTGCCCCGGCCAGCTGTCGGTGATGACCAGATTGCCCGAGGTTTCGCCCTCCAGCACCTCCCCATCTGCGTCGACCAGTTGCAGCTCGACCCCCGGCAGCGGCTTCGTCGCCGAGCCCGGCTTGAGGTCGGTCGCTCCGGGCAGCGGCGACACCAGGATGCCGCCCGTCTCGGTCTGCCACCAGGTGTCGACGATCGGGCAGCGGCCGTCGCCGACCACCTCGTGATACCAGCGCCACGCCTCGGGATTGATCGGCTCGCCGACGCTGCCCAGCAGGCGCAGCGACTTGCGCGACGTGGCCTTCACCGGCCCGTCGCCCTCGCGCATCAGCGCCCGCAGCGCCGTCGGGGCGGTGTAGAAGATCTCGACCTGGTGTTTGTCGACCACCTGCCAGAAGCGGCTGTGGTCGGGATAGTTGGGCACGCCCTCGAACATCAGGGTCGTCGCCCCATTGGCCAGCGGGCCGTAGACGCAATAGCTGTGGCCGGTGACCCAGCCGACGTCCGCGGTGCACCAGAACACCTCGCCCGGCCGATAGTCGAACACCAGCTCATGCGTCCAGGCCGCCCAGAACAGATAGCCGCCGGTGGTGTGCAGCACCCCCTTGGGCTTTCCCGTCGAACCCGAGGTGTAGAGGATGAACAGCGGGTCCTCGGCGTTCATCGGCTCGCAAGGGCAGTCGTCGCTGACGCCGTGCTTGGCCTCGCCGTAACGCACGTCGCGGCCCGCGACGATCGGGATGTCGGCGTTGGTGTGCGAGACCACCAGCACCTTGTCGACGGCCCCCGCCGGCAGCTTGTCCAGCGCCGCGTCGACATTGGCCTTCAGCGGGATGCGCTTGCCGCCGCGCAGACCCTCGTCGGCGGTGATAACGAAGCGCGAGCCGCAGTCCTTGATCCGCCCGCACAGGCTGTCGGGCGAGAAGCCGCCGAACACCACCGAATGCACCGCGCCGATGCGGGCGCAGGCCAGCATGGCCACCGCCGCCGCCGGGATCATCGGCAGATACAGGGTGACCCGGTCGCCCTTCACCACGCCCAGGTCCTTCAGCACATTGGCCATGCGACAGACTTCGGCGTGCAGCTGGCGATAGGTCAGCTTGCCCGACTGATCGGGTTCGTCGCCCTCCCAGATGATCGCCGTCTCGTCGCCGCGTCCGGCCAGATGCCGGTCGAGGCAGTTGTGCGCGACGTTCAGCACCCCGTCGCCGAACCAGCGGATGCGGAAGTCGGCCTTGTCGAACGACACGTCCTTGATCTGCGACGGCGCCGTGAACCAGTCCAGCCGCCGCGCCTGCTCGCCCCAGAAGGCCTCAGGCCTCGCCCGCGCCGCCGCCCTCGCGGTCTCATAGCCGGCGGCGGTCATACGGGCGCGCTGCGCCCATTCGGACGGGACGGGATAGACGTCTGTATCGTGGGTCAATCGTATCGGGCCTTCGGAACTAGAAACCGTACTTAGCAAAAACCTGCAGTCGGGTCATTTCGCCCGAGACGCCGGACTCCAGCTCGCGCTCGCCGACCATCAGCTCGGCGCCCAGATCCAGCGCCGGCAGCGGCGTCCAGATCAGGTTGCCGCGCAGGCTCTGCGCTGACTTGTTGGTCGCGGCGCCGATCAGCGTCAGATCGTTGTCGACGTTCTGGGCCGACCAGGTCAGGTTCGAACGCCACTGCGGCGTCCAGATGTGGCGGTAGCTGACCAGGCCGGCGACCACGCCGATCGCCTCCAGCTCGCCCGTGGCGTCCAGCACCGCGTCATTGGCGAAGTTGAGGCCGATATAGCGGCCGATGCCCTCGCCGCCCGACAGCATCAGGCGCAGATCGTCGCGTTCGCCGACCTTGATCTTGGCCGCCGCCGACAGACCCCAGCCGAGGGTCGAGGAGTCGATCGCGCCGACGCCGGTGGTCTCATAGGACAGCTGGCGCACGATGCCGGCCAGCGAGGCCTCGCCCCACGTCCCGGTCACGGCGTAGCGGGCCGTCAGATCGGGCAGACTGCTGTCGTCGGCGATGATCCGCGCCGCCCCGAGGTAGGGCGTCACCGTGGTCTCGGGATTCTCGATCGAGATCGAGAACGGCCCGTTCGTATAGCGGACCTGAACCTGGCGGGCGAAGACCGTGCCCTCGCTGGAGCCGATATAGTCGGCCGTGTCGGGCAGGACGGACAGGTTCTGGAAATTGGTCCACTCCTGGCCGAACAGCCAGTTGTCGACGGTGACGAAGGCGCGGCGCAGCGACAGGTTCGACGGACTGGTGGTGCGCTGGTCGCCGCCGCCGGGCAGGACCTGGAAATCCATCTCCAGCCGGGTTCCGACCTTGCGGCCGCCCAGCAGGCCCTCGGTGGTCAGCCAGAAGCGGGTCTGACGGGCGTTGAAATCGGTCGCCGTGCTCTCGTCCGCCCCGCCGACCGGGATCGACCCCGGCAGATAGAAGTCGCGCAGCAGGTCGCCATTGGCCGGATCGCCGCCGTCATAGCTGGAGGCCATGAAGTCGGCCTTCACATAGCCGCCGAACTTCACGAGGTTGTTGCCCATGCGGAAGCCGTCGCTCGGGGCGGCGGGCGGAGCCGGCGGCGCCGCGGCCGCCCGTTGCTCGATGCGGATGATATCCTGGGCCACGGCCTGCTGCTGAGCCGTCTGCTGGTCGCGCGAGGCGACGACCTCGCTCTTCAGCGCCGCCAGCTGGGCCTCCAGCAGGGCGATTCGCGCCTCGAGCGCGGCCGTGTCCTGGGCCGCGGCCATGCCGGGTGCGGCCAGCAGGGCGACGGCGGCGGCGCCGCTCATCAGGGTCATTCTGATCATGGTGTCCTCCCGGGTTCGTCTGATGCGATCCTCCGAGGCCACTCTCCCGGACCTTGGCCCTTTGGGACCATTAGCCAATGGTCTACTTTCGACCAAAGTCGAGGGGTGGCAGAGTGGCGCATCGCCGTCGGCCCCAAGCCGGGTCAATGGACGTCAGGAAGGGAAGCGCCGTATGGATCGCATCATCGTCGCCGATGATCATCCGCTGTTCCGGGCGGCCCTCGGCTCCGCCCTGGCCCGGGCGGCGCCCGGCGCCGTGGTCGAGGAGACGCCCAGCCTCGCCGGCGCGCGCGAGGCCCTCGCCCGCGGCCCCGTCGACCTGCTGCTGCTCGACCTGAGACTGTCGGACAGCGAGGGCTTCGCCGGCCTGGCCGGGGTCCGCAGCGACTATCCGACCGTCCCCGTGGTCGTGGTGTCGGCCAGCGAGGACGCGGCGACCATCGCCCGGGCCCTGGCCTTCGGGGCCGCCGGCTTCATCCCCAAGTCGGCCACCCTTGCCCAAATGATCGAGGCGCTGGAAGCGATCCGGGCCGGCGACAACTGGGCCCCCACGACGGCCGACGCTGCCACCGCCGACGCCCCGGAGGCCGAACCCATGGAAGCGCGCATCGCCAGCCTGACGCCCTCGCAGCTGCGCATTCTGATCGGTCTGCAGGAGGGCCGGTTGAACAAGCAGATCGCCTTCGACCTTGGAGTCACCGAGGCGACGATCAAGGCGCATCTGACCGGCGTATTCCGCAAGCTGGGCGTCCAGAACCGCACCCAGGCGGTGATCGCCGCCCGCGCCCTGTCGGTCGGGGCCTGACCACCCGCCTCAGCCGCGACGACGGGCGGACAGGAAGGCCTTCAGCGCCGCCGGCTTGACCGGTTTCGACATCAGGGCCGCGCCGGCCGCGGCGGCCCGCGCCGGCACCGTCTCGTCGGCGTCGGCGGTGATCAGGGCGATATGGCCCAGGCCGCGCGCCCGCAGGTCGGCGACGAGCGACAGTCCGTCGGATCCGTCGCCCAGATGCAGATCGACCAAGGCGGCGTCGAACGGCCCCGCCAGGGCGAGGGCCGCCGCCGCGTCCGGCGCGGTCACCGGCGTCATCCCCCACCGCCCCAGCAGGGCGGTCAGCGCCTCGAGGATGGCCGGTTCATTGTCGACGCACAGGACCCGCAGGCCGGCCAGGCCGGTTCCCGCCGGCGTCGCGGCC
>JAHJNW010000171.1 GCA_018820665.1 Alphaproteobacteria bacterium | reverse complement strand
GACTTCGCCGCCCGGGTCAATGTCGGCATGGTCGGGATCAACGTCCCGATCCCGGTGCCGGTCGCCTATCACACCTTCGGCGGCTGGAAGCGCTCGGCCTTCGGCGACACCAACCAGCACGGCATGGAGGGGGTGAAATTCTGGACCAAGGTCAAGACCGTCACCGCCCGCTGGCCCGACAGCGATCTGGAACACGCGGATTCCAGCTTCGTCATTCCGACGATGGGGTAGGGGTTCGCCTCTCCAACGTTCGTCGCATCGCAATTCGGTGCTAGGCGTTAACTTCCAACCACAGTGAAGCTGGAGCGCTCCCCCGCATGCGTCGCTTTTTCGTCTGGTCGGCCCTCGCGGCCCTGATCGGTCTGATCCTCGCGATCGGCGGGTTCTGGGCCTATCAGCATTTCTACGCCCGCTTCCAGCCGGTCACCGTGACCCGCAACCAGGCCGAGGTGCAGCGGCTGCTGGACGAGTCGTCCTGGCTGTCGGCCGGGGGCGGCGGCGAGCCGGTCTATATCGTCGGCTATCGCGACTCGGCGGCGATGCAGCGCTATGAGCGCGAGGAGGCGCCCAAGCTGCGCGCCGCCGGCGTCGAGGTGCGGTTCATCGTCTTCGTCCGGCCGGACCGCGAGGGTCTGACCCAGTCGACGGCGGCCGAACGGGCCACGGTGGCCGAGTTGTGGCTGACGCGCGACTGGACCCTGTACCAGCGCTGGACCGCCACGCCTTCGAACAACTGGACCGCGGCGGGCATTCCCGCCGCCGACGGCAATCTGGCGCGCGGGGCGGTGGTCGAGGCCGGCCGCGACTTCGTCGAACAGCTGACCGGGGCCCTGGCCGGAGAAGGGCTGGGCGTCGGCTATCCGCTGATCATCTGGCGCGACGCCCAGGGGTATATGAAGGCCTGCGCCTGCTCGGACAGCCGGTCGTGGGCCTTTGTCCGCGACGATCTGGGCGCGCCCGACCGGATCGGTTCGATGGCGGCTCCGGCCGACGGCGTTGCGCCCGCCCCGGCGGCGCCCGGCGACGGCGGGGATGAGAGCCTGCCCTATCCGAGCCTCGGGCCGGTTCCGCCGGTCGAGGGCGAGCCTCTGCCCGCTCCGGGCGGCGCGACGCCGGCCCCGACCACGCCGGCGCGACCGGCGACGCCGCCGGCGCCCCGCAAGGCTCCCGAGCCGAAGACGTCGGACGACACCACCTTCTTCTGACGCCGGGACGGCGGGTCAGAGCACCCGTTTGCAGACCTCGATCAGCCGGTCGACGTCGGCCGCGTCCTGATACAGGCCGAAGCCGAAGCGCAGGGTGTCGTCGCGCACGTCGGTGACCACATGGGCGTCGATCAGCCGCGCCCGCCACGCCTGGGCGTCGGGGTGGCGGAAGGCGAGGTAGCGGGCCCGGGCGGCCTCGCCCTCGACCGGATTGCTCAGCTCGGCCTTGTCCAGCCGTCCGGCCTGCCCGGCCGCCATCGCGTCCTGGAAGCGCCGCATCAGGCCGCGGGCGTGGTCGGCGATCCCGGCGGTGGTCAGGCCCGCCTCGTCCAGCATGCGGCGCACGCCGTTGAACCGGTACAGCGGGGTGGCGTCGAAGGTGGCGCCCCAGAAGCGGCCGGCGTCGGCGCGGTACTGGACGTCCTCGGGCCGGCCCATCAGCTCGCCGAACTCGGCGAACCAGCCGGTCGCGACGGGGCGCGGGCAGAAGCCGTCGGGGGCGTGCAGGATGCCGGCGCCCTCGCCCGACATGGCGTATTTATAGCCGCCGGTGACGTAGAAGATCCGGTCCGCGACCGCCGACAGGTCGGTCGGCGTGGCCATGAAGCCGTGGTAGCCGTCGATCAGCACCCACGGACCCGCCGGGTCGGCCAGGGCCGCGAGATCGGCCATCCGGCCGAACACCTGACCGGTCTTGAAGAAGACCTGGCTGACCACGATCCAGTCGAAGCCGCCGGTCCGCGCCGCCTCGACGAAACGGTCGTCGAAGGTCTCGAACGGATGCAGGGGGATGCGGGTGACCACGGCCTCGCCGGCCTCCTCCCAGCGTTCGCCCTGCCGCCGGAACGAGTGGAATTCGCCGTCGGTCGACAGGATGCGGACGGGTTTCGTTTCGAAGCCGGAGAAGATCCGCAGCAGGAAGTCGTGGGTGTTGGGCGCGAACACCACCGTGTCGGGCGAGGGCAGGTTCAGCTCGCGGGCCACGTGGCCCTGCGCCTCGGGCACGACGTCGCCGAACACCAGATCCCATTTGCGGTCGGCGAATTTGTTGGCCTCGACCCAGGCCCGCACCTGGCCGTCGAACGAGGCGTCCGGCCACAGGTGATGGCTGTGGGCGGCGAAATGCAGCCGCTCGGGGTCGAGCGACAGGGCGCGGGAGAACAGGCTCTTGTGGGTCATGCGCCCGATGTCGCACGGCTGAACCGGCGCCGCCAGCCGCCTCAGGCGACAGCCGTGACCAGCCAGCGGTCATCGGCGCGCGGCATCGGCCGACCGCGATCCGCCCCGACCGCTCCGGCCGGGGCGGGCGACAGCGCTAGATCAGGCTGCCGTGGCAGTGCTTGAACTTGCGGCCCGAGCCGCAGGGGCAGTCGGCGTTGCGCGGGGTCCGCTCCCAATTGACCGGCAGGGCCGAGGCGGGCAGGCGGGCGCGATCCTCG
>JAHJNW010000170.1 GCA_018820665.1 Alphaproteobacteria bacterium | reverse complement strand
CGAGAAGATCAGGGCGAACAGGCTGACCCGGTTGATGGTATAGCCCATCAGGTTCGAGGCGAAGTGGGTCAGCAGGATGGTCGTGGGGATCACCACCGCCGTCACGCCGGCCTCGCGCCAGCCGATGGCGAAGCCGATCAGGATGACGATGGAGAGGGTCGCGAGGCCGAGGTGCATCAGCAGCTCATTGGCCTTTTCATTGGCGGTCTCGCCGTAGTCGCGCGTGACCACGACCTCGAGCCCGTCGGGGATCAGCGTGCCTTTCAGCGCCTCGACGCGTTGCATCACTCCGTGGGAGACGACCACAGCGTTGGCGCCCTGGCGTTTGGCGATGGCGAGGCTGACGGCGGGGGTGCGACTCCAGCCGTCGCCGGTGCGGGCGTAGTGGGCGGCGCGGGCCTGATCCTCGCGCGGGGCCTGGACCACGGTGGCCACGTCGCGCAGATAGACGGGCTCGCCGGCCATCGAGCGGACGGTCAGCAGCGAGGCGTCATCGGGGGTGGCCAGCCGCTGGCCCGAGCGCAGGGACACGGCCCGGCCCTGGTCGCGGAAGGCGCCGGCGGGGAAGCTTCGATTGGCCTGAGCGACGGTCTCCAGCACCGAGGACAGGGCCACGCCGCGCGCGGCCATGCGGGCCGGATCGGGCTCGACCCGGATCTCCGACGGCCGTCCGCCGACGATGAAGGTCAGGCCGACGTCCTCGACCTTGCCGATCTCGGTGCGCAGCCGGGCGGCCACGTCATAGAGGGCCTGATCGCTCCAGCGCCCGGCGGTGTCGGCGCGCGGCGTCAGGGTCAGGACCACCGCGGGCACGTCGTTGATGCCGCGGGTGACGATCTGCGGTTCTGAAACGCCGACGGGAATGGCGCCGTAGTTGGCGCGCACCTTCTCGTGGACGCGGACCGCCGCGTCGTCGGGGTCAGAGCCGACCAGGAAGCGGGCGGTGACCATCACCTGGTCGTCCTGCACCTGGGTGTAGACGTGCTCGACGCCGTCGATGCTGCGCACGATGGCTTCCAGCGGCTTGGCCGCCAGTTCCGTGGCGTCGGAGGCGCTGAGTCCCGGGGCCGCGACCATGATGTCGACCATGGGCACGCTGATCTGCGGCTCCTCCTCACGGGGGATCGACAGCACCGCCATCAGGCCGACGGCGATCGCCGCCAGCAGCATCAAGGGCGTCAGCGGCGAATTGAGCGTGGCTTTCGTCAGCCGTCCGGACAGGCCGAGGTTCATCGGGCCATCTCCGGAGCCAGAACGACATTGCCGGCGGCGAGGCCGGACAGAACCTCGACGCGGTCGCCGCTGACAGGGCCGCCCAGCTGGACCGGCGCCTCGGCGACCCGCCCTGCGCGGTCGACGGTGCGGACGAAGTCGATGCCGTAGCGGGTGGAGACGACACGGCGGGGAATGACGAGGGCGCGCCGTTGGCCGACCGGAACCTGAACGGTGACCCGCTGGCCGACGCGGTCGCTGCTGAGGCCGGGGACGGAGATGTCAGCGGTGGTCTGACCGCCGGTCGTAGCCGGATAGACCTGGGCGATGGTCCCGGCGCTGACGCCGGGCAGGTCTTCGGACGAGACGACGACGCTTTGGCCGACGCGCAGGTTGCGGCCCTGGGCCTCGGGCAGTTCGAGGCGCAGAACCAGCGGTCCGGCGGTGATGGTCGCGACCGACTGGCCGGCGCTGACCACCGAGCCGGCGGGCACGTCGGCGGTGAGCACGCGGCCGGAGGCGGGGGCCAGGATCCGGCCCTGGGCCCCGGTTTCGGCGCTGGCCGAGCGCACGGCGCGCGCCGCCCGGACCTGGGCGTCGGCGGCCCGGGAGGCGGCGAGCGCCTGGTCGAGCCGGGCCTGGGCGTAGATGCCCTTGTCGAACAGGGTCTGGATCCGCGACAGGTCGGCCCGGGCGCGCGCGGCCTCGGCCTCGGCCGCCGCGACCTGGGCGCCGTAGGCCGCGGTCTCGAGGCCGACGCGGTTGTCGACGACCAGGCCGATGACCTGGCCTTCGCGCACCGTGTCGCCCTCGCGCACGTTCAACTGCGTCAGCGTGCCGGGAATACGGGCCCGCGCCTCGCCCAGATCGCGCGAGGCGACCACGGCCGAGGCCGGCTTGACCGCATCGATCAGGGCTTCGGCCACGGTCATCCGCTCGCCCCGCGCAGGCGTCGTAGCCACGACCTCGGGCTTCTCGCCGCAGGCCGACAGGCCGCCGGCCAGAACGGCGGCGGCGGCGAGGGCGGCGAACAGGGCCGTGGGCTTGGTCATCGTCAGTCCTTATGTGAGCTTGCGCTAATATTAGATGTCGCTAATATGATTGCAAGCCTGAGGACTGTCCTCCCGGCCCGGCAAGCCGGCCTTGATGCGGATCAAGGCGCGGGGGGCGGGCGGGCGCAGGATCAGGAAACGAACATCGTCCCGGGAAGGAGACCGCGAATGGATCGGCCCACCATCGTTATCCTCGGCGCAGGCCTGGGCGGCGCCATCGCCGCCTATGACATCCGCAACACCCTCGGCGACCGCGCCCGGATCGTCGTGGTGTCGAAGGGCGACATCTTCCACTTCACCCCCTCCAACCCGTGGGTGGCGGTGCACTGGCGCAAGCGCGAGGCCATCGAGGTCAGCCTGCCGGAGGTGATGAACCGCAAGGGCGTGGAGTTCATCAACGTCGGGGCGAGCCGCATCCGGCCGCATGAAAAGGGCATCGACCTGGCCGACGGACGGGCCCTGCACTACGATTATCTGGTCATCGCCACGGGCCCCGAACTGGCCTTCGACGAGATTCCGGGGCTTGGGCCCGACGGCCATACGGTGTCGATCTGCCATGTCGACCACGCCGCGAAGGCGGCGGAGTCCTTCGACGAATTCGTGAAGAAGCCCGGCCCGATCGTGGTCGGGGCGGTCCAGGGCGCCTCGTGCTTCGGCCCGGCCTATGAGTTCGCCATGATCCTCGACACAGAGCTGCGCCGCCGCAAGCTGCGCGACAAGGTGCCGATGACCTTCGTCACCTCCGAGCCCTACATCGGCCACCTCGGCCTCGACGGGGTCGGCGACACCAAGGGGCTGCTGGAAAGCGAGATGCGCCAGCGGCACATCAAATGGATCACCAATGCGAAGGTGAAGAGCGTCGACGCCGGCCTGATGCATGTCGAGGAGGTCGGCGAGGACGGGACGGTGAAGGCCAACCACGACCTGCCGTTCTCGTATTCCATGATGCTGCCGGCGTTCCGCGGGGTCGACGCCGTGCGCGGGATCGAGGGTCTGACCAATCCGCGCGGTTTCATCCTGGTCGACAAGCACCAGCGCAATCCGACCTGGCCGGACATCTTCGCCCTGGGCGTCTGCATCGCCATTCCGCCGACCGGGCCGACGCCGGTGCCGGTGGGCGTGCCCAAGACCGGCTTCATGATCGAGAGCATGGTCTCGGCCATCTCGGCCAATCTGAAGCAGATTCTCGACGGCGAGGCGCCGACCTTCGAGGCCAGCTGGAACGCCATCTGCCTGGCCGATTTCGGCGACGGCGGCGTCGCCTTCATGGCCCAGCCGCAGATCCCGCCGCGCAACATCAACTGGTCGGCCAGCGGCCGCTGGGTGCATACGGCCAAGGTCGCCTTCGAGGGCTATTTTCTGCACAAGGTCCGCAAGGGCCAGGCCGAGCCGCTCTATGAGAAGCTGGCCCTCGACCTGATCGGCGCCCACAAGGTGCGCCGCACCCCCACATCCACACCCAGTCAGGAGTCGCGAGCATGAGCCTCGACCGCGCCGTCATGTTGTTCGCCGGAGTCGTGGTGCTGGTCAGCGTCGCCCTGACCCGCTGGGTCGATCCGGCCTGGGTCTGGCTGACCGTGTTCGTGGGCCTGAACCTGATGCAGGCCTCGGTCACCCGCTTCTGTCCGGCGGCCATGCTGTTCCGGCGGCTGGGCGTGCGGCCGGGGACGGCGTTTCGCTAGACCCGGCGGGAAGGACGATGGTGGGTGATCACGGGCTCGAACCGTGGACCCGCTGATTAAGAGTCAGCTGCTCTACCAACTGAGCTAATCACCCGGACCATGCGTCTGCGCGTCCCTCGGGACGGCGGCTTCGGGGAACGGCGGGCCGGTCTCCGAAGGGCGCTCCTGATACTGGCTCGGCCTCTCCGGCGCAAGCGTCCATTTCGCGGTCCCCGGAGGCGCGCTAGTCTGCGCCGGAATGAGGGGCGGGACGGCGATGGCGAGACGGGATCTGTCGGGAGCGGTCGACTTCGCGGTGCTGGAGCGGATGACCGCCGGCGACGACGCCATCAGCGAGGAGGTGCTGGGTCTGTTCGTCCAGCAGGCGGCGATGTGGTCGCCGATGCTGGACGTGCGCGAGGCCGGCTGGCGCGACGGGGTTCATACGATCCGCGGCGCGGCGGCCGGGATCGGGGCGGAGGCGCTGGCCGAGGCCTGTCAGCTTGCGGAAGCGGCCGACAAGGCCGAGGCGCCGCCGATGTTGAGCCGGGTGCGCGACGCCCTGGACCTGGCCCTGGCCGATGTGGCGGCGTACCGGCACGAGCTGATGCTGAGGTCGCTGAAGGGTTAGCCGCGGGTGCGGTCGAAGGTGTCGAACTCGTGGGCGATGCAGCGGTCGATCAGGGTGCGCCAGACCGGCTCGGCGATGGCGGGCGAGAGGCCGGCGGGGGCGGCGGCGGCGAGGACCTTGGCCACGACATCCTCGATCCGGGCGTCATCGTGCACGACCGAGCGGTCCGGCTTGATGCGGGCGGCGGCGTCCATATAGCGCTGGCGTTCGGCCAGCAGGGCGACGAGGGCGCGATCGAGGGCGTCGACGCCGTGGCGGACCTCGGTCATCGAGACGCAGGCCTCGGGCGCGACGCGGGCGTCGATGGCGACGGTCACGGGCGCGTCCTTCAGATCAACCGACAAAGGCGCGCTCCAGAACATAGTCGCCGGGCTCGGCGTTCGAGCCCTCCTTGAGGCCATAGCCCTCGAGCAGCTCGCCGACTTCCTTGATCATGGCCATGGAGCCGCACAGCATGACGCGGTCGGTGGCCGGGGAGAAGCCGGGCGGCAGGCCGAGGTCGGCGAACAGGGCCCCGGAGCCGATGCGATCGGTGATCCGGCCCGGCGTTTCGAAGGCCTCGCGGGTGACGGTCGGATAGTAGCGCAACTGGGCCTTGGCCTCATCGCCGATCAGGGGGTCGTCGTGGATGCCGGAGGTGAAGAAGTCGCGGTAGGCCAGGTCGGCGACATTGCGCACCGTATGGCAGACGATGACCTGACCGAAACGGCTGTAGGTGTCGGGGTCGCGGGCCACGCTGAGCCACGGGGCCAGGCCGGTGCCGGTGCCGATCAGCCAGAGACGCTCGCCGCCGGTCAAGGCGTCCAGCACCAGGGTGCCGGTCGGCTTCTTGCCCATCAGCACGGTGTCGCCGGGCTGGATCTTTTGCAGGCGCGAGGTCAGGGGGCCGTCGGGGACCTTGATGGAGAGGAACTCCAGCGCCTCGTCCCAGCTGGGGCTGGCGATGGAATAGGCGCGCATCACGGGCTTGCCGCCGTCTTCTCCGGGCAGGCCGAGCATGACGAACTCGCCGGAGCGGAAGCGGAAATCCTCGGGCCGGCGGATGCGGAAGCTGAACAGCTGGTCGGTCCAGTGGTGCACCCACAGCACTTCCAGCTCGTGGAAGGGCGAGGCCTTGGCGGGCGGGGCGGAGACGGCGACGTCGGTCATCGGGGGCTTATTAGGGGGCGGAAGGCGGAGGGGGAAGGGATGCGGTGTCGCGCGGGCGGGGCGGGCGCGAAACCCTGTCAGCCAAAAAAGCGCGAAACCCTGTCATCCCGACACTCCCGGACTCTCCGGAGCGGCCGGTCCCGGGCGGAGCGGCGGGCGATTCAGACTGTCAAAGACCGGGGTGGAGAGACTGTAGCGCGCGGAGGCGTCGAAATCGGTCGCAGGCCGCGATCCGCCGGAACGGCAGGCCGCGCGGCGCGGTGAAGCCGTCCGCTCCATGGTGGAGTCGGGATGGAACAGCTGTCCTCGCCAGGGGACGGAATTTTCGGTCGAGCCGCCGGGACAGGGAAAATCGGGGGTGCGGGATGGCAGGGTTTGGACCGGGTTTGGCCGGGTTGGCAGGGTCCGGGATGGTCGGGTCGGGCAAAGAGGGATGACGAAGGCGGATTCGATCTCTAGCGTCGTCGCCATGCGCAACATTCTTCTCGCCTCCACCCTGTTCTTCGCGGCCCAGGCGCCGTTCACCGCGGCCCAGGCCCAGACCGCGGCGCAGACGCCGGACCCGGCGGTGCTGACGCCCGAACGGGTCTTCGCCAATCCGTCGCTGGCGGGTCCGGTGGCCAAGGGGGTCAGCCTGTCGCCGGACGGCGAGCTGGTCGCCTTCCTGCGCTCGCGCGAGGACGACGTCGACGTGCTGGATTTGTGGGCCGCGCCGACCGGCGAGGGCGAGCCGTTCAAACTGATCGACGCCCGGGCCCTGGTCCCCGACGCCGGCGAACTGTCGGAGGCCGAGAAGGCGCGGCGCGAGCGGATGCGGATCAGCGCCCGCGGCGTGGTCGAATATTCGTGGGACGAGCAGGGCCGCTACATCCTCGCGCCGCTGGAGGGCGACGTCTTCCTCGCCGAGCGCGAGGGGGGCGCGGTGCGCCGTCTGACCGAGACCGAGGCCGACGAGATCGACGCCAAGGTGTCGCCGGACGGGAACTATGTCTCCTGGGTCCGCGATCAGGATCTGGTCGTCTACGACCTGGCGGCGAACCGCGAGACGGCGGTGACGACGGACGGTGAGGGGCTGATCACCTGGGCCACCGCCGAGTTCATCGCCCAGGAGGAGATGGACCGCGACACCGGCTACTGGTGGAGCCCGGACGAGCGCTACATCGCCCTGCAGCGGACCGATGAATCGACCGTCGACATCATCCCGCGGCTGGACATCACCGGCGGCGGCGCGAGCGTGGTCGAGCAGCGTTATCCCCGGGCCGGAAGACCCAATGCGGTGGTCGAGCTCTATGTCCACGACCGCGAGAGCGGGCGGCGGACCAAGGTCGATCTGGGCGCCAACACCGACATCTATCTGGCCCGGGTGAACTGGTCGGCGGATGCGAAGACGCTGTACGTCCAGCGCCAGTCGCGCGACCAGAAGACGCTGGACCTGCTGAGCGTCGATCCGGCCACCGGCGCGTCGCGGGTGATCGCCACCCAGCGCTCCGAGGCCTGGGTGCCGCTGAACAGCAATTTCAAGGCGCTGGAGGACGGGACCTTCATCTGGTCGTCGGAGGAGAGCGGCTGGAACCACCTGTATCTGTACGACCGCGATGGCCGGCAGCTGCGCGCCATCACCAGCGGCGACTGGCCGGTCAAGTCGCTGGACGGCGTCAACCAGGAGACGGGCGAGGTCTTCTTCACCGCCTCGATGCGCGACGGAAAGGAACTGCCGATCGAGCAGCAGCTGTTCCGCACCAGCCTGCGTGAGGACATGACGCCTGTTGCGGTGACGCCGGCCGGCGGCTGGTGGAGCGCCTCGGTCAACCGCACCGGGACGGCCTTCGTCGGCAACTACACGGACCTGAACACGCCGTCCCAGTCGGGCCTGTATCGCGCCGACGGGAGCTTCGTGCGCTGGATCGAGGAGAACCGGCTGGACGAGGATCACCCGTTCCACCCCTATGTTTCGCGGCGCGGCGAGGTGACCTTCGGCACGCTGGAGAGCCATGGCGAGACCCTGGTCTGGCAGATGACGACGCCGCCGGGCTTCGACCCGTCGAAGACCTACCCGGTGGTCATGCAGGTCTATGGCGGCCCGTCGGGCGGGGGGGTCAAGAAGGCCTGGCAGGGGTCGACCAGCCAACTGCTGACCGAGGCCGGCTATATCGTCTTCCGCCTCGACAACCGCGGCGAGGGCTATCGCTCGGCGGCGTTCAAACAGGCGCTGTATCTGAAGATGGGCCAGCCGGAGATCGAGGATCAGGTGCTGGCGGCCGACTATCTGCGCTCGCTGCCGTTCGTCGATGACGACCGCATCGCCATGATGGGCTGGTCCTACGGCGGCTTCATGAGCCTGATGGCCATCACCGAGCCGCGGATGGGACTGGCGGCCGCGGCCGTGGGCGCCCCGCCGACCGAGTGGAGCCTGTACGACACCCACTACACCGAGCGGTTCATGTCGACGCCGGAGCTGAATCCGGAGGGCTACGCCGCCTCGGACGCCATTCCGCGCCTGCCGAACATGACCGGGCTGCTGCTGCTGATGCACGGCATGGCGGACGACAACGTGATCTTCGAGAACGCGACCCGGGTGATCAATGCGCTGCAGGAGAACAGCCAGCCGTTCGAGATGATGCTCTATCCCGGCCAGCGCCACGGGGTGCGGGGCAATGAAAGGCAGCTGCAGCAATGGCGGACGTATCTGGACTTCCTCGACCGGACGATCGGGTCGCGGGCGGTCGCGGAATAGGCTCCCCTTCGCCTCGAGGGGAAAAGGGGTTGTGGGATGGGGTGGTGGCAGTGATGTTCAGGACAGGGCGCGAGAGGCTGTTGGGCAGGGCTGACGGAGCCCATCAGCGCTCTGTCTCCAGCGTCCTGCCACCACCCCCTCCCAACCCTTCCCCGTCGAGGCGGAGGGCTTTTGCTGAGGTCGGCCGCCATGCGGGGCTGGTCGCGGGAGCAGCGTTGGCTCTGTCGGGGTGCGCGAGCGCCCCGTCGGCAGGTGAGGGGGGGCGTCCGGCCTCCGTCGAGCCACAGATCGGATTGGTTCTCGACGTCGCGGTTGTCCGCGACATGTACGCGAGTATTGGCCCCTGTTTCGATCTTCGAAACCTGCCGCCGCAAGCCGCGGCCCGGGCACGCGCGCGGCATGCTGACCAAGACCTTGCTCCCAGCGAGATTGGGCATACCCGGGTTTGTCGATCAACGAGCCTCATCCAATCGATCGACCATCGGGACCACACCGACCCGATCGGCCCCGACGAGGGCCCCGGACCCGTAACCCGGGTGGTGGATGGGGGGCCGGCGTATGCGGAAGGGTATCTGTTCTGGGCTCGGGAAATCGATCCTGAGCTGGGAAGCGTGATTGTTCTCAGCGACAAGTTGGTGGCGCAGCCGGGCCCTCTGCGGGGCGTCCCCATCCTTCTGAAAGACAATATCGAGACGGCCGACATGCCGACCACGGCCGGCTCGCTGGCGCTGGCGAACAACACCCCCGGGCGGGACGCGCCGCTGGTGGCGCGGCTGCGCGAGGCCGGGGCGGTGATCCTCGGCAAGACCAATCTGTCGGAGTGGGCCAATATCCGTTCGTCGAACTCGACCAGCGGCTGGAGCGCCGTCGGCGGGCTGACGCGCAATCCGCATGCGCTGGACCGCAACACCTGCGGCTCGTCCTCGGGCAGCGGGGCGGCGGTGGCGGCCGGGCTGGCGCCGGCGGCGATCGGCACCGAGACGGACGGCTCGATCACCTGCCCGGCGGCGCTAAACGGCATCGTCGGCTTCAAGCCGACGGTCGGGCTGGTCAGCCGGACGCATATCGTGCCGATCAGCCATTCGCAGGACACGGCCGGGCCGATGACGCGCACGGTCGAGGACGCGGCGATCGTGCTGACCGCCATCGCCGGCTCTGACCCGCTGGATGCGGCGACGGCCGAGGCGGATGCGCGCAAGGTTGACTATCGCGCGGCGCTGGACGCCGGATCGCTGGACGGGGCGCGGATCGGGGTGATGCGCTTCTCGATGGGCTATTCGGCGAAGACCGACGCGGTGTTCGAGGCCAGTCTCGAGGCGATGCGCGCGGCCGGGGCGGTCATCGTGGAGATCGCCGAGGGGCCGGACATGGAGGCCATGGGCGGCGCCGAGTTGGAGGTGCTGATGTACGAACTGAAGCATGACCTGAACGCCTATCTGGCCTCGACCGACCCGGCGCAGGTGCCGACGCGGACGCTGGCGGAGGTGATCGCCTTCAACGAGCGCACGCCGCGCGAACTGGCGCTGTTCGGCCAGGAGCTGTTCCTGCTGGCGCAGTCGAAGGGCGGGCTGGACGATCCGGCCTATGTCGAGGCGCGGGCGACCTCGCTGCGGCTGGCGGGGGCCGAGGGCATCGACCGGCTGATGCGCGAGCATCAGGTCGTCGCCCTGATCGCGCCGACGACCGGGCCGGCCTGGACCACGGATGTCGTCAACGGCGACCACTACGCCGGCTCGGCCAGCCAGATACCGGCCATCGCCGGCTATCCGCACCTGACCGTGCCGATGGGCTTCGTCGACGGCCTGCCGGTCGGGATCAGCTTCATCGCCGGCCAGTGGGAGGACGCCAAGGTGCTGTCGCTGGGGTATGCCTTCGAGCAGCGGACGCGGGCGATGCGGCCGCCGGCCTTCCTGCGCACGGTCGACGAGGGCGAGGCGGTGGCGCCGCTTCTGGCGCCCGTCGCACCCTAGACAGGCGCGACAGCGGCCGGGACTCAGTCGACAACCGGGACGGCGGGGGCAGGGCCTCCGGATCGGGTGCAACTTCCACCCCGGGAGCGGATTAGGTCGCTGATGGAAAAGCTGTTTCTGCAATTCGCCAACCGCACGGCCCGGGTTGCGGGGCGGCCGTGGACCTTCCTCGTCTGCCTGGCCGTGGTGGCGATCTGGGCGCTGACGGGACCGATCTTCCGGTTCAGCGGCGACTGGCAGCTGGTGATCAACACCGGCACCACCATCGTCACCTTCCTGATGGTGTTCCTGATCCAGAACACCCAGAACCGCGACGGGGCGGCGATCCAGGCCAAGCTGGACGAGCTGATCCACGCCGTCGGCACGGCCGATGAGCGGTTCGTCGGCATCGAGCGGCTGAGCGAGCGCGAGCTGGACGCCATCCTCGCCGAGGTCGAGGCGCGGGCGTTGCGGATCCGCAGCGAGGGGCCGCCGGTGGTGGCGACGCGCCGGGAGGACGAGGCGCGGGAGGCGTCGCCCCCCGTGAAGCCCGCCGCACGCCGCCCGGGGCGCGCCGCGTGAGCCTCGTCGCCAATATCGTCGGCTCGGCCGCCGCCGTCTGTTCGGTCACCAGTTTCGCGCCGCAGATGATCAAGATCTGGAAGAGCCGCGACGCCTCGGCGGTGTCGCTGAGGACCTATGCCCTGACGGTGACCTGTTTCGCCCTGTGGGTCGTCTATGGCGTGATGACGACGGCCTGGCCGGTCACCGTCGCCAACGCCTGCGCCCTGTTGATGGCCGCCGGGGTGCTGGCGATGAAGTGGAAATTCCGCGACCGCTGACGGGCCGGCGGGGCCGGTTCACTACTCCGCCGGGTCGGCCTGCGGCTGATGGGTGAAGCCCTCGAGGTCCGACAGCAGGGCCCGGTCGCGGCCGATCTCGACCGGGCTCAGGGCGTAGGCCACGGTCAGCCGGGCGACCGACACGAGGGCGTGGGTGTGGATCCGTTCATAGCCGTGGCTGGCGTCGACGCCGAAGGTGATCAGGGCGGTGCGGATGTCGGCGCCCGACTCCAGCGCCGAGGCCGAGTCGGAACGGTAGTAGCGGAACACGTCCTTCTGGAACGGGATGTCGTGCTCGCGCGCCAGTCCGACCAGCTTGCGCGTCAGGTGCCAGTCGAACGGGCCGGTCTGATCGGCCATGGCGATGGTGACGCCGAACTCGTCGGAGTTCTGGCCCGGGGCGGTGGTGCCGTTGTCGATGGTGACCATGGAGGCGACGTCCGGCACCAGCACCGACGAGGCGCCCGAGCCGACCTCCTCGGCGATGGTGAACAGGAAGAAGACGTCGACCGGCGGCTGGGCCCCCTCGCGCACAAGAGCCTCGAGCGCGGCCAGCATGGCGGCGACGCCGGCCTTGTCGTCGAGATGGCGCGAGACAATGAAGCCGTTGTCGAGGAACTCGGGCTGGGGATCGATGGCGACGATGTCGCCGACGTCGATGCCGAGGCGCCGCACGTCCCCGGCCGAGCGGACCTCGGCGTCGATGCGCAGTTCGACCTGGCGCCAGCTGACCGGCTGTTCGTCGACCTCCTCGTTGAAGGTGTGGCCGGAGGCCTTGAGCGGCAGAATGCCGCCGCGCCAGGTCGAGTCCTCGGCGAAGATGGTGCAGCGGGCGCCCTCGGCGAAACGCGACGACCAGTGGCCGATCGGGACCACTTCCAGCCGGCCGGTCTCCTTGATGCGCTTCACCTGGGCCCCGAGGGTGTCGAGATGGGCGACGACGGCCCGGGCCGAGGCGGTCTCGCGCCCCTTCAGGCAGGCGCGGATGGCGCCGCGCCGGGTCAGCTCATAGGGCACGCCCAGCCGGTCCAGTTCGCGGCAGACGTCCCAGACGGCCTCGTCGGTCAGGCCGGTGGGGCTGGCGATGGCCAGCAGGGCCCGGAGTCGGTCGCACAGATATCCAGCGTCGATGGAAGCCAAGGTCAGGATCGCCCTCTGGTCAGTGTTTAGCCGTTGGCGTGAAAGGCCCGCGCCGCCGGGGATTGCGACAGCGGGAACAGCAGGTCGATGAACCGCTCGGCCGTCGGCTGGGGTTCATGGTTGGCGAGGCCGGGCCGTTCATTGGCCTCGATGAAGGCATAGTCCGGTTCGCGCGGGCTGCGAACCATCAGATCGATGCCGGTGACGGAAATATCGATCGCCCGGGCGGCGGCGATGGCGGCCCGGATCAGGGCCGGATGGACCTCGTCGGTGACGTCGTGGATGGTGCCGCCGAGATGCAGGTTGGCGGCCTTGCGGACCTGGATCTCGGCCCCCTCCGGGGCGATGTCGTCGAGGCCGTAACCGGCCTCGGCGAGGGTCCGGCGGGTCTCGCCGTCGATGGGGATTTTCGACTCGCCGCCGGTGGCGGCCTCACGGCGGCGGCTCTGGTGTTCGATCAGGGCGCGCAGGGTCGAGCGGCCGTCGCCGACGACCCGGGGCGGGCGGCGCAGGGCGGCGGCGACGACCTTGAAGTCGATCACCACCAGCCGCAGGTCGTCGCCCTGGACCTGCTGCTCGACCAGCACCTCGGGGCACTGGACCCGGGCCGCCTCGATGGCGGCGGCGACATCCTCGAGGGTCTTCAGGCCGACGAAGACGCCCTTGCCCTGTTCGCCCCGGGCCGGCTTGACCACCAAGGCGTCGTGGCGCGTCAGGGCGTCGCGCAGGGCATCCGGGTCGTTGGCGTCGATGCGTTCGGGCGTCGTCACCCCGGCCTGTTCGACGATCCGTCGGGTCAGCCGCTTGTCGTCGCAGATGCTCAGCGCCACCGCCGAGGTCAGCTCCGACAGGCTCTCGCGGCAGCGGATCGAGCGCCCGCCCCAGGTCAGGCGGAACAGCCCGCCCTCGGCGTCGATCACATCGGTCTGGATGCCCCGGCGGCGCGCCTCGGCGACGATGATCTGGCCATAGGGATTCAGGCCGTCGGCCTCGGCCGGACCGACGAACAGCGACTCATTGATCGGGTTCTTGCGCTTGACGCCGAAGAAGCTGACGCGCCGGAAGCCGAGCTTTTCGTACAGGGCGATGGCCTGGTCGTTGTCGTGCATGACCGACAGGTCCATCGAGGCCAAACCCTGGGTCGAGAAATGCTCGGCCAGCCGGCGCACCAGCGCCTCGCCGATGCCCGGCTGGGCGGCCTGGGGATCGACCGCGAGGCACCACAGCGACGAGCCGCGATCCGGATCGTTGAAGGCGCGGTCGTGATTGACCCCGGTCACCGTGCCGATGACCTGACCGGTGGTGGCGTCCTCGGCCACCAGATAGGTCAGGCTGCGGTCGTCGCGGCGGGACCAGATGAAGCCGGGCCGGGCCTGGACCATCTTGCGCGCGGCGTAGATGCGGTTGATCTCCTCCGCGTCGTGCTCGGACGACAGCCGCCGCACGACGAAGCCGCGGGGCTGCCGGCGGCTGGGGCGATAGGTCCCCAGATCGAGGCGGAAGCTGTGCGACGGGTCGAGGAAGACCTCCTGCGGCGCCGAGGCCAGCAGCACATGCGGGTTGCGGACATAGAAGGCGATGTCGCGGCAGTCCGGACCCTCGGCGCGCAGGGCCTCGATCAGGGGCTCCGCCTCGGCGAAGGTCTGGGCGAACAGCAGCCGGCCCCAGCCGCAGTCCAGCACGGCCTGATCGGCCATTTCGCCGCCTCCGGCGCCGGAGATGACCGGTTTCAGCCCCTCGTCGCGGAAGCGCTTGAGCCGGTGGGCCTGGTTGCGGCCGGTCCTGATGTCAGACGCCATGGTTCTGCAACCACATTTCGAGAAGGGCCGCCTGCCACAGTTCCGAACCGTGGAGGGGCGTCATGTGTCCGGTGGGATCGGCGAACAGCGCATCCAGATAACCCGTCTGGAACAGGCCCCGTTCCCGGGCGACCTGACTGGTCAGGGTGTCGCGCACCATCTCCAGATAGGGGCCCTGGATGTATTTCAGCGCCGGCACCGGGAAATAGCCCTTCTTGCGGTCGATCACCTCGGCCGGGATGACCTTGCGCGCCGCCTCCTTCAGCACGCCCTTGCCGCCGTGGGCCAGCTTGTGCTGCGGCGGAATGCGCGCGGCCAGCTCGACCAGTTCGTGGTCGAGGAAGGGCACCCGGGCCTCCAGGCCGAAGGCCATGGTCATATTGTCGACCCGCTTCACCGGGTCGTCGACCAGCATCACCTGGCTGTCGAGGCGCAGCGCCTTGTCGACCGGGGTCGTCGCACCGGGCCGGGCGAAATGGGCCTCCACCAGGGCGCGGCTGACGTCCGTGTCGGCCAGCCATTGCGGGTTCAGCTGTTTCGACAGGGTCTCGTGCGACCGGTCGAAGAAGGCCCGGCCGTAGGTCTCCACCGGGTCGCTCGACTCCGTCATCGGCGGATACCAGTGGTAGCCGGCGAACACCTCGTCGGCGCCCTGACCCGACTGCACCACCCGGATGTGTTTCGAGACCTCCTGGCTGAGCAGGTAGAAGCCGACATTGTCGTAGGAGACCATCGGCTCGGACATCGCGCCGATCGTGCCGGGCAGGGCGTCCATCAGCCGGTCGTGCGGGACGAAGATCTTGTGGTGGTCCGTGCCGTAGTGCCGGGCGATCAGGTCGGAGAAGGCGAACTCGTCGCCCTTTTCGCCATTGGCCTCCTCGAAGCCGACCGAGAAGGTCATCAGGTCTTTCTGGCCCAGCTCGGCGAGCAGGCCGACGACCAGGCTGGAATCGACGCCGCCCGACAGCAGCACGCCGACCGGCACGTCGGCCACCATGCGCCGCTTCACCGCCACCCTCAGACTGTCCAGCACGAGGTCGCGCCACTCTTCGAACGACCGGACCTCGTCGTCCGGGCCGCGGGTGAATTCGGGGCGCCAGTAGACCCGGTCGCGGCGGCTGCCGTCCGGCTCGATCACCCGGATGGTGGCGGGCGGGAATTTCTTCACGCCGTTGAGGATGGTGTGCGGCGGCGGCACGACGGCGTGGAAGCTCATGTAGTGGTGCAGCCCGACCGGATCGATCGAGCGGTCGACATCGCCGGCGGCCAGCAGGGCGGGCAGGGTGGAGGCGAAGCGCAGGCGCTGGCCCGCCTCGGCGACATACAGCGGCTTGATGCCGAACCGGTCGCGCGCCATCACGGTCCGACCGGTGTCGCGCTCGTGGATGACGAAGGCGAACATGCCGTGGAAGCGCTCGACGCAACGGTCGCCCCAGGCCCGCCAGGCCTTGAGCACCACCTCGGTGTCGCCGGAGGAGAAGAAGCGGTAGCCCTCGCCCTCCAGCTCGGCGCGCAGTTCAGGATAGTTGTAAATGCAGCCGTTGAAGACGCCGGTCAGGCCCAGCTCTGAATCGGCCATCGGCTGCTGCGACTTCTCGGACAGGTCGATCACGCTCAGTCGCCGGTGACCGAAGCCGACCGGCCCCCTGAGGATGATGCCGGAGCCGTCAGGTCCGCGCGGGGCGAGCGTATCGGTCATTCGTTGCAGCGCGCCGGCATCGGCCGGCTTGCCGTCGAAATTGATCTCGCCGCTCAGACCGCACATGAAATCGCCTTGTGTTGTGGAAGGTGCGTACACAAATGGTTCGTGTACCAAGGAATACAACCCGAATGCGCGTCGCTGGTTCTGCATCCCGATCAGGAAATCCGACCGATCCCGACACCACCCTGCTGCGGTCGATGCGCCGCATCGCCCAGGCCATCGATGTCCGATCGCGCGAGATCGCCCGGCTGACCGGCCTGACCCTGCCGCAGCTGATGGTGCTGGAGGCGGTGCGCAGCCTCGGCCAGGTCACCACCCAGGAGCTGTCGCGGGAGGCGGCGATGTCGGCCTCGACCGTGGTCGCGGTGCTGGACAAGCTGCTGGCCAAGGGGCTGGTCGACCGGGACCGTTCGCTGGTGGACCGGCGGGTGGTGCACACCCGGCTGACCGCCGCGGGGGCTGAGGCGCTGAAGGCGGCGCCGCATCTGCTGCATCCGGGATTCCTCGCCGCCTTCGCCGAACTGGACGACGCCGAGCGCAGCCAGCTGGCCCGGGCGCTGCACCGGATCGAGCGGCTGATGACCACCGCCGCGCCCGAGGTCGGCCCGCTGCGCCCGGCGTCGGAGGAGGCCGGAGACGGTCCGGACCTGACCGGAGGCAGGCCGACGCACTGAGGTCCATCGGCCGGCCGCCGTTGTAGGGAACGAGGCCCTCCGTAACGCCGCTGTCGCGAATGGATGCCAGGCCTCCGCCGCTGCTTCGGAGGTCTCATGTACGCCCTGCTCCTGTCCCTGCTGCTGTCGACCGCGCCCGCCGATCTGCCGGATTGCCGGCCCGAGGCGGCGGATGTGCGCGCCGCCGGCGGCGACGCCTGCGCCCGTCCATGGATGGACCGGAGCCTGCGGCTCAACGACCTGCAGGCCGTCGGCACCCACAACAGCTACAAGCTGGCCATCCCCGCCGACGAGATGGCGGCCATGGTCGCCGCGGGCGGAGACGGGGCGCTGGGCCTCGACTACGCCCACCGTCCGCTGGCGGAACAACTGGACGCCGGCGCCCGTCAGCTGGAGCTGGACGTGTTGCACGATCCGCAGGGCGGTCGCTTCGCCCGGCCGCTGACGGCGCTGGGCGGCGGCGCTCCGGTCAGCGCGGCCTTCACCACGACGATGGCGCGGCCCGGCTTCAAGACCCTGCATATGCCGGATGTCGATTTCCGCAGTTCGTGCCTGACCTTCGTCGAATGTCTGGGCGAGGTCCGCGACTGGTCGGCGGCCCACCCGGACCATGCGCCGATCCTGATCATGCTCAACGCCAAGACCGGCCGGGCGTCGATGCCGGGCGGGACGACGCTGCTGGACTTCGACAGCGCGGCCTGGGACGCGCTGGACGCCGAAATCCGCTCGGTGTTCGGGCCCGACCGGCTGATCACGCCGGACTCGGTGCGGGGAGGGCGCGCCACCCTTCGCGAGGCCGTGCTGGCCGGCGGCTGGCCGACCCTGGCCGGGGCGCGCGGCAAGGTGTTCTTCGCCCTCGACGAGGGGCCGGCCAAGGTCGCCGACTACGCCGACGGCCGGCCGTCGCTGGAAGGCCGGGCGATGTTCGTCAACACCGACGAGGCCTCACCCGCGGCCGCCTATCTGACGCTCAACGATCCGGTCGCCGAACAGGACCGCATCCGCGCCGCGGTCGCGGCCGGCTTCGTCGTGCGCACCCGCGCCGACGCCGACACCCGCGAAGCGCGTCGGGCCGATCCGGACCGGCGCAGCGCCGCCCTCGCCAGCGGGGCCCAGTATGTCTCGACCGACTATCTGTGGGCCGATCCGCGCTTCCCGACCTATCAGGCGCGGCTGGTCGGCGGGGCGGCCGCGGCCTGCAATCCGGTGCGCGGCGCGGCGCGTTGCGACGACCTCGCCGTCGAGATGACCGACGGCGCCCCGGTGCGCGGCTATCTGGCGCCGGCGGACCGACCGGACCTGACCACCGTGCTGGCGGCGCCGCCCGAGCCGGGCTCGCCCCGCGACCGCGCCAATGCCGAGCTGTTCGAAGAGACCCGGACGCTGGAGGGTTCGCCGCGCTGGGCCCTGGCCGCCCACGACGTCACCGGCTCCATCTACGACCATTTCGCCGGCGCCCTCGGCATGCGGCTGACCGAGGATGAGGCACCGGTGCTGACCGCCCTGCTGCACCGGTCGGGCAATGACCGGTCGGTGGTCGGGGACGCCAAGACCTACTGGGCCACGCGGCGGCCCTGGGTCGGCACGGACCTGCCGATCTGCGAGGCGAAGTCGGATCATCTGGCCGGCAATCCCGACTATCCCTCGGGCCATGCCGCCCACGGCATGCATGTGGCCATGGTGCTGGCCGAACTCGCGACCTGGCGGGCCGACGCCCTGTATGCGCGGGGGCGCGAGTTCGCCGAGAGCCGCTACATCTGCGGGTCGCACAGCTACACCGCCGCCGAGGCCGGGATCCTGTCCGGCGCAGTGATCTACGGCGCCGAACAGGCGTCGGAGATCTTCCGCCGCGACATGGAAATGGCCCGCGCCGAGGTCGAGGCGGCCCGCGCCCGACGGTCGCCGGCGGCGAACGCGACACCTCGGTGAAGATTGGGTGAAATCCGCTGTCACACGCTGAGGGGCGGCCGATGACCGTCGTTGATGCCTGCGGGGGCGAAGGCCGGCGATCCACGCCGGCGGCCGCCGACGTCAACATCGACCAGCGGGGATTTCCAATGACCAGATCGACCAACACCAGCGGCTTCGGCCGCCGTCCGAGCATGGCCTTGCTGATGGGCGGCTGCGCCCTCGCGGGCCTGATGAGCGCCGGCGCCGCCGCGGCCCAGGACGCCCCGGCCCCGGCCGAAGACGCGGCCCAGCTGGACGAGGTCATCGTCACCGGCAGCTATCAGCGCAGCCTCGAGCGGGCGGTCGACATCAAGCGTGAGAACGTCGGCTTCTCCGACTCCATCGTCGCCACCGACGTCGCCAACTTCCCCGAGCAGAACCTCGCCGAGGCGCTGCAGCGCATCCCCGGCGTGACCATCGAACGCAACCGCGGCCTCGGCGGCCGGGTCAGCGTCCGCGGCCTGCCGGCCGACTTCACCTTCGTCACCATCAACGACCTGGCCACGGCCTCGGGCAGCGGCGGCCGTGAAGTCGAACTCGACATCTTCGCCTCGGAAGTGATCCAGCAGGTCACGGTGCAGAAGTCGCCGCGCGCCGCCGATGAGGAGGGCGGCGTCGCCGGCGCCGTCAACATCTCGACCGCGCGTCCGTTCGACTATCGCGGCCATGAGCTGGTCGGCGCGGTCGAGGGCGCCTACAACTCCATCTCCGAAGAGATCGACCCCAAGGTCTCGTTCCTGGCCAGCAACACCTGGGGCGACTGGGGCGCGCTGGCGTCGTTCTCGACCGCCCGCCGGACGAACCGCACCGACTCCAACTCGGGCATCAATTTCCGCCCGATCTCCCGTTTCCTGGCGCCATCGACCGGCGCCCGCGGCGCCCAGGGCGTGGCCGTGCTGGCGCGCGACGCCGGCATCATCGTGCCGAATCGCGCCGACACCAATGTGACCAACCGCATCATCTTCCAGGACAAGGTCGGAGACCGCGCCTATCTGAACACCCAGGACCAGTGGGGCGGCACCCTTGCCCTGCAGTACCGTCCGTCGTCGACCTTCAGCCTGTCGTTCGACGCCATGCTGGGCGGCTACGACACGGTCGAGGACGAATATGACGCCGCGGCCTATTCCGCCTCCAGCCGGAGCACCCTGGAGACCATCCACGAATACGACGACACCACCCTGGCCGACTACGGCATGGTCGTGCTGCGCGACGTCTCCTACACCGCCACCCAGCACGAGTTCCTGAGCAAGGAGCGCATCAACGAGACCGAGTACGCCCAGTTCGGGGCCGAGATGGACTGGAGCGGCGACGGCTGGGAGGCGCACGCCCTGGCCGGCTACTCGGGCGCCGAGAAGACGCTGGACCACGCCAACCTCAAGCACGTCGCCTATGCGCCGTCGCGCACCCGCTGGACCGACCGTGGCGGCGAGACGATCCCGAGCGCCAACCCGGCCACGATCGACATGTACGACGCGCCGACGAGCTATCTGTTCGAGGCCTATGAAACCTCGCTGGAGCACATCACCGACGACAAATACGCCGCCCAGGGCGACCTGACGCGCTATTTCGACCTCGAGGCCTTCCCGGCCCTGACCAGCGTCCAGGTCGGCGCGCGCTACACCGACCGCACCAAGGAGCGCCAGTACGGCGAGCTTAAAATCCAGGGCCCCGGACCGGGCGACTCCTCGTGGGTCAACACCCGCACCCTGGCCGACAGCGAACTGACGCCGATCGCCGATCTGGTGCCCGGCGGCGCCTACAGCGCCCGCGACCTGACCTGGAGCCAGGTGTCGAACGAATACGCCCGTCAGACCTTCCGCTATGACGGCTTCTCGACCCCCTTCAACCCCGGCCAGTACTATGAAGTGTCGGAAGAGGTGCTCAGCCTCTATGCGATGGCCGACTTCAACTTCGACATCGGCCCGGTGCCGGTGGCGGTCAACGGCGGCGCCCGTTACGTCGACACCTCGATCACCTCCTCGGGCTATCACCAGGTCCAGACCCCGACCGGCGGCACGACCTATACGCCGGAGCCGGTGTCCAGCGACGGCGGCTACGACAAGGTCCTGCCCAGCCTCAACATCAACGCCGAGCTGACCGACAGCCTGGTGCTGCGCGCCGCCGCCTCGGAAACCCTGATGCGTCCGGCCCTGTCCGACCTGGCCTACAAGCGCACGGCCAACTGGAACTCCTTCCGCTTCACCGACGGCAACCCGAACCTCGAGCCGACCTACGCCAAACAGTGGGAAGTCGGCCTGGAGCGGTACCTGGGCGGCGGCGGCCTGCTGGCGGTCTCGTACTTCTGGAAGGAAATCGAGGGCGTCGTCCGCAGCGAGCTCACCGGCGTCGTGCCGAACGTGACCAAATACAACGCCAACGGCACGATCGACGGCGTCTATGACTTCGACGTCTATCAGCCCGTCAACGCCGAGGGCTCCTACGAGGTCAGCGGCGTCGAACTGGTCGCCATCGTCCCGCTGGGCCTGATCTATGAGCCGCTCGAGGGCTTCGGCATCAACGCCAACTACACCCTGCTGGACAGCTCGCTGACCGGGGAGTCCGACCTCGACATCCCGACCCCGCCGGTCGGCCTGGCCGACTCGACCTACAACGTCACCGTCTATTACGAGAACGACCGCTTCCAGGCGCGCGCGTCCTATAACTTCAAGGACAAGTACGTCGAAGGCATCGGCTATGAGATGTATCCGATCTGGCGCGACGCCTATGGCCAGACTGACATCTCGCTCAGCTACAATCTGAATGACTCCATCCAGCTGAGCGTCGAGGGCATCAACATCACCGACGAAGCCACCACCGGCTACACGATGGATCCGGCGTTCCCGACGACCTACGAACTGTCGGGCCGGCGCGTGTCCTTCGGTCTGCGGGCAAGCTTCTGATCCCCGCAAGTCCCGCCTGCATGGACGCCCCCTCCTCGCGAGGGGGCGTCTTCGCATGTCCGGCGCGGCGGAAAGGGCGTCATGTCGCCTGAAGCCGTCGTCGCCGACCTGCGCCGCGAACTGATTGTCTGGCTGACCCGCAAGGGCGGCGCGGCCGCGGACGTGGAGGATGTGGTGCAGGACGCCTTCCTGCGTTTCCACCGCGCCGGGCATCAGCTGGACACGCCGGACGCCCGGCCGCTGCTGTTCGTCATCGCCCGCAACCTGCAGCACGACCGCTGGAAGGCGGAGAGCCGCGAATCGCGCCGGCGCACGGACGACGACGTGCACGCGCTGGACGCCGGCCCCAAGGCGCTCGCCAGCGAGGACAGTCCGGCCGACGACCGCCTGATCCAGCGCCAGAACCTGGCCGCCGCCGCGGCCGTGATCCGGGCCCTGCCGCCGCGTTGCCGCGACGCCTTCCTGCTGCACCGTTTCGAGGCCCTGACCTATCGCCAGATCGCCGCGCGGCTGGGGGTTTCGGTCAGCATGGTCGAGAAATACGTCGCAGAAGCGCTCCGCCAACTGAAAAAATCCCGGGAGCATTGAGGTGTTCGCCCGCTGGATCGTTGTGACTTGTGAAGGGAATCGCGGCGACCGTCCGGGAGCGCCTTCGATGAGGAGATGCGAGCGCCCATGATGGACCGCCTGACGGCCCTGTTCGACCGACGGCCGCGGACGGCCGAGGACTGGCTGGCGCGCATGAGCCGGCCGGACGTCGACGCGCGCGACCAGGCCGACCTCATGGACTGGCTGGACGCGGACCCCGCCCATCTCGACCACTATGAGGCGGCCAAGGCCGACAGCCTCGCGCTGGAGCCGCTGCGCGGGGCCTTCGCCCGCGACCTCGCCGACATCAGGCCGCAGGCCGGCCGCGCCCGCAGCGCCGCGG